>NZ_PSWQ01000019.1:0-168315 GCF_002932915.1 Rathayibacter sp. RFBD1
ACCCGGCAGGGGAGGCCCCGCCCTCGTCGCGAAAGCCCTCCGCCGTGTCCGCTCCCGCCCTCCCGTCTCCCGGCGCCCCCGCGCAGAAGCGCCCGAGCACGCTGCAGACCCTGCTGCGCCTCGTCCCCTTCGTCGGCGACTCCCTGCCCCGGCTGGTCGGCGGCATCGCGGTCGCGCTCGTGGCGAGCCTGGTGTCGCTGGTCATCCCGATCGTCCTGCAGCAGCTCGTCGACGGGCCGCTGGGGGACGGAGCGGCCTCCGCCGGCTCCGGCGACCTCGGGCCGCTGATCGGCCCGGTCGCCGTCATCCTCGTGCTCGGCGTCGTCGAGGCCGGTGCCATCGCGCTGCGCCGCCGGATGGTCCTCACCCCCAGCACGCGGATCGAGGCGCGCATGCGCTCGGCGCTCTACAGCCGCCTGCAGGACCTCCCCGTCTCGTTCCACGACCGCTGGCAGAGCGGGCAGCTCCTGTCGCGGGCGATGAGCGACCTCAGCCTCATCCGCCGCTGGATCGCCTTCGGCTTCGTCCTGCTCGTGGTCAACGCGCTGACGATCGTCGTCGGCTTCGGCGTCCTCGTCTACTGGAACCCGATCCTCGGCGTGCTCTTCGTCGTGTGCTCGATCCCGGTCTGGATCTACGGGTTCGCGTTCGAGAAGCGCTACTCGAGCATCGCGCGCCGCAGCCAGGACCAGGCGGGCGACCTCGCCACGACCGTCGAGCAGTCGGTGCACGGCATCCGCGTCCTGAAGGCCTTCGGCCGCCATCAGCACGCGCTGGAGAACTTCGCCGGCCAGGCCGAGAAGCTCCGCGGCACCGAGATCGACAAAGCCCGTGCCATCGCCGGGATCTGGCTCGTCCTCCTGCTGGTGCCGGACATCGCGTTCGCGCTCTGCCTGCTCGGCGGGGTCTGGCTCGCCGCGGCCGGCCAGCTGAGCGTCGGCGAGCTGTTCGCCTTCTTCGCCACCGCGACCGTGCTGCGCTGGCCGGTGGAGTCGATCGGCTTCCTCCTCTCGATGACCTTCGACACCCGCACGGCGGTCGACCGCTACTTCGAGGTGATGGACAGCCGGAACACCATCACCGACCCGGAGGACCCCGAGACGATCCTCGAGCCGCGCGGCCGGGTGCGCTTCCGCGACGTCCACTTCCGCTACCAGGACGCTCCCGAACGCTATCGCGACCTCCTCGACGGCGTGGACCTCGAGGTCGAGCCGGGCGAGACGATGGCGCTGGTCGGCATCACCGGCTCCGGGAAGACGACGCTCACCGCGCTGCTCCCGCGCCTCTACGACGTGACCGGCGGAGCCATCGAGCTCGACGGCGTCGACATCCGCCGGCTCCGCCGCGACGAGCTGCGCACGCACATCGGCATGGCGTTCGAGGACGCGACGCTCTTCTCCACCAGCGTGCGCGAGAACGTCCTCCTCGGCCGACCCGACGCGACCGAGGAGGAGCTGCTCGAGGCCCTCGAGATCGCGCAGGCCGACTTCGTCCACCGCCTCCCCGAGGGCCTGGACACGAAGGTGGGCGAGGAGGGGATGAGCCTCTCCGGCGGCCAGCGCCAGCGCCTGGCCCTCGCCCGCGCGGTGGCCGCGCGTCCGGCGGTGCTCGTCCTCGACGACCCGCTCTCGGCGCTCGACGTCGACACGGAGGCGCGCGTCGAGGCGGGGCTGCGCCGCGTGCTCGGCGACACCACGGCGATCATCGTCGCCCACCGCCCCTCGACGGTGGCGCTCGCCGATCGCGTGGCACTGATGGAGGAGGGCCGCATCACCGCGGTCGGCACCCACAGCGAGCTGCTCGCGAGCAGTCCGCACTACCGCTTCGTCATCTCGAGCCTCGAGGAGGACGAGCTGACCCGGCCCGCCGGGACCGAGCGCATCGGCTCCCGCCCCACGACGACCCACCAGGAGACGCGATCATGAGCACGCTCGGTTCCTCCGAGGAGCGCGACGACCTCAGCAGAGCGGAGTCGGCGGCTCTGCGCCGACGCTCGCTGCGGCTGCTCGGCTCCCTGCTGCGGCCGCTCCGGCTGCGGCTGGTGCTCACCGCGGTCGTGGTCGTCGTCGCGACCGCTGCCCAGGTCGCGGGACCGGCGCTGATCGCGGCGGGCATCGACAACGGCCTGCCCGCGGTCCTCGCGGGGAACGCGGTCCCGCTGGCGGTCACGGTCGGCGCCTACATCCTCACCGGACTCGTCGGCGCGCTCCTGGTCGCCTGGTACACCGTGCTCTCCGCGCGGGTGAGCCAGGCGATCCTGATCGACCTGCGCAAGCGGATCTTCCTGCACACCCAGAAGCTGAGCCTGGAGTTCCACGAGAACTACACCTCCGGCCGGATCATCTCGCGCCAGACCAGCGACCTCGACTCCATCCGCGAGCTGCTCGACTCCGGCATCAACCAGCTGGTGCAGGGTGCGCTCTACATGGGCTTCGTCGCGATCGCCCTCGTCTCCCTGGACGGCGTGAGCGGCATCGTGCTCGCCTGCGCCCTGGTGCCGCTCGCGCTGCTCACCCGCTGGTTCCAGAAGCGGTCGCAGGCGCTGTTCCGCGGCACCCGCGTCGCCTCGTCGCGGCTGATCGTGCAGTTCGTGGAGTCGATGACCGGCATCCGCGCCGTGCAGACCTTCCGCACGCAGAAGCGCAACGAGTCCGTGTTCGGCGGGGTCGTCGAGCAGTACCGGCTCGCCTACAAGCGCGTCTTCGGAGTGTTCGGCACCTTCGACCCCGGGCTCGTGCTGATCGGCAACGTCACCGTCGCCGTGGTGCTGTTCATCGGCGGCGTCCGCGTGCTCGACGGCGGGCTCGAGATCGGCGCGCTGCTGGCGGTCCTGCTCTACACACGGCGCTTCTTCGACCCGGTGCAGGAGATGGCGATGTTCTACAACTCCTACCAGTCGGCGGCCGCCGCGCTCGAGAAGATCTCGGGCGTGCTGGCCGAGGAGCCGAGCGTCCCGGATCCGGCCCGCCCGGTCGACCTGCGGCAGGCGCGGGGCCGCCTCGGCTTCGAGGGCGTCCGCTTCGCCTACACCGCCGACCGCGAGGTGCTGCCGCGCTTCGACCTCGACATCCCCGCCGGGCAGACCATCGCCCTCGTCGGGTCCACGGGCGCCGGGAAGACGACGCTCGCCAAGCTGATCTCGCGCTTCTACGACCCGAGCGACGGCGTGGTGACCCTCGACGGCGTGGACCTGCGGCAGCTGCACCCGAAGGACCTGCGGCGCGCGATCGTGATGGTCACCCAGGAGGCGTACCTCTTCTCCGGATCCGTCGCCGACAACATCGCGATCGGGCGGCCGACCGCGTCCTACGACGAGATCGTCCGGGCCGCGCAGGCGGTCGGCGCGCACGAGTTCATCCAGGCGCTGCCGGACGGCTACGACACCGACGTGAACAAGCGCGGCGGCCGCGTCTCGGCCGGTCAGCGCCAGCTGATCTCGTTCGCCCGCGCGTTCCTGGCCGACCCGGCGGTGCTGATCCTGGACGAGGCGACCTCCTCCCTCGACATCCCGAGCGAGCGCCTGGTGCAGCAGGGCCTGCAGACGCTATTGGCGGACCGCACGGCGGTCATCATCGCGCACCGCCTCTCGACGGTCGCGATCGCCGACCGGGTGCTGGTGATGGAGCACGGCCGCATCGTCGAGGACGGCACCCCGGAGGCGCTCATCGCCGGCGAGGGCCGCTTCGCCACCCTGCACGCGGCCTGGCGGGACTCGCTCGTCTGATCGGCTGCTGCTCGCGACTCACGTCCCGGAGCCGCTCCCGGCTCAGGGGCGCCAGCGGGCGCTGCGCACGTCGACGCGCCAGCCGCCCGGCGTGACGACGAGGGGCGTGCCCTCGCGCTCGTACTCCCGGCGGGCGCGCTCCTCGTGGCCGACCGGGGGCGCTCCTCCCGCGCGGACGACGCGCCACCAGGCGGTGTCGGAGCCGTAGCGGGCCATCACCGTGCCGACCGCGCGTGCCGCACGCGTGCCGAGGACCGCGGCGATCTCGCCGTAGGCCATCACGCGGCCGGGCGGGATCGAGGCGACCACCTCGAGGACGGCGGAGACGAAGTCGGCCGGCTCCGCTGCCTCCGGCGCCGCGCTCAGAGCGTCAGCGCCCCGATGTTCTCGCCGTACTGTGTCTCGCCGACGACCTCGAAGCCGATCCAGCGGAAGAACTGCTCCGGGCCGTCCTCGCCGGACTCCCAGATCACCGTGAGGGTGTCGAAGCCGCGGGCGCGCGCCTCGTCGGCGGTGGCGCGGACGGCGAAGGTGCCCACGCCGCGGCCCTGCTTCGCCGCGTCGATGTTGATGCGCCAGATGCAGCTGCGGAACTCCTCCGCCGCCTCCGGGTCGAAGTGCGCGTGGATGAAGCCGACCAGCTCGTCGCCGTCCATCACGGCCCGCTGCCACGAGGCGCCCGGGTCGATCACCGCGGCGGCGGCGGAGTAGGAGACCGGCGCGATGAACTGCTCCTGGCCGGGTTTGAGGCTCAGACCGTTCACGGCGGAGATGTTCGAGGCGGACAGCTCTTCCAGGCGGAGGTCACTCATGCCGTCACTGTACCGGCGGCGCAGGACGGCGGGCATCCTCCTGTCGGGCGACGTGCGCCGGCCCCGGCGCGGACGATCGAGAACTGTCTCGACATCGAGACAGTTCGGGCCTCGGGTAGGCTGGCGGAGGCCATCCGGAGCGGTGCAGAGCCGCCCGTCCCGCACAGGTGCGGGGTCATCGACACCATGGGAGAGCAATGTCCAAGATCAAGGTTGAGGGAACGGTCGTCGAGCTCGACGGCGACGAGATGACGCGCATCATCTGGCAGAAGATCAAGGACACCCTCATCCACCCGTACCTCGACGTGAACCTCGAGTACTACGACCTCGGCATCGAGTACCGCGACGAGACGGACGACCAGGTCACGATCGACGCGGCGCACGCCATCCAGAAGCACGGCGTCGGCGTGAAGTGCGCGACCATCACCCCCGACGAGGCCCGCGTCGAGGAGTTCGGCCTCAAGAAGATGTGGAAGTCGCCCAACGGCACGATCCGCAACATCCTCGGCGGCGTGATCTTCCGCGAGCCGATCATCATCTCGAACATCCCGCGCCTGGTCCCCGGCTGGAACAAGCCGATCATCATCGGCCGCCACGCGTTCGGCGACCAGTACCGCGCCACCGACTTCGTCTTCAAGGGCAAGGGCACGCTGACCGTCGAGTTCACGCCCGAGGACGGCTCCGAGCCGATGAGGTTCGAGGTCTACAAGGCCCCGGACGACGGCATCGCGCAGGTCCAGTACAACCAGGACGCGTCGATCCGCGACTTCGCCCGCTCGTCGCTCAACTACGGCCTCTCGCGCAACTACCCGGTCTACCTCTCCACCAAGAACACGATCCTCAAGGCCTACGACGGCCGCTTCAAGGACATCTTCGAGGAGATCTTCGAGACCGAGTTCAAGGAGCGCTTCGACGCCGCGGGCCTCACCTACGAGCACCGCCTCATCGACGACATGGTCGCCTCGGCCATGAAGTGGGAGGGCGGCTACGTCTGGGCCTGCAAGAACTACGACGGCGACGTCCAGTCCGACACCGTCGCGCAGGGCTTCGGCTCGCTGGGCCTGATGACCTCCGTGCTCTCCACGCCCGACGGCAGCGTCGTCGAGGCGGAGGCGGCGCACGGCACCGTCACGCGCCACTACCGCCAGCACCAGGCCGGCAAGCCCACCTCGACGAACCCGATCGCCTCGATCTACGCCTGGACGCGCGGTCTCGCGCACCGCGGCAAGCTCGACGGCAACCAGGAGCTCATCGACTTCTCGCTCACCCTGGAGGACGTGGTCATCAAGACGGTCGAGTCCGGGAAGATGACGAAGGACCTCGCCCTGCTCGTCGGCCCCGAGCAGGGCTGGCAGACGACCGAGGAGTTCCTCGCGACCCTCGACGAGAACCTGAAGGCCCGCATGTCGGCCTGATCACCGGCTTCAGCAGACGCGTCCGGCCCGCACGATCCTCGGATCCTGCGGGCCGGACGCGTCTCCGGGCCCGGTGGGACGCGCCCGGGCCGAGCGCCTCAGAGCGCCCGGGCGAGCTCCTCCATCGCGTGGAGCGGATCGGGCCCCGACGGCATTAGCACGACGCTCGACGCACCGGCCTCGTGCAGCAGGCCGATGCGGCGACGAGCGTCCTCGGGAGTGCCCACGACGGCCAGCTGGTCGACCCAGGCGTCGGGCAGGTCGCGGACGAAGGCGGCGCGGTCGGCGCTCTCGGCCCGCAGGCGGGCGAAGTCCTCGGCGAAGGGGAGCGGCTCGATGTGCGGCGCCCAGTCCGGCTCGCCGATCCATTCGAGTTCCGGCCGGACCGCGTCGCGCGCGGCGGCCGCATCGTCGTCCACGGCGGCCACGTTGTAGGCGACGATCCGTCCGGTGCCGCCCAGGTGGCCGCGGGCCGCCGCGAGGTACTCCGGAGTCACGGGCTCGGCCAGGACGACCCCGTCGGCGATCCGGCCCGCGAGCGCCAGCGACTTCGGTCCGCGGACGCCGGCCAGCAGCGGCGGCACGACGGCGGGCGGCGACTCCAGGACGAGGCCGTTCACGTGCACGTAGCGGCCGGAGCGGTCGGTGCGCTCGCCGGAGAGCAGCGAGCGGATCGCGTCGAACTGCTCCTCGAGCAGGGTGAGCGGGCTGCGCGGCCAGACGCCGAGGCCGCGCATCCAGTGCGGCATCCCGTGCCCGATGCCGGCGTGGACGCGGCCGGGGAACAGTTCGGCGAGAGTGCCGAGCTCCATCGCGGTGAAGGCCGCCGTGCGCACGGCGGCGGGCAGGATGCCGATGCCGACGACGATCCGCTCGGTGGCGGCGAGCACCGCGCCGGCCTGGGCGATGCCGCCGCGGAAGCCGAGGTCCTCGACCACCCAGAGCTCGTCGAAGCCGAGCTCCTCGGCGCGGCGGGCGTAGCC
The DNA here is from genome assembly GCF_002932915.1 of Rathayibacter sp. RFBD1. Taxonomy (NCBI): domain Bacteria; kingdom Bacillati; phylum Actinomycetota; class Actinomycetes; order Micrococcales; family Microbacteriaceae; genus Rathayibacter; species Rathayibacter sp. RFBD1. Next base: position 6,935 of record NZ_PSWQ01000019.1, read on the forward strand.
GAGCACCTCGGAGGCGGGGAGATCGCGGGGGAGCAGGACGCCGACGGCGGTGTCGGAGGAGGAGGCGCGCATCCGGCCAGCCTAGGGCGTGCGGACAGGCGGAGGGCCCGCCCGCACGATCGCGGACGGGCCCTCGCTCGTCGTCCTACTCGGCGGCCGCCTCGCCGATCCGCATCTGCTCGGGGCGGGCGGTCGAGACGACCTCGATGCGGCGGGGGCGCGCCTTCTCGCTGACCGGGATGGTCACCGAGAGCACGCCGTTGTCGTAGGACGCGGCGATGCGCTCGGTGTCGACGCCCTGGCCGAGGCTCAGCTGGCGGACGAAGGTCGCCGACTGGCGCTCCCGAGTGATCCAGGTGACGTCGTCGCCGCTCGCGACGGTGCGCTGGGCGCGGATGGTGAGGAGCTGCCCGTCCACGTCGACGTCGACGGACCCGGGGTCGATGCCGGGGAGGTCGGCGGTGAGGACGTAGTGGTCGCCGTCCCGGTACAGGTCGATCGGCATCCGGCGGGGCCCCTGACCGGAGCCGAGGAGGGCGGTGGCGAGGCGGTCCAGCTCGCGGACGGGGTCGTAGGTGACAGCCATGAGATCACTCCATTCAGTCGTGCAACGAAGAGTTCCAAGAGTTGAGCCGACCCGGCTCAACGCGAATAAATTAGCACTCGCGGAGGGGGAGTGCCAACGGATCGGCCCCTTTCGGTGTCAACTTCGTTACCTGTTCGTAACAAAGCTGAGCAATCGAGTTCGTAGGGTCGTTTCTGTGTGGAAACCGATCCGGTTCCCAGCGAATGTGAGTAAGGACATCGATTGCCGATCCACCTGTCCCACCGACCACCCGTCCGCCGCGCTGAGAGGCGCATCCTCGCGGGCCTCGCCGTCCTCGGAGTCGCCGCGACCGCGGCCTTCGCCACCACCGGCGCCAGTGCCGCCCCTCTCGCCGGCAGCGCCTCGCTCGTCGGCGGGCTCTCCGTCGGCCAGAGCTTCGACGACGGCGACTACGTCGTCACCCTCGTCGAGCCCTCCGCGGCCACCTACCAGGGCAGCGATGCCCGCTTCGCCCGCACCGCGCCCGTCGACGGTGCGCAGCTGCAGGCCGCCTCGGCTCCGGTGGAGGACTACTCCGCCCACCTCGAGCAGCGCCAGGAGGACGTCGCCTCCGCGGTCGACGCCGCCATCGGCTACCACTACACCGTCGCCCTCAACGGCTTCTCCGCGACCCTCTCGGGCGAGCAGGCGGGCGAGCTCGCGAGCCGCCGCGACGTCGCCCAGGTCCGCAAGGTCGAGAACCTGAAGGTCGACCGCGCCGCGCAGGCCTCGCCGCTCGCCGCGGCCGCCGCCGGCACCCCGGTGCCCGACACCGGACAGCAGCGCTCCACCGACTTCCTCGGCCTCGAGGGCGAGAACGGCGTCTGGCAGAAGCTGGGCGGCATCGACAAGGCGGGCGAGGGCGTCGTCGTCGGCGTCATCGACTCCGGCATCGCGCCCGAGAACCCCTCCTTCGCGGGCGCGCCCCTGGCGACCTCGCCCGGAGCGGCCCCCTACACGGACGGCACCACCACCTCCTTCGTGAAGTCGGACGGCGGCACCTTCGTCGGCTCCTGCTCGCCGGGGCTCCCCGCCTCCGAGCAGTGGGACGGCGACGAGTGCAACCAGAAGCTCATCGGCGCACGCTGGTTCCTCGCGGACGAGGAGGTCGGCTCGACGGACAACCCCGAGTACCGCTCCCCGCGCGACGCCGACGGACACGGCTCGCACACCGCGAGCACGGCAGCCGGCAACAACGGCGTCGAGGCGAGCGTCGACGGCTACGACTACGGGAAGATCTCCGGAGTCGCCCCGGCCGCCAAGGTCGCCGCGTACAAGGTCTGCTGGAACGGACCCGACGAGGGCACCGACGACGACGACTTCTGCTCCGGAGCGGGCATCCTCGCGGCCATCGACGCCGCGACCAAGGACGGCGTCGACGTCATCAACTTCTCGATCGGCGGCGGCTCGGCCACCTCGACCCTGACCGCGATCGACGAGGCGTTCCTCAACGCCGCCGCCGCCGGCGTCTTCGTCGCGGCCTCGGCCGGCAACTCGGGTGCGGGCGCCTCCACACTCGACCACGCGTCGCCCTGGTACACCACGGTCGCCGCGTCCTCCATCCCGACCTACACCGCGACCGCCGCTCTCGGCGACGGCCAGAAGTTCGTCGGAGGATCCATCTCGGTCCACGAGGACGTCACCGGACCGCTGGTGAACAGCGCCGACGTCGTCCGCTCGGGCGCCGAGAACCCCGCCATCTGCGAGACCGGCACCCTCGACCCCGACAAGGTGAAGGGCACGATCGTCGCCTGCACCGCGGGCGTCACCGCGCGCGTCTCCAAGTCGGCCGAGGTCGAGCGGGCCGGCGGCATCGGCATGCTGCTGCTCAACCCGACCCCGAACGCCCTGCACGTCGACGACCACTCGGTCCCGAGCATCCAGATCGACTCGCAGGCCTACCAGGCGATCACGACCTACGCCGGCACCGCCGGTGCGACCGTGACCCTCTCCGAGGGCAACTCGTCCGGAGCCTCCATCCCCGTCCCGCAGGTCGCCGGCTTCTCGTCGCGCGGACCCGCTGAGGCGGACGGCGCCGACGTGCTGAAGCCCGACCTCACGGCGCCCGGCGTCGCGATCCTCGCCGACAGCTTCAACGCCGAGGGCGACGACCCCGCCTTCGCGTTCGAGTCCGGCACCTCGATGTCGTCGCCGCACGTGGCGGGCCTCGGCGCGCTGATCCTCGGCGCGACCCCGAAGGCCTCGCCGTCCGCGGTGAAGTCGGCCATGATGACCTCCGCCTACGACAGCGTCGACCAGTCGGGCGCCGCGTCCGAGGACGTCTTCGCCCAGGGCGCCGGACACGTCGACCCTGCCGCGTTCCTCGATCCCGGACTGCTCTACCAGAGCGGCACGGAGGACTGGATCGCGTTCCTCAAGGGTGCGGGCTACGTCTTCACCTCGAACCCGGTGATCGACCCGATCGCCGCGATCGACCCGTCCGACCTCAACCAGGCCTCGATCGCGATCGGCGCCCTCGCGGGCACGCAGACCGTGACCCGCACGGTCACCTCGACCGGCGCGGGCACCTACACCGCCTCGGTCGACGGCCTCGCCGGGATCGACACCGTCGTCTCGCCCTCGACCCTCTCCTTCACGGGTGCGGGCCAGACGGCGGAGTACACGGTCTCCTTCACCACCGGCTCGGCGGCGCTCAACCAGTTCGCCACCGGCTACCTGACCTGGGCGAGCGCGGAGCACGATGTCCGCAGCCCGATCGCGGTGCGCCCCGTCCTGCTGGACGCGCCCTACGAGGTCTCCGGCACCGGCTCGACCGGCACCGGCACGGTGACGGTCACGCCCGGCATCACCGGCGCGCTGCCGCTCACCGCGAGCGGTCTCGCCGAGGGTGTCCTCGCCGAGGACGCCACCGCCGCCGACGGCCACTCGGCGACGCTCCCCACGGGGAAGTCGCTGACGACCACCGTCGTGGTGCCGGAGGGCGCCGAGTTCGCCCGCTTCGATCTCGACTCGCTCGACGACGCGGCCGACCTCGACCTCACGGTCACCAGCGAGAGCACCGACAAGGTCTTCACCTCGGCGACCGGCTCGGCCGACGAGCGCGTCGACATCGCCGACCCCGCTCCGGGCGAGTACACGGTCCAGGCCGATGTCTACTCGACCGCTCCGGGATCCTCGACCGTCACGTTCGACTTCCGCAGCTTCGTCATCACTCCGGAGAACGGTCTCGGCTCGCTGAGCACCGACCCCGCCGTGGTCGACGCCGTGCAGGGCGAGCCGATCGCGTACGCGGTCTCCTGGTCGAACCTGGCGGGCCCGGCCCGCTACCTCGGCCGTGTCGCCTACACCGATTCGGGACTCGCGACGCTCGTGAGCGTCGACGTCACCGAGGCGGTCACCCCCACCCCGACGCCGACCGCGACTCCTGAGCCCACAGGCACCCCGGAGCCGACCGCGACGCCGACGGCCGGCCCCACCGCCGGACCGGGGGAGCCCACCTCCACGCCGACCGCCGGACCGGGCGCGCCCGGCCACGGCGCAGGCGGCCTCCCGTCGACGGGCTTCGACGGCGGTCTCCTCGGAGCCGCCGCCCTCGCCCTCCTCGGTGCAGGTGCTGTGATCACCGGCCTCCGACGCCGCGCCCTGGCGCAGCGTGAGGCGGGCGCCGCGGAGTAGTCCTCCGCGACCGCCGCGAACGGCCGTCCCCCTGCTCCTCCCGGAGCGGCGGGGGCGGCCGTTCGCCGTTCCTGGGAGGGGGAGGCGGAGACGGGGCGGCTCGTGGTGCGGGCCAGGAGCAGGACCGGCCCGGCTGCGTGGGGGAACGGCTCGAGAGCGGAGGCGGGAGCGGGTCGGGGAGAGATCGACGATCAGGCGGGGCGGAGCATCTCCGACTGGGGCCCCGGCAGTGCGATCGGCCCGGGATCCCGCTGCGGTGGCGCACCCCCGGAGGTGCATCGACGGGAGAGCGCGATGGCGACCTGCCGCTGCGAGTCGGGACGCCGCGTACGGTTCCGGTCCGAGGCGGCGGTGATCGCACGGCGACCGCGGTGCACCCTCGGGGACAGCGGTGGACGGCTCCGAGCGAGCGCCCCCTCGGCCTGAGCGGCCGCCGTCAGGATCAGAGGGAGCGGCGTCCCGCGATGACGCCGGAGACGACGGCGAGGACGCCGAAGACGATCGCGACGACCGGCTGGCCGAGGTCCAGCCACGCCAGCGCGGCGGCGCCCATCACGAGCAGCTCGATCAGCGAGCGGCCGTAGACGTCGATCGCGAGGACCGCGCGCGGCGAGAGGAAGAGCGCCCAGACCAGCGCGGCGACCACCGGAGCGCCGATGCCGAGGACGATGTTCCACGGGAGGTCCCACGACGCGAAGCCCCAGAGGGCGAAGGTCGCCAACGCGACGAGCTCCAGGAGGAACCGGAGGATCGCGTTCGGGCCGATCCTGATGTCGGTGCCCGCGGTGTCCGCTCCTGCTCGATTCACGCCGACCATGCTAGCCGCCGGAGGTCAGCGGAAGATGATGGTGCGGGCCCCGTCGAGGAGCACCCGGTCCTCCGCGAACCACTTGACCGCCTGCGTGAGCGTGCGGCTCTCCTCGTCCTGCCCGATCGCCACGAGCTGAGCGACCGAGTGCGAGTGGTCCACGCGCACCACGTTCTGCTCGATGATCGGCCCCTCGTCGAGGTCGCTGGTGACGAAGTGCGCGGTCGCCCCGATCAGCTTGACGCCGCGGGCGTGCGCCTGCTTGTAGGGGTTCGCGCCCTTGAAGCCCGGCAGGAACGAGTGGTGGATGTTGATGGCGCGGCCGGCCAGTCGCGCGCAGAGCTCGGGGGAGAGGATCTGCATGTAGCGCGCCAGGACCACGAGCTCGACGTCGTGCTCCTCGACGACCTCCAGCACGCGCTCCTCGAACCCGCGCTTCGACTCCGGCGAGACCACGGGTCGCGACTCGAAGGGCACGCCGTAGAACTCGGCGAGGTCGCGAAGGCTGCCGTGGTTGGACAGGATCATCGGGATGTCCACCGCGAGCTGCCCAGCGCGCTGGCGGAAGAGCAGGTCGTTGACGCAGTGCCCGGCGGTGGAGGCGAGGACGAGGGTGCGCAGCGGCCGGCCGACGACGTCGAGGCGCCAGGTCATCCCGTAGTGCTCGGTGATCGGCAGCAGGGCGGCGGCGAACTCCTCGCGGCTGATCGGCGACTCCACCTGCAGGCGCATGAAGAAGCGGCCGGTGTCGGCGCTCGAGAACTGCTGGCTCTCGGTGATGTTGCCGCGGGCCTGGACGACGGCACCGGACACGGCGTGCACGATGCCCGGCTGGTCGGGGCAGGCGAAGGTCAGGGTCCAGTGGTTTCCCGCGGGTCGGGCGCCGGACCACGCGGCGTCGCTGCCCGTCGGACGGGTGCTCGCGGAGGCGGGCCGGGGAGTCGCGGACGCGGCGGGTTCGGGCTGCATCCGCCCAGGATAACGGTGGGGCACGGGGCGGTCCGCGCGCCTCAGCCCGCGTCGACGGACACGACGGCGACGGGTCCCGTCCGCCCGTCCGGGGAGGAGTAGCGGACGCCGATCGTGTGCCTCCCAGGACCGACCTCCAGGGTCGCGGCGAGGACGGGGGCTCCGGGAGCGAGGGACCGCACCTGCCCGCCGTCGACCAGGAGGTCGAGGCCGTCCGCGTCGGGATCGGCGAGCACGAGCACGCCGACCGCGCCCCCGCTCGACGCGGCCCGGGCGAGGAGCACCGGAGCGCGCAGGTCGACCGTCTCGGGGGCGCTGACTCCTGCAGCGGTGCGCGCCAGCACCGTGGTCGTGCCCGCGGGGAGGGGGAGCGCCGGCGCGGTCCAGGAGCCGTCGGCGTCGGCGGTGGCGGAGCCCACGCGGCGTCCGTCGGAGGCGTCCTCGAGGAGCACCTCGGCGCCTGGCGCGGCGGTGCCCCGGGCATCGGGCAGCAGCCGGCCGTCGGTGTCGAGCGCGAGGGTCGGTGCGGCCGGAGCGGGAGGTGCGGCCGGAGTAGGGGTCGTGACCGGTGCGGGAGTCGAGACCGGAGCGGAGGTGCTCGGCGCCTCTGTCGGGACCGGCGCCGGAGTGCTCGGTACGTGCGTCGCTGCCGGAGCCGGAGTGTCCGGTGGGGGAGTCACGGTCGGAACAGGAACCGGGACCGGAGTGCTCGGTGCGGGGGTCGGGACCGGGACGGAGGGCAGGGCCGGGCCGCTGCCGATCGGGCCCGGCGCGGAGCCCCCGGTCGTGGCCCCCGGCGGCCCGGAGGGGGCCGGAGCCTCGGGGACGGCGGGCTTGGGCGCCGGTGCCGCGCTGCCGGTCACGGCGGGGCGGGACGGGGCGGGCTCGGCGGCAGGAGTCGGGGAGGCGGTCGCCTCGATCCCTCTCGACGCCGGTGCGCCGACGGGATCGGAGGACGGCTCCCGCTGCGGCGGACGTCCCGTCCTCCCGTGGGTTGCGCGCGTCGCTCCGGCATCGTCCGACGCATCCCCTCCGGCCACGGTCTGCACCGTGCTCCTCGGAGCGGCGCCGGAGCCGCTGGACCGCCCCGCCGGATCGCCGTCCGCTCCTGCACTCGCGCGGTCCGCGGCCTCCTTGTCCTCCGGGTCCGTCTCCGGTCGGTCGGCGCTCGCCGTCGCTCCTCCGCTCGACGCCGGCGCAACCGCCTCGGCCGTTGCGCGCTCGTCCACCCGCGCGGAGGCGTCCTCCGCCGCCACGAGCGCGCCGCCCCCGTTCCCGGACAGCAGAACCGCCGCCCCGACGACTCCCGCGATCGCGAGTGCCGCCGCAGCGGACGCGGCGACGACCACTCCTGTTCCGCTGCCCGCTCTCGACGCTCGGACCGCCGATGCGCGGACCGCGCTCGACGCCCGGACCGCGCTCGGCAGCGCAGCGGAGGCCGCGCCGGAGCCCCCGCCCGCCGCCCAGGCGGCCGCACCGCTCACGCCGGCCGAGAGCGGCAGCAGCACCGACGCGAGGCGGCGCGCAGTGCTCTCGGCCTCCGCCAGCGCCTCCCGGCAGGAGAGGCACCCGTCCAGGTGCCGGTCGATGCGGTGCCTGTCCCGGACGGGGACGCGTCCTCGCGCGTACGTCCCCGCCCGCTCGAGCACCCACTCGCACTCGCCCGTCGCCGAGGCGTCCGCCACGTGCTCCCGGATCCACGCGGAGCGCAGCCCCTCCCGCGCCCGCACCCCGAGCGCTGCGACCGCGTTGGGCCGCAGGCCCATCAGCGGCGCGGCGGCGGCGGGGGACAGGCCCTCCACCTCCGTGTACCAGAGCACCTCCTGCCAGCGCGGCGGCAGCGCCCGGAACGCGCGCGCGCCCAGGTCGCGCTCGAGGGCGGCGAGGGCGTGCGCCTCGGGATCGGGGCCGGCAGAGGGGAGTGCGCGGTCGGCCTCGTCGAACGGCCGCTCGTGCCGGTCCCGCCGGGCCCAGGACCCCGCGGCGTTGCGGACGGCGGTGAAGAAGTAGGGGCGGAAGGCACCCTCGGGTCCGCCGCCGCGCTCGATCGCCCGCAGGACGCGGAGGAACGCCTCCGAGACCAGGTCGTCGGGATCGGAGCTGCTCGCCCACGCCCGGGCCACGGTGCGCCCGGCCGAGGAGTGGCGGCGCCAGAGCTCGGAGACGGCGTCGGTGCGGCCCTCCCGGACCAGCGCGACGAGCTCCTCGTCGCTGCGGCCGTCGACGCGCTCGGAGCGGCGTCGAGGACCCACGGCGACGCCCTCCCTCCCGGTCCCGCGCCGGAACCGCCCGAGGGATCGTCGCACGATCGCGCGTGCCCGCCCCCGACTGGCGCGACTCCCGCGCCACCCGGCCCGCTTGCTAGAGTGAGCCCGCCGCGACTGGCGTTCGGATGGGTGACCATCAGGGAGCGGCACCTCCTCCGGGGCAGCGCCCCGGACACTTTTCCCGCCGCACGCCTGGGCTGGAACGGATACCGTAGATCGGGTCGCCCGAACGAGCCGTGTCGCGCCGCAGCGACCTGCCGGGCCCCTTCCGTTTCCCAGCCAAGGAGCGTCCGTGTCCTCTTCCCCCGCCAGCCCCGGCGTCGCCGCCTCGTTCGACCAGCCCGTGTCGGTGGTCGACCCCGAGATCGCCGCCGTGCTCCAGCAGGAGCTCGACCGCCAGCGCGGCTACCTCGAGATGATCGCGAGCGAGAACTTCGTTCCGCGCGCGATCCTCGAGTCGCAGGGCTCCGTCCTGACCAACAAGTACGCCGAGGGATACCCCGGCCGCCGCTACTACGGCGGCTGCGAGTACGTCGACATCGCCGAGCAGCTCGCGATCGACCGAGCCAAGGCCCTCTTCGGCGCCGAGTTCGCCAACGTCCAGCCGCACTCCGGCGCCTCCGCCAACGCCGCGGCGCTCGCCGCGCTCGTGCAGCCCGGAGACACCATCCTCGGCCTCGAGCTCGCGCACGGCGGCCACCTGACCCACGGCATGAAGCTGAACTTCTCGGGCAAGCTCTACAACGCGACCGCGTACGGCGTCGACCCGCAGACCTTCCGCATCGACATGGACGCGGTCCGCGAGAAGGCCCTCGAGGTCCGTCCGCAGGTGCTCATCGCCGGCTGGTCCGCCTACCCCCGTCAGCTCGACTTCGAGGCGTTCCGCGCCATCGCCGACGAGGTCGGCGCGAAGCTCTGGGTCGACATGGCCCACTTCGCCGGCCTCGTGGCGGCGGGACTGCACCCGTCGCCGGTGCCCTACGCCGACGTCGTGACCACCACCGTCCACAAGACGCTGGCCGGCCCGCGCTCGGGGCTCATCCTCGCGAAGCAGGAGTACGCCAAGAAGCTGAACTCGGCCGTCTTCCCCGGCCAGCAGGGCGGCCCGCTCATGCACGTGATCGCCGCGAAGGCGACCGCGTTCAAGCTCGCCGGCGAGCCCGAGTTCGCCGATCGCCAGGCACGCACCATCCGCGGCGCGCAGATCCTCGCCGAGCGCCTCACGGCGGCCGACTCGAAGGCCGAGGGCATCGACGTCCTGACCGGCGGCACGGACGTCCACCTCGTCCTCGCCGACCTGCGCGACTCGCCGCTGGACGGCAAGCAGGCCGAGGACCGCCTCCACGAGGTCGGCATCACGGTCAACCGCAACGCCGTGCCGTTCGACCCCCGCCCGCCGATGGTCACCTCGGGCCTGCGCATCGGCACGCCGGCGCTCGCGACCCGTGGCTTCGGCGACACGGAGTTCACCGAGGTCGCCGACGTCATCGCCGAGGCGCTCAAGCCCTCGGCCGACCTCGAGGCGCTGCGCGGCCGTGTCGCCCGCCTCACCGACGACTTCCCGCTCTACCCCGGGCTGTAGTCGATCCGCTGCACCACCCGCGCGGCGGAGGCCGGGGCACCGTCCCCCTCCGCCGCGCCACGACCGAGGAGCCCGAGATGACGGCACAGGTACTCGACGGCGTCGCGACGGCGACGGCGGTCAAGACGGAGATCGCGGAGCGGGTCGCCGCTCTGCGCGAGCGGGGCGTCGTGCCCGGGCTCGGAACGCTGCTGGTGGGGGACGATCCCGCCTCCCGCTCGTACGTCGCGGGCAAGCACCGCGACTGCGCGGAGGTCGGGATCGAGTCGATCCGCGTGGACCTCCCCGCGACCGCGTCGGCGGACGACATCCGCGCCGCCATCCGGCAGCTCAACGACTCGGAGGCCGTGACCGGGTACATCATCCAGCTCCCGCTGCCGAAGGGCATCGACGAGAACGCGATGCTCGAGCTCATGCATCCGGACAAGGACGCCGACGGCCTGCACCCCACCAACCTCGGCCGCCTGGTTCTCGGCGTCGAGGGCGAGCTGGACAGCCCGCTGCCCTGCACGCCGAACGGGATCGTCGAGATGCTGCAGCGCCACGGCATCCCGACCTCGGGCCGGCATGTCGTCGTCGTGGGCCGCGGGCTCACCGTCGGCCGTCCGCTCGGGCTCCTGCTCACGCGGAAGGGCCTCGACGCCACCGTGACCCTCACCCACTCCCGCACGGCCGATCTCGCCGCGGAGGTGCGCCGCGCCGACATCGTGGTGGCCGCCGTGGGCGTGCCCGGGCTCATCCGCGCCGACTGGGTGAAGCCCGGCGCCGCCGTGCTCGACGTGGGAATCACGCGGGTCGAGAACCCGGAGACGGGCCGCGCGAAGCTGACCGGCGACGTCTCACCGGAGGTGGCGGAGGTCGCGGGCTGGCTCTCGCCCGTGCCCGGCGGCGTCGGCCCGATGACGCGCGCGATGCTCATCCACAACGTGGTGACGGCGGCCGAGCGCGCCCTGCGCTGACCGGTCCCGCGCCACAGGACCCGCGCCGGACCGCGCTCGGGGGCGACGTCCAGTCGCCTGCCGGTAGCGTGGCCCGGCGCTCTCGCGTCCCCCACCCCGTCGGACACGTCCTCGGAGCGCGCCCCGCCCCACGAGGAGAACCCATGCTCACCGTCACCGCCTACGCCGCCCCCTCCGCGACCGAGCCGCTCGTCCCCACCACCATCGAGCGCCGCGACGTCGGACCGCACGACGTGCTCATCGAGATCGCCTACTCCGGCATCTGCCACTCCGACATCCACACCGTCCGCGGCGACTGGGGACCGGTGGCGTACCCGCTGATCGTCGGCCACGAGATCGTCGGCGTCGTGGCCGAGGTCGGCTCCGAGGTCACCAAGCACTCCGTCGGCGACCGCGTCGGCGTCGGCTGCATGGTGAACTCCTGCCGCGAGTGCGAGAACTGCCTCGCGGGCGAGGAGCAGTACTGCCTGAAGGGCAATACCGGCACCTACGCCTCCGTCGACCGCGACGGCACCATCACCCAGGGCGGCTACTCCACGCACGTCGTCGTCGTCGAGGACTTCGTGCTCCGCGTCCCGGAGTCGATCCCCTACGAGGCCGCCGCTCCGCTGCTGTGCGCGGGCATCACGACCTACTCGCCGCTCTCGCACTGGGAGGCGGGGCCCGGCAAGCGCGTGGCCGTCGTCGGCCTCGGCGGGCTCGGCCACATGGCCGTCAAGTTCGCGCACGCGATGGGCGCCGAGGTCACCGTACTCTCGCAGACCCTCAGCAAGAAGGAGGACGGCCTCCGCCTGGGCGCCGACCACTACTACGCGACGCGCGACGAGGCGACCTTCACCGATCTCGCGAACACCTTCGACCTGATCGTCAACACGGTCAGCGCGCCCCTCGACCTCGACGCCTACCTGGGGCTCCTGCGCCGCAACGGCACGATGGTGAACGTGGGCGCTCCGGCCGAGGCGCTGCCGCTGCACGTCTTCACGCTCTTCGGCGCCCGTCGCTCCTTCGCGGGCTCGGGCATCGGCGGCATCCGCGAGACCCAGGAGATGCTCGACTTCTGTGCCGAGAAGGGCATCGCGAGCGAGGTCGAGGTCGTCTCGGCCTCGCAGATCAACGAGGCCTACGAGCGCGTCCTCGCCTCGGACGTCCGCTACCGCTTCGTGATCGACGCCTCCACGTTCGAGAAGTGAGCGCGGCCGGGGCGCTAGCCTCGGCGGCATGAGCGAACGGAGCCACCCGGCCGCCGACCGCGTCCTCGCCGACCTCGACCGGCACGGCGCGCACCCGACCGTGCGCTGGCTCGACTCGGCCGCGTCGACGGCCGCACTGGCGGCCGAGGCGCTGGGCGTCGACGTCGGTCAGATCGCCAACTCGCTCGTGTTCCTGCTCGACGGTGTGCCGCTGCTGGTCCTGACCAGCGGCGGCCACCGCGTCGACACCGCCTGGCTGGGCGTGCAGCTGGGCGGATCGATCACCCGGGCGCCGGCCGCGGAGGTGAAGTCCGCGACGGGCCAGACGATCGGCGGGATCGCGCCGGTGGGCCATCCCGCGCCGCTGCGCACCGTGGTCGACGCGGCCCTCGCCGCCTACGACGTGGTCTGGGCTGCGGCCGGGCACGCGCACACCGTCTACCCGACGAGCTTCGCCGAGCTGGTCCGGGTCACCGGGGGAGAATCGCGCGCCGTCGTTCCGCCGGATCCGGCGCCGTAGCGGCTGGACGAGGAACGCCCCCTGCGACGCGAGGTCGCAGGGGGCGTCGACGGAAGCAGAGGTCAGAGCACGCGACCCGCGCCGTCGGCGGCCGTGACCAGGAAGAGCTCCGGAGTCGCGAAGCCCTTCTCGGCGAAGGCGGCGAGGACCGCGGCGCGGACCTCCTCCTCCTTCTCCACCGGCGTGAGGGCGATCGCGGAGCCGCCGAAGCCGCCTCCGGTCATCCGGGCGCCGATCGCTCCGGCGCCGCGCGCCGCCTCGACGGCGGTGTCGAGCTCGGGCACCGAGATCTCGAAGTCGTCGCGGAGTGAGACGTGGCCGGCGTCGAGCAGATCGCCGATCGCCCGGGGACCGTGCTCGCGCAGGGTGCGGACGGTCTCGAGCACGCGGACGTCCTCGGTCACGACGTGCTTCACGCGCCGGTAGGTGACGTCGTCGAGGAGCTCCTGGGCGCGCGGCAGGTCGTCGACCGTCAGCTCGCGGAGCGACGGCACGCCGAGGGTCGCGGCGCCGAGCTCGCAGGAGGCGCGCCGCTCGGCGTAGCCGCCGGTGGCGTGCGCGTGCTCGACGCGCGTGTCGACGACGAGCAGGACGAGCCCGGCCTCCTCGAAGCCGAGGGGGACGACCTCGGTGTCGAGGCTGCGGCAGTCGAGGAACACCGCGGCGTCGCGCTTTCCGAAGAGGGAGGCGGACTCGTCCATGATCCCGGTGGGGGCGCCGACCGCGACGTTCTCGGCGCGACGGCCGACGCGGGCCATCGTCGCGCGGTCGAAGCCGAGGTGCCAGAGCTCGTCGAGGGCGACGGCCATCGCGCACATCAGCGCCGCCGAGCTCGAGAGCCCCGCGCCGACCGGCACGTCGGAGTCGACGTACGCGTCGAAGCCCGAGCGGGAGCCCAGGTCGACGCCGTACTCGGTGAGCGCCCAGACCACGCCGAGCGGGTAGGCCGACCAGCCGGTCACGGCGCCGGGGCCGAGCTCGTCGAGAGCGACCTCGACCACGTCGGGGGAGAAGGCGCTGCTGATCCGGATCAGGCGGTCCTCCCTCGGAGCGACGGCCATCGCCGTGGCGCGGTCGATCGCGAAGGGGAAGACGAAGCCGTCGTTGTAGTCGGTGTGCTCGCCGATCAGGTTCACGCGGCCGGGGCCGGCCCAGACGCCCGCGGCGGGGCGGCCGAAGGTGCGCTCGAAGGCGGCGGCCGCGCTCTCGGCGACGGCGGTCAGGGAGGCGGGAGCGGCGGTCATCGGTTCTCCTCGGCGATGTCGGCGGCGGTGGTGGCGGGAGTGGCGGCGTCGCCGGGAAGCGAGTCGTCGCTGTGCGCGGCGACCGGCAGCGCCGCGTCGGGGCGCTGTGCGATCCCGGCCTCGAGCACGGCCGCGTCGGCCCGCTCGATCGCCGCGCGCAGGGCCGCGGCGCTCGTCTCGGGGGCGATGTCGCCGATCCAGGCGCCCATCGCGGCCTCGCTCCCCGCGAGGTACTTGAGCTTCGTCTCGGCGCGGCGGGGCGAGGTGATCTGGAGCATCAGGCGCACCTCGTCGCGGCGCTCGTGCACCGGGGCCTGGTGCCAGGCGGCGATGTAGGGCGTCGGGGTGTCGTAGAGGGCGTCGATGCCGCGGAGCAGGCGCTGGTACATCGCAGCCAGCTCGTCGCGCTCCTCCGGGGTGGTCGCCGCCAGGTCGGGGACGTGGCGGTGCGGCAGGAGGTGCACCTCGACGGGCCAGCGCGCGGCGAACGGCACGAACGCGGTGAAGTGCTCGCCGCGGAGGAGGACGCGCTCGCCGGCCTGCTCGAAGGCGAGGACGTCGGCGAACATCGAGGGCCCGTAGCTGTCGAGCGAGGCGAGCAGACGGGTCGTGCGCGGCGTGACGTAGGGGTAGGAGTAGATCTGCCCGTGGGGGTGGTGCAGCGTGACGCCGATCGCCTCGCCGCGGTTCTCGAACGGGAAGACCTGCTGCACGCCGGGAAGGGCCGAGAGGGCGCCCACGCGGTCGGCCCAGGCCTCGACCACGGTCCGGGCGCGGGAGGCGCTGAGCGTGGCGAACGACCCCTCGTGCTCGGGGCTGAAGCAGACGACCTCGCAGCGGCCGACGCTGGTCAGCGTCCGGCCGAGCCCGAGGGTGCGCAGGTCCTCCAGCGAGGCGGGCGCGTCCGCGTCCTCGAGAAGCGGGCCGAAGGAGGGGGAGCGGTTCTCGAAGACGGCGACGTCGTAGCGGCTGGGCACCTCCGACGGGTTCGTCGGCGACGCCGGGGCGAGCGGATCGAGCTCGGCCGGCGGCAGGAACACGCGGTTCTGGCGCGACGCGGCGATGGAGACCCACTCGCCGGTCAGCACGTCCTGGCGCATCCGCGCGGTGGCGGGGCGGGGGTCGAGGTGGCGGGCGTCGGCGGCGCGCTCCGGGGGGAGCGTCGTGTCGGCGTCGTCGAAGTAGAGGAGCTCGCGGCCGTCGGCCAGCGTGTGCGGGCGCTTGACGACGCCGGCGGAGAGGGTGATCGCTTCGTTCATGGCAGGAGTCAGACTAGGGCCGCACCTTCGAAAAGGAAAGCTCGTTTTCCCTTTGACAAGTCCACCGGCCCGCGGGCACGATGGGCGGATGAGGACGGACGGCGAGCAGGAGTCCACGTCGGCGATCGAGCGCCGGCTGCGGCTGCGTCTGGCCGCCGAGAGCTCGGGCTTCGTCGGGGTCGCCCCGATGGCCGACATGCTCGGGGTCTCGGTCGTCACGGTCCGCTCCGATCTCGCCCTGCTCGCGAGCGAGGGCGTCCTCCAGCGGGTGCGCGGAGGGGCGATCCCGGCGCCGAGGCCCACCGGTGAGCGCTCGCTCGAGGAGGGCCTGAGCGCCGCCTCCGACGAGAAGGCCGCGATCGGCGAGGAGGCCGCCGCCTCCGTCTCCTCCGGGCAGAGCATCGTGCTCGACGTGGGCACCACCCCGCTCGCCATCGCGCACGCGCTCGTGGCGCGGGAGGAGCTGCGCGACGTCACGGTGATCACGAACGGCCTCTCCACGGCGCTGGCGCTCGAGCCGGCCATCCCGCGCTTCACGGTCGTCGTCACCGGGGGCACTCTGCGGCCGCTGCAGCACTCGCTGGTCGAGCCGCTCGCGTCCGAGCTGCTCGAGCGGATCCGCGCCGACATCGCCTTCATCGGCTGCACCGGCGTGCACCCCGAGGCCGGCGTCACCAACGTCAACCTCCCGGAGGCGACCCTGAAGCGCCGGATGCTGCAGGCGGCGACCCGCCGGGTCGTGGTCGCGGACTCCTCGAAGCTCGGAGTGGTCGACCTCGGCCGGGTCGCCGCTCCCGACGAGTTCGACCGTCTGCTCACGGGGGCGGGCGCCGCCGACGGACTCGTCGCCGCTCTGGAGGAGGCGGGGCTCGCGGTCACCCGCTGCCGGACGCTCGGCGAGCGCGTCAGTCCGTAGGATCGAGGAATGGCCGACTTCACCCCCGCCCCCGCCACCGGGCGCCAGTTCTCGCTCGACCTCACCGCCGAGGGACGCACCCTGCACGCCGTCGTGACGGAGGTGGCCGCAGCGCTGCGCCACCTCTCGGTCGACGGAGTGGAGATCACCGCCTCCTACCCGGAGAGCACCGTCCCGCCGTTCGGCTCGGGCATCGTCCTGATGCCCTGGCCCAACCGCGTGAAGGACGGGCGCTGGCACCACCGCGGCGAGACGCTCCAGCTCGCGATCACCGAGCCGAAGTACCACAACGCCATCCACGGCCTCCTGGTGAGCACCACGTACCGCCTCGTCGACCAGGGCCCGTCCTTCGTCGAGCTGGCCGCGCCGGTCGTGCCGCAGGCGGGCTACCCGTTCCACCTCGAGACCTCGGTCCGCTACGAGCTGCAGGCCGACGGGCTGAAGGTCGTCCACCGCGTCGTCAACGTCGGAGCCGACGAGGCGCCCGTCGCCATCGGCACGCACCCCTTCCTCGCCATCGGCGACGTCCCGACCGATGAGCTCGAGATCACCGTCGACGCGGCGGTGCACATCGAGGTCGACGAGCGCCTCAACCCCACCGTGCAGAACCCGGTCGAGGGCACCGAGTGGGACCTCCGCTCCGGCCGCCGAATCGGCGACCTGGAGCTCGACGACGCCTGGGCCGACGTCCGGATGGTCGACGGCGAGAGCGTGCACGGCCTCCGCGCCGCGGACGGCCGCCGCGTGCTCCTCTGGGCCGACGCCTCGCACAACTTCATCCAGGTCTTCATCACCCGGATCTTCCCCGACGGCGACGACGTGAAGACCGCGATCGCCGTGGAGCCGATGACCGCTCCCGCAGAGGCCTTCAACAGCGGGCAGGGCCTGCGCTGGCTCGAGCCGGGCGAGGAGTGGACCGTCGCGTGGGGCATCCGCCACGAGGGGTTCCCCACCGCGTCATGACCACCCTCGCGGCCGTCGGGCGCGACGACGAGGCCAAGCGCGTCGCCCTCGTCCGGATGAAGCGGCTCGCCACGGGCCTGCTCGTGGTGATGGCCGTCGTCTTCGCCGTGTCGTTCGCCCTGCAGGAGCGCTACCCGTGGCTGCAGTGGGTCCGGGCCGCGAGCGAGGGCGGGATGGTCGGCGCGCTCGCCGACTGGTTCGCCGTGACCGCGCTGTTCCGGCGGCCGCTGGGCCTGCCGATCCCGCACACCGCGATCATCCCGACCAAGAAGGACGAGATCGGCGCGAGCCTCGCGCAGTTCGTCGAGGAGAACTTCCTCCGCGGCGCCATCGTGCGCGAGAAGCTCGACTCCTTCGGGATCGCCCGGCGGGCGGGGCTGTGGCTCGCCGAGCCGGAGAACGCGCACCGGGTCGGCGGCGAGAGCGCCGCGGCCGTCCGCTCGGCGATCGCCCTGCTGGACGACTCCGACGTGCAGCGCGTGATCGAGGCGCTGGCGCGGCGCCACCTCCTCGACCCGCAGTGGGGCCCGCCGCTGGGCTCGCTGGTGGGCAGCGTGGTCGAGGCGGGCCACCACCGGCGCCTCGTGGACACGCTGGTGGAGCAGGCGGAGGCGTGGCTGACCGCGAACCCGCAGAGCTTCACCCGCATGGTCAGCGGCCGCCTGCCGAGCTGGCTGCCCTCCGCGGTCAGCCGAGCGGTGGACGAGCGGCTGTACCGCGAGGCGCTCGTCTTCGTCGCCGCGGTGCGCGAGGACCAGGTGCACCCGTTCCGGATCGCGATCGACGGCTACCTCGCCACGCTGGCGCAGGATCTGGGCACCGACCCCGACCTGATCGCCCGGGTCGAGGAGATCAAGAACCGCGCCTTCGACAGCCCGCGCGTCCGCGAGCTCGCCGGGGACGCCTGGGAGGCGACGAAGGCCTCCCTCCTCGGCGCGATGGACGACCCGTCGAGCCCCCTCCGCGGCAGCATCGAGTCGATCGTGGTCGATCTGGGCCGCCGGCTCTCGACCGACGCCGGTCTCGCGGCGACCGTCGACTCCTGGATCGGATCGGTCGCGGCCAACCTGGTCGACCGCTACCGCACCGACATCGCCAGCATCATCGGCGACACCATCCACCGTTGGGACCCGCGCGAGACGTCCGAGAAGCTCGAGCTGCAGGTCGGGAAGGACCTCCAGTTCATCCGGATCAACGGCACCGTCGTGGGCTCCCTGGCCGGGCTGGTCATCTTCACCGTCGCGCACGCGCTGCTCGGCTCGTGAAGCGGGGCGCCCGGGCCCGCTCCGCAAGCCCTCGTCGACGTCGGTGGTCGGGCGTACGGTCGCACCATGAGCGATGACAACACCACCGATCCCGATGTCAAGACCGAGGGCGACGTCCTCGGCGCCCGTGCCGACGACGGCAGCGACACCAGCGCCAGCAAGGACCCGTCCGACTGGGTCACCGGCGACGAGCCGATGACCGGCCCGCAGCGCAGCTACCTCGACACTCTCGCGCGCGAGGCGGGCGAGACCCTGCCCGCCGACCTCACCAAGGCCCAGGCCTCCGAGCACATCGACCGCCTGCAGTCCTCCACGGGCCGTGGCGACGGCAGCAACGGGCACGACTGATCCCGCCGGGGCGCCCCGGGGCTGAGCATCAGTCCCCGTCGGCGCCCCCGTCCGGGGCGCGCACACCGCGCCCCGGCCTCCCTAGGGTTCCGTCATGGCGATCTCCCGCACCACGCGCAACGCCCTCGACCTCATCGACGCGATCCGGATCCCCGGCCGCATCGATCCCCGTCTGGCCCGGCAGGTGACCCTGTCCCTCCGCCAGCTCCTCGAATCCGGAGCCTTCGGCCCGAGCGAGCGGCTCCTCCGCCGCCGCGCGAGGAGGCTCCGCTCCCGCACCCGCGAGGCGGCGGCGTTCCGGCAGACGCGCCCGGCCGGCTGCACCGTCCAGCCCTGAGCCCGCTGAACGGAGTCGCTCCGCTGTGACCGGCGACGGGACAGACACCGTCCGCGCGGTCGTCTAGAGTTCCTGGCATCCGGTCCGCCGGATGCCCGCCGCAGTCTCCCGGCCGGTCGACAACGGAGTCGTCCCGGCGCGGGTCATCCCCCAGTTCGCGCGTCGAACGCCCCGCTGGTTCCAGCACCCCGCTCCCTCCTCGAGAAGGGACTCCCGCGATGACGACCCGCGTCTCGCACACCGCGACAACCGTCCGCCTCGTCCGCTGGTACCGGATCGACTCCGACTGGCTCTCGGAGGTCGTCACCGGCCGCCTGCTCGAGCACCATGACGGCCGCTGGCGCCTGCTCGTCGGCGAGAAGGTCCGCGACTACCCGGACGAGGTGTGGTCGCTCTGCCACGAGTGACGCCGTCGCGGAGCACCGCGGCCCGGACGGGGCGTCAGAGGTAGAGGTAGTACGTCTTCGCGCAGTCCGTCGAGCAGAACGGGTCACGGCGGCGGGCCGGCCGGACGCGGCACGCCTCGCACAGCCGAGGCCGGCGCAGGAGGACGCGGAGGACGGTCAGCACCTCTGCACGGTAGTGCGGCGACCTGGCTGCGCCCTGGCACTGTCCGGAAAGCGCGACCAGGCGGTCGAGTGGTGGGCCCCGTCGGGCTCGAACCGACGACCCGCGGATTAAAAGTCCGCTGCTCTGCCAACTGAGCTAGAGGCCCGCGCGCTCCAGGGTAGCGGGCCGTCGACGCCCCCGGAGCAGGTGCGGCCCGGAGCAGGTGCGGCCCGGACCGCGGACGATCCCGGAGCGGACCGCGTCCTCCGCGCGGGCATACCCGTCCAGCCGTGGGCGTTACCCTCCTCGAACCCCCTACGGAGCGCGAGCGCGAGAGCGTCCGCGCGCACGACCGCGGAAGGCGGCCCCATGACAGACGGCTTCCACAAGCCGACCAAGTTCCCCTCCCACGTCTTCGAGGCGTTCCAGGGAGGAGAGGACCCGGCGCAGATCAGCCGCGTCGCCCACGAGACCGCGATCGCGCTGCTGAGCCGTGTCCGGAACGACCCCGACCCGGTGGTCATCGACCGCCTGGTCGAGTACACCGACCACAACGGCATCGACGCGCTCGCCGAGCTCTGGGCGCGCTCCAGCGCGGCGAGCCTGCCGGGCGCCCTCTGGCGGATCTACCTGCTGCGGCTGGTCATCCGGCAGGACCCGGAGAGCACGAGCTTCCTCTACCAGCGCGGAGTCGAACTGTCCGCCACGATCGACCCGGTGGTCGCCGGAGCCAGCACTCCCACGGGGCCGGCAGAGATCACCGAGCTGGCCGACCGGATCCTCCGCGGCGTCTTCGACGGCGACTTCGCGGTGGCACTGGACCGCGCCGCGGCGTTCTGCCGCGTGAGCGCCTCCGGAGCCGTCTCGGTCGCCGACGACGTGGAGCCGGTGAACCCCGCCCGGGCGAGCGAGCTGACCACCCGCGCCCTGCGCCTCTCGACCACCGCGGCCGAGCTCGTGAGCTGCGCGCGGCTGTGGCGGAGCGACTCCCTGGAGTGACGCGCAACCCGCGTTCACCCACTGCGAACGCCGCTCGCCGCCACCGCGGAGGCCTTTGGTAGACTGGCGGAAGCCGGATCGCAGTAACCCCGGGCTCCACTTATAGCCGCTTCGAGCGGCCTCGCGCCGAGAGGCGTTCCTGCGGTCCGGCCCCTTCTCTGCTCGCATCGCCGCCACGGTGCGCGAGGCGAGGGCCCAGGAGGAGTCGATCCTCGCCCGAGTCCCCACAGACAGGCGCCAGCGGAATGAAGAACAGCAGAGCTCTCCGGATCGGCGCGCGCGTCTGGGCGGGGGCGGGGCTGCTGGTCGTCGCCGCCCTCTACCTCCTCGCCGCGCCGAGCGTCGACGACGCGGAGGGCGCCCAGTTCGCCGCGGGGGTCTCGCTCTCGCAGGGCACGGTGATGCGCGTCCTCGCGGTCCTCGACGTGCTCGCCGGGCTCTGGGTCCTCATCCGCCCGCGCAGCTATCCGGGCATCACCGCTGCGGCGGTGGCGGTGATCTCGCTCTGGCTGGCCCCCCGGCTGGGCGATCCGGCGCTCGTGCCGATCGGCACGTTGGCGCTGGATGTCCGATTCGTGACGCATCCGATCGAGGTGTCGGTCGTCGTAGCAGGCCTGGCCGTGACAGCCTTCTGGATGACGCGGAATCTTTCAGCCCGGGCGCGGGCGAGGCGGGGCTGATGACGGACGACACCACAGCGGAGGCGGCTGTCCTCCTCGAGCGCATCGCCGGAGGAGAGCAGGCCGCGTTCGCCGCGCTCTACGACCAGATGGCCGGCCGGGTCCTCGGCCTGATCATCCGCGTCCTCGTCGACCGCTCCCAGTCCGAGGAGGTGGCCCAGGAGGTCTTCCTCGAGATCTGGCAAACCGCTGGGCGTTTCGCTCCGAATAAAGGAAGCGCGACGACCTGGATCCTCACGATGGCACACCGCAGGGCCATCGACAGGGTCCGCGCGGCTCAAGCCGGCCGTGATCGGGACATGCGCATCGGAATCCGAGACCTCGGACGCGACTACGACCAGGTCTCCGAGCAGGCGGAGGTGTCCCTCGAGCACGAGAAGGTCGCGGCCGCCATGGGCCGCCTGACGGAACTGCAGCGGCAGGCGCTGCAGCTCGCTTACTACGGCGGATACTCGCACAGCGAGATCGCGGGGATCCTGCAGTGCCCCGTGGGAACCGTCAAGACACGCCTGCGTGACGGAATGATCAGACTTCGAGAAGAGATGGGGGTGGCCCTGTGAACGATGTGCGACTCCCCGACGGGATGGACGACCCGCGCGATCTCGCGGCGGGTCACGCACTGGGCATCCTGACGCCCGAGGAGCAGGAGCGCTACGAGCGATACCTCTCCGAGCACCCGGAGGCGCGCGGCGAGGCCGACGCGTTCGCCGAGGTGGCGGAGGCGCTGGTCGCCGACGCACCCGCCGTGGAGCCCTCGCCGGGCTTCAAGGCCGACCTGATGGCGCTCATCGCCACCACTCCGCAGCTGCCGCTGGAGGAGCCCGACGAGGACCACGAGGCGCCCGCCGCGCCCCGTCTGGTCCCCGTCGCCTCCGAGGGCGAGCGGAGCGGTCCGACGGCTCGCCGGGACGGTGGCGGCAGCGCCGCGAACCGCGCCCGGAGCCGCTGGTTCGCCCGCCCCGCGGTCTACCTCTCGGCGGCCGCGGCCGCCGCGGTGATCGTGGTCGGCGGAGTGACCCTTCCGCCGCTGCTCTCGTCCGGCCCCGGCCAGACGCAGCAGCAGACGGCTCTGGAGCAGATCCGCAGCGCCCCCGACGCGCAGGAGACGACCGGCACGGTCGCCACCGGCGAGCAGGCGACGCTGGTCTGGTCGAGCTCGCTCGGCCGCTCCGCCCTCGTGGTGGACGACCTGGCGCCGCTGCCGGAGGACAAGACCTACGAGCTCTGGTACATCGGCTCGTCCGGTCCGGTCGCCGCAGGGACGTTCGACGGGGGAGAGGGCAGCACCGTGGCCCCGCTCGAGGGGAGCCTCACCGAGGGCGGAGTCGTCGCCGTGACGGTCGAGGACGCCGGCGGCTCGCCGACTCCGACCACCGATCCGATACTGGCGATCGACATCGCCTGACGGTCCGAGCACGAGAAGAGCCGCACTCCCCTCACGGAGTGCGGCTCTTCTCGTTCCCGGAGGGAACGCGGTGGAACGAGAGCGAGCCGCGACCCCGGAGGGACGCGGCTCGCTCTCGCCTGCGGCGGATCAGCCGAAGCGGCCCGAGACGTAGTCCTCGGTCGCCTGGACGGACGGGCGCGAGAACATCGTCGCGGTGTCGTCGTACTCGATGAGCTTGCCCGGCTTGCCGGTGCCCGCGATGTTGAAGAACGCGGTGCGGTCCGAGACGCGCGAGGCCTGCTGCATGTTGTGGGTCACGATGACGATCGTGTAGTCGTTCTTGAGCTCCTCGATGAGGTCCTCGATCGCGAGGGTCGAGATCGGGTCGAGGGCCGAGCAGGGCTCGTCCATCAGGAGGACGTCGGGGGAGACGGCGATCGCGCGGGCGATGCACAGACGCTGCTGCTGGCCGCCGGAGAGACCGGAGCCCGGCTTGTCGAGGCGGTCCTTCACCTCGTTCCAGAGGTTCGCGCCCTGGAGCGAGCGCTCGACGAGCGCGTCCGCGTCCGACTTCGAGATGCGGCGGTTGTTGAGCTTCACGCCGGCCAGCACGTTGTCCCGGATGGACATCGTCGGGAACGGGTTGGGGCGCTGGAAGACCATGCCCACCTGCCGGCGGACCTGCACCGGATCGACGCCCGGGCCGTACAGGTTGTTGCCGTCGATCAGGACCTCGCCCTCGACGTGCGCGCCGGGAATGACCTCATGCATGCGGTTGAGCGTGCGGAGGAAGGTCGACTTGCCGCAGCCGGACGGGCCGATGAAGGCGGTGACCGTGCGGGGCTCGATGGCGAGCGAGACGCCCTCCACCGCGAGGAACTGGCTGTAGTAGACGTTGAGGTCGTTGACCTCGATGCGCTTGGACATTGCTTCCTTCGGGGATTCCGGCCGGAGCCGAGTGGTGGGTGTCAGCGGCCGAGCTTGGGGGCGAAGATCTTCGCGATCAGGCGGGCGACCAGGTTCAGCGCCATGACGATCAGGATGAGGGCCAGCGCGCCGGTCCAGGCCCGGTTGAGGAACGCCTCGGCGTCGGGACCCTGGTTCGCGTACTGCGTGTAGACGAAGACCGGGAGGGTCATCATCCGCTCGCTGAAGAGGTCGTAGTTCATCGACGCCGTGAAGCCGGCGACGATGAGCAGCGGGGCGGTCTCGCCGATGACGCGGGCGATCGCGAGGGTGATGCCCGTCGTGATGCCGGCGATGGAGGTCGGCAGCACGATCTTGACGATGGTCAGCCACTTCGGCACGCCGAGGGCGTAGGACGCCTCGCGCAGCTCGTTCGGGACCAGCTTCAGCATCTCCTCCGACGAGCGGACGACCACGGGGATCATCAGCACGGCGAGGGCGATCGAGCCGGCGAAGCCCATCCGGACGCCGGGGCCGAGGAGCAGCGCGAAGAGCGCGTACGCGAACAGGCCCGCGACGATGGAGGGGATGCCCGTCATCACGTCGACGAAGAAGGTGATCGCCCGGGCGAGGTGGCCGCGGCCGTACTCGACGAGGTAGATCGAGGTGAGCAGGCCGATCGGCACCGAGATCAGCGCGGCCATGGCCGTGATCTCGAGCGTGCCGATGATCGCGTGGAGGGCGCCGCCGCCCGCGTCGATGACGTTGCGCATCGACGAGGAGAAGAAGAGCGGATCGAACCGCGCGACTCCGTTGGAGACGACCGTGTAGAGCAGGGAGATCAGCGGGAGCAGCGCGATGATGAACGCGGTCGCGACCAGCGAGGTCACGAGGCGGTCGACAGCCTTGCGGCCGCCCTCGACCAGGCGCGAGACCACGTAGATGGCGACGTCGAAGAGGACGGTGCCCCAGAAGATCGCTCCGACGAGGCTGAAGTCGTTCATCATGCCGGCCGCCTGGAGGATCAGGAAGACGGCGGCGAACACGACCCAGCTGCCGACGAGCAGCATCCAGGGAGTGCCCTTGGGCAGCTTGCCCGCCTGCAGCGAGAAGGGCATCGACGAGGTGGCGGCGGACATCAGTTGGCTCCCGAGAAGGCCTTGCGGCGGTTGACGATGAACCGCGCGACCGAGTTCACGACGAGGGTGATGACGAAGAGGATGAGGCCCGAGGCGACGAGGACGTTCACGCCGACTCCGCTCGCCTCCGGGAACTGCAGCGCGATGTTCGCGGCGATGGTGTTCGAGTTCTGCGAGGTGAGCAGGAGGAAGGAGACGACCGTCGCGGGCGAGAGCACCATCGCGACGGCGAGCGTCTCGCCGAGGGCCCGGCCGAGGCCGAGCATGGCGGCCGAGACGATGCCCGGAGCGCCGAAGGGCAGGACGGCCATGCGGATCATCTCCCAGCGGGTCGCGCCGAGCGCGAGCGCCGCCTCCTCGTGCAGGCGCGGGGCCTGGAGGAAGATCTCGCGGCAGACCGCGGTGATGATCGGGATGACCATGACGGCCAGCACCACCGAGGCGGTGAGGATCGTCTTGCCGGTGCCCGACGCCTGGCCGCCGAAGAGCGGGAACCAGCCGATGTTCACGTTGAGGAAGAGGTAGAAGGGCTGCACCATCGGCGCCAGCACGGTCGCGCCCCAGAGGCCGAAGACCACCGAGGGGACGGCGGCGAGGAGGTCGACCACGTAGCCGAGGGCCATCGCGATGCGTCGCGGCGCGTAGTGCGAGATGAAGAGGGCGATCGCGATCGAGAGCGGCAGGGCGATCACCAGGGCGATCACCGCCGACCAGACCGTGCCGAACACCAGGGGGCCGACGTAGGCCCAGAAGCTCGTCGCGTCGCCGGGGAGGCTGCCGGCCGGCGCGGTGAACGCGGGGATCGACTGCGCGATCAGGAAGATCGCGACGGCGGCGAGGACGAGGAGGATGAGGGAGCCGGCGGCGACGGTCGAGATCGAGAAGACCCGATCTCCGACACGCACCTTCGCCTTCGGGCGGACGACGGTCTCAGTTGCCATTCCAGGGGACTCTCTTCAGACGAGGGGTTCGGCGGGGCGCACAGGGAGATGCTAGGGCTCGGAGGGGGCGTCCGGTGGGTCGAGCCCGGCACAGGCGGGGCCCGTCCCGCCGATCGTGCTGCGAGACGGGCCCTGCCGGTGGGACTACTTGATCGACTCGATCGCGGTGGCGACGGTCGAGGCGAGCTCGGAGCTCAGGGGAGCGGAGCCGGCCTGAGCGGCGGCGGCCTCCTGGCCCTCCTCGCTCGCGACGTAGGAGGCGAAGGACTTGACGACCTCGCCCTTGTCGGCGTCCGCGTACTCCTGGCACACGATGAGGTAGCTGACCAGGACCATCGGCCAGGCGTCCGCCTCGGTGCCGGTGCGGTCGATCTTGATCGCGAGGTCGTTGTCCTCGCGGCCCTCGGCGATGGGCGAGGCGGCGACGACCGCCGCGGCTCCGTCGGCCGAGATGGTCGAGAACGCGTCGCCGACCTTCAGCTGGGCCATGTCCATGCCCTGGGCGCCGGACTCGTCGGCGTAGCCGATCGTGTTGGTGCCGTTCTTGACCGCGTCGACGACACCCGAGGTGCCCTTGGCGCCGTCACCGCTCTGGTACGGGAAGGTCTGCGCGGCAGGAGCGTCCCAGACGTCGCTCGCGGTGGCCGCGAGGTAGTCGGTGAAGTTCTGCGTGGTGCCCGAGTCGTCCGAGCGGTGCACGGAGGTGATGTTCGCCGACGGGAGGGTCGCGTCGGGGTTCAGGGCCGTGATCTCCGGGGCGTCCCAGGAGGTGATGGTGCCCTTGAAGATGCCCGCGATGGTGGCCGCGTCGAGCTTGAGCTCGTCGACGCCCTCCACGTTGAAGATGACCGCGATCGGCGAGATGTAGACCGGGAGGTCGATCGCCTTGGTGTCGGGGGCGCAGGCGGCGAAGGTGCCCGCGAGCTCCTCGTCCTTGAGCGCGGAGTCGGAGCCGGCGTAGTCGGCGGCGCCGTCGATGAAGTTGGTGCGGCCGGCGCCGGAGCCCTGCGGGTCGTAGTTGACCGTGACCTCGGGGTTCGCGGTCTGGAACGCGGCGGCCCAGGTGGTCTGCGCGGTGCCCTGAGCGGACGAGCCGATCCCGGTGATGGTGCCGGAAAGCGTGGAGGTGGTGGCGGAGCCGGAGCTGCCGCCTGCGGCCGGTGCCTCGTTGGCAGCGCAGGAGGTCAGCGTGATCGCTGCGACGGCGGCGACGACGGCCGCCTGGCCGAGACGCGAGAATCTCACAAGTATCCCTTTCGGGTAGGAAAGCGTGGAAAACAGAACAGGGCCTGGTGCAGCCCGCGAGCGAGAGTACGGAGGGGTCGTGTCCTGGCACCGACCGCTCGGTGAACGCGCGGTGAACGGGTCCGCCCCGGGGATTGCGGAGCGGAGGGGCGGCGGGGAAGGCGCGGTGCGTCGGGCGCGTCCCGGCTGCGCGACCGGCCCGGTCCGGAGGGATCCGTCGAGCCGGTCGCTCAGCGCGGCCCGGGCGGGTCAGGCCAGCGGCGTGTGCGTCTCGATCGCGACGATGCCGGAGCCGGGGTGACCGGTGGAGAGGTGCACCACGGCGAAGCCCCCGGTCGGGAGCGCTGCCGCCTCGTCGAGGTAGGCGCCGAGAGGAGTCGCCGTGGCGAGGGCGATCTCCCGCAGGATCTCGGGGATCACCGGCCGGTGACTGCAGAGGACGGCGGTGCGGCGGGCGCGGACCCGCTTGCCGACGAGGGCGCGGACGTCGGCGGTGCCCTGCTCGTGCGCCTCCTGGCTGAGGTCGTCGCGCAGCTTGACCGGCTTCCTGACCAGACCGGACAGCGGGGCGATGGTCGACCGGCAGCGCTTGGCGGTGCTCGAGACGAGGCGGCGCGGGCGCCAGGCGGCCACGGCCTGAGCGGCGGCCGCGGCCTCGACCCGGCCGCGCCCGGTGAGGCGGCGGGTGGAGTCGCGGCCGTCCCAGGAGGAGGCGGGCACCGCCTTCGCGTGCCGCAGGACCACGATCGCGAAGGTCTCGAGCGCACCGCGTGCGGCGATCCGGGCGAACTCGTCGACGATCGTCACGTCGTGCGGATAGGTCAGGTAGCTCCGGGCCCGCTTGAGCGTCACCCACTCGAGCGCCTCGACCTCGTCGTTCGGGAGGAAGTCGGACGCCAGGACGGCCTTCTCGGTCACCTGCGCCGCCCAGTAGTAGACGGCCTTCGGGCGCCCGCTCGGCAGCGTGTACTCGGTGCACCCCAGCGGCACCCCGAGCGCCACCGAGAGCCCGGTCTCCTCGCGGATCTCGCGGACCGCGGTCTCCGGGAGGGACTCGCCCGCGTCGACCTTGCCCTTGGGCAGGCTGACGTCCCGGCGGTGCGGCCGGTGGATCACGAGGATGTGCGGGCGGCCCTCGATGATCCGCCAGCACACCGCTCCTGCTGCGTAGACGGTGCCCGTCACGGGCGTCAGCGGCTGGAGGCCCGGTTGGCGGACCGTGTCGCCGCGCGCTTGCGGTGGGTGATGTGCTGCATCAGCTGGTTCTGCAGGTCGGCGAGCGGAGCGCCCTCCTCGTCGAGGTGGTGCCGCGTCCAGTCGCCGTCCGGGCCGAGCCACCAGGAGGCGGTCCGCTCGTCCATCGCCCGCTCGAACATGTCGTCGATCTCGCTGAGGTGCGCCGGCTCGACGATCCGCACCAGAGCCTCGACGCGGCGGTCGAGGTTGCGGTGCATCATGTCGGCGCTGCCGATGAAGACGTCCGGCTCGCCGCCGTTGACGAAGCTGAAGATGCGGGAGTGCTCGAGGTAGCGGCCGAGGATCGAGCGCACGCGGATGGTCTCGGAGAGCCCCTCCTGGCCGGGCTTCAGCCCGCAGATGCCGCGCACCCACACGTCGACCGGCACGCCGGCCTGGCTGGCGCGGTAGAGCGCGTCGATCACGGACTCGTCGACGATCGAGTTGACCTTGATCCGGATGCCCGAGGGGCGCCCCGCGCGGGCGTTCTCGGTCTCGGCGGCGATCCGCTTGAGCAGGCCCTTCCGCAGGTGGCGCGGCGCGACGAGCAGGCGCTTGAACTTCTTCTCGATCGCGTAGCCCGAGAGCTCGTTGAACAGACGCGTGAGGTCCTTGCCGACCTCGGGGTCGGCCGTCAGGAGTCCGAGGTCCTCGTAGATGCGCGAGGTCTTCGGGTTGTAGTTGCCGGTGCCGATGTGGGAGTAGTGGCGGAGCACTCCGCCCTTCTCCTGGCGGATGACGAGCGCGAGCTTGCAGTGGGTCTTCAGCCCGACGAGCCCGTAGACCACGTGCACGCCCGCCTTCTCGAGCTTGCGCGCCCACGAGATGTTCGCCTGCTCGTCGAAGCGCGCCTTGATCTCGACCAGGGCGAGCACCTGCTTGCCCGACTCGGCCGCGTCGATGAGCGCCTCGACGATGGGGGAGTCGCCCGAGGTGCGGTAGAGCGTCTGCTTGATCGCGAGCACGTCCGGATCGGCCGCCGCCTGCTCGAGGAACGACTGCACGCTCGTCGCGAAGGACTCGTAGGGGTGGTGCAGGAGCACGTCGCCACGGGAGACCACCTTGAAGACGTCCTGCCGCTGGTTGGGCTCGCTGGGCGAGAGCTGCACCGCCGTCGTCGGGACGTGATTGGGGTACTTCAGGTCCGGGCGGTCGATCTTCTGCAGGCTGAAGAGCCCGCTGAGGTCGAGCGGGGCCGGGAGCTTGTAGACCTCCTGCGTCGTGATGTCGAGCTCGCGGACCAGCAGGCCCAGCGTCTCGTCGTCCATGTCGTCGGTGACCTCGAGGCGGATGGGCGGGCCGAACCGGCGGCGCAGCAGCTCCTTCTCGAGGGCCTTGATCAGGTTCTCGGTCTCGTCCTCGTCGACCTCGACGTCCTCGTTGCGCGTCACCCGGAACACGTGGTGGTCGAGGATCTCCATGCCGGGGAACAGGTCGTCCAGCTGGTTGGCGATCAGGTCCTCGAGCGAGATGAACCGCATCGGCTCGCCCGGCGCCGCGACGCCGGCGATCCGGACGAAGCGGGGGAGCATCTGCGGCACCTTGAGGCGCGCGAACTCGACCTTCTGCGTCTTCGGGTTCCGCACCCGCACCGAGAGGTTGAGCGAGAGGCCGGAGATGTAGGGGAACGGGTGCGCCGGGTCGACCGCGAGCGGCATCAGCACCGGGAACACCTGGGCCGAGAAGTAGTCGTCCAGCACGGTGCGCTCGGCGTCGCTCAGCTCGTCCCAGCGGACGAGGTCGATGCCGCCGTCGCGCAGGGCGGGCTCGACGAGCTCCTTGAACGCTCGGGAGTGGCGCTGCTGCAGCAGGTGCGCCTTCTCCGAGATGTCGGTCAGCACGTCGACCGGCACGCGGCCGATGTTCGTCGGCAGGGCGAGCCCCGTGAGGATGCGGCGCTTGAGGCCGGCGACCCGGACCATGAAGAACTCGTCGAGGTTGGACGAGAAGATCGCCAGGAAGTTCGCCCGCTCGAGCGCCGGAACCAGCGGATCCTCCGCGAGCTCGAGCACGCGCTGGTTGAACGCGAGCCAGCTCAGCTCCCGGTCGAGGTAGCGGTTGTCGGGGAGGAGCGGGTCCGAGTGCTCCTCCTCGTCGTCGAAGTCGTCGTCGAGGTCATCGCTGAGACCGTCTTCGAGAAGCAGGTTGTCGCCGTCCATGCGACCATCCTGGCACCGCGTCCGTCCGCTCCGCGCCGCCGCTCGTGAATGCCGGATGAACGGGGCCGGGGGAGGCCCTGTGGAGGAGTGCCGGCTCAGCGCAGCGGCGCGGCGCGCTGCAGGTACTGCACGTCGACGGAGGCGTCCGTGAACCCGAGCGAGCGGTAGAGCGCCACCGCCGACCGGTTCTCGGCCTCGACGTAGAGGTCGGCCGTGGTGCAGCCGCGCTCGAGCATCCGCGCGAGCCCGGCGTTCAGCAGGGTGCGGCCGAGTCCCCGTCCGGCCGCCTCGGGGGCGACCCCGAGGACGTAGATCTCGCCGGTCGTCGATCCGGGCTCGATCTTGAGCCAGTCATAGCCGAGGAGCGTGCCGTCGGCGTCGCGGAGCAGGAGGAAGTCGCCCTCGTCGAACCACGGCTCGGCGCGGCGGGCCGCCAGGTCCTCCTCCGTCATCCGCCCCTGCTCGGGGTGCGCGGCGAAGATCCGCGCGTTCAGGGCGATCCACTCGGCCGGAGCGAGGTCGCGGGCGTCCGAGAGGACGACGCCCTCGGGGACGCGGACCTCGGGGGCGGCGAGCGGCTCGAGCTCGAGGTGCAGGAGGGTGCGAACCGGTGCGAAGCCGTGGGAGGCCGCGAGGGCCCGGGCGGCGGGGTGGTCGCCGTGCGCCCAGGCGAGCAGGCCCGTCCGGCCGCTCGCGAGGACCTGCTCCAGGGTCGCGGTGCCGAAGCCGACCCCGCGCCACTCCGGATCGACGACGAACTCCAGCTCGCCCTGCCCGAGGATCGCCGCCGCCACGACCACGTCGGCGCGCAGCCCCACGAGGAGGGTGCGCGAGCCGGCCCGGGCGTCGACGAGCGTCTGGTCGCTGAAGGGGGGCTGGTGGTCGAACCAGGCGGCGCGCCCGATCAGGTGCTCGAGGCCGGCCGCCACCGCGGGATCGGCCAGATCCTCAACGGACAGGTTGAGCGACTCGCTCATTGTCCTCTTCGTACACGTTGAAGCGGTATCCGACGTTGCGGACCGTGCCGATCAGCGACTCCAGGTCGCCGAGCTTCGCGCGGAGGCGCCGCACGTGCACGTCGACCGTGCGGGTGCCGCCGAAGTAGTCGTAGCCCCACACCTCGCTCAGCAGCTGCTCGCGGGTGAAGACGCGCGAGGGGTGCGTGGCGAAGAAGCGGAGGAGCTCGAACTCCTTGAAGGTGAGGTCGAGCGGGCGCCCGTGCACCTTGGCGGAGTAGCTGGCCTCGTCGATCACGACGCCCGACGCCTGGATGCGCGAGGTCGACTGCTCCTGCGCCAGCCGGCCGATCACCAGGCGGATGCGGGCGTCGACCTCGGCGGGGCCGGCCGAGTCGAGGATGACGTCGTTGACGCCCCAGTCGGCCGAGACGGCCGTGAGCCCGCCCTCCGTGAGGATCAGGATGAGGGGGACGTTGATGCCCGTGGTCGTGAGGATCTTGCAGAGCGACTTGGCGCTGGCGAGGTCCTGCCGCGCGTCGACCAGGATCAGATCGCAGCTCGGGGCGTTCACGAGCTGGGCGGGCTCCGCGGGGATCTGCCGGGTCCGGTGGCTGAGGAGCCCCAGTGCGGGGAGCACCTCGGCGCCTCCCGCCGAGGTCAGTATCAACAACTGCGCCACGGATCCTCCAGAACTGGTCTGCCCGCAATACTAGCGGCGGGCCGGGAGGGGCGTCCGCCTGGGGCACAATTGTCGGATGGGCAGGGATCGGGTGGGCATCGGAGTCGTCTGGGCGCTCGCACTCGCGGGCTCCGTGCTGACGCTGGCGATCGCCGCTCCGGAGTCCCGGCAGCTCTGGCTCGCGCTGACGTTCGGCGGCTGCGTGCTCGCGACCTTCGCGGTGCAGCTCGCCGTGGCCCGCGCCGAGGGGTACCTCCTCCGCGCGATGACGAGCATCGTCGGAGCGATGGCCGTGGTCGCGGTCGCGAGCGGGATCGCCCTCCTCCTCCCCGCCTGAGCAGTCGCGCCCTCCCGTCCCGAGCGCCCGGATCCGCACCGCCTGAGCGGTCGCGTCCGCCCCGCCCCTGCGTCGGAGGCGGCGGGTAGGATGAGCGCATGCTTCTCGCCCTGGAACTCTTCTACCTCGGTCTGCTCGGGCTCGCCTCCCTCGCCATCGCGTGGGTCTCCGGCGTGGTCGTCTACAAGCTCTACCGCGGCCAGCGCTAGCCGCCGCCGGAGCCCGAGTGATCTCGCTTCCGTCGGGCCTGCCGCCCGAGCTCGTCCCCCTGTCCTGGCTGCTCGGCGTCTGGGAGGGCTCGGGCGTCATCGACTACACGATCGGCGACGACTCCGTCCAGGCCGAGTTCGGCCATCGCATCAGCTTCAGCTACGACGGCCTCCCGTACCTCAACTACAACTCCTACACGTGGCTGATCGAGGAGGGCGCCGAGGAGGAGCCCCGGCCGCTGGTCACCGAGACCGGCTACTGGCGCCTCAGCCGCGCTCTGACCGACTCCGACGCCGGCCCGGGAATGCTGCCCGGCCGCGGCGCACCCGCCTTCCCCGACGCGGAGTCCGTCGAGACGCTGCGCAACGCCGCCGGCGGGTTCGACATCGAGGTCTCGCTCGTGCACCCGGACGGGGTCAGCGAGCTCTACCTCGGCCAGGTCAAGGGGCCGCGGATCGACCTCGCGACCGACGCGGTGATGCGCACCGCCGCGGCGAAGGACTACGCCGCCGCCACCCGGCTCTACGGCCTGGTCGACGACCACCTGCTGTGGGCGTGGGACATCGCCGCGCTCGGCCAGGGCCTGCGGACCCACTCCTCCGGACGGCTCGCCCGTGTCGACTGACGCGCTCTCCCCGCTCCTGGCAGCCCCGGGCGCCGTCGCCACGACGAGCGCCGCCGAGCCCGGCGTCGCCGCCCACTACGGCGAGCCCTTCCGCGAGCAGCGCGCTCTCGCCGCGGGCACCGCGCTCGTCGACCTCTCAGGCCGCGGCGTCGTGACCGTCACGGGGCCGGACCGCCTCACCTGGATCGACTCGCTCACCAGCCAGGCCGTCTCGCGCCTCGCTCCCGGCGCGTCGGCCGAGACGCTCCTGCTCGACCCGACCGGCCGGATCGAGCACGTCATCCGCCTCATCGACGACGGCGAGACCGCCTGGCTCCTGCTCGACCGCGACGAGACGGCCGGCCTGGCCGCCTGGCTCGACCGGATGCGCTTCATGCTCCGCGTCGAGGTCGCCGACCGCACCGACGACTTCGCGACCCTCGCCGCCCTCGGCGACGGGCCGGCCCTGACGCTCGCCCTGTCCCTGGCCGAGGAGCCCGTCGTCTGGAGCGACCCGTGGTCGCAGGTCCAGCCGGGCGGCTGGCAGTACGCGCTGACCACAGAGCACCCCGGGGCCTCCTGGGAGCTGCGCGAGGTCCTGGTCCCGCGAGCGGCCCTCGAGGCCCTCGCGGAGACGGCCGTCGGGAGGGGAGTGGCCCTCGCCGGGGTCGACGCCCTCGAGGCGCTGCGCATCGCCGCCTGGCGCCCGCGCCACGCGACCGAGGTCGACGAGCGGTCCATCCCGCACGAGCTCGACCTCCTCCGCTCGAGCGTGCACCTCGCCAAGGGCTGCTACCGGGGCCAGGAGACGGTGGCGAAGGTGCACAATCTCGGCCACCCGCCGCGGCGCCTGGTCCTGCTGCAGCTCGACGGCTCCGACTCGGTCCTCCCCGCCCACGGCGACGTCGTCACGGCGCTCAAGGGCGGCGAGCCGGTCGAGGTCGGCACGGTCACCTCCAGCGCCTGGCACTACGAGGACGGACCGGTCGCTCTCGCGGTCGTCAAGCGGAGCGTCCCGGTGGACCTCGAGCTGACCGTGCTGGCCGGCGACTCGCGCGTGGCCGCGGCCCAGGAGGTCGTGGTCCCGCCCGGAGCCGGAGCGGAGGCGGGAGTGCCCCGCCTGCCCCGCCTCGGGGCGACGACCAGGTAGGCCACGCCGTGGTGGCCGCACGTCCCGCCGAGCGGGGCCGGGCGGCCGAGCGGCTGCGCGGTCTCGTCCGGACCCCCGAGCTGAGTCCCGCGCGCGCCCTCGCCCGCGCGGGGGCGTCGCTCCCGCCGTGCTGCAGATCGTGCTCGCGGCGATCCTCGCCTACTCCGTCGCGCACTTCCTCCTCGGGCACCCCTCGCCGGTGCTGGCACTGACGGCCACGATCTCGAGCCTCGGCATCGCGCGCGACACCCGCCCCAAGCAGGTGGCCGAGACAGCGACGGGGATGCTCATCGGCATCACGGCCAGCGAGGTCCTGCTCCTGCTGTGGGGGAGCGGCGTCTGGCAGCTCGGCGTCGTCCTCGCGATCGTCTTCACGCTCGGCCGGGCCCTCTCGCCCTCGCCGGGGTTCGCCGTGGCCGCCGGGACCCAGGCGATGCTGGTGATGGTCCTCCCTGCGCCGGACGGAGGCGTCTTCACCCGGAGCGTCGACGGCCTGATCGGCGGGCTCGCGGCGCTGCTCTGCACGGCGATCGTGCCCCGCCCGCCGCTGCGCACAGCGCGGGCCGAGGCGCACCGGCTCCTCACCGCGCTCAGCCGGACCGTGGAGGAGCTGGCCGGGGCGCTCCGCCGGGGCGACTCCTCGGCGTCCACCGCGGCCCTCGAGCGGATCCGCGGGACGCAGCCGGTCATCGACGGCTGGACCGCGGCGCTCGACTCCGCGACCGGCGTCGCCCGGATCTCGCCGTTCGTCCGCCGGCACCGCGGCGAGCTCTCCCGCCAGGCCGTGATGCTGTCCGCGCTGGATCTCGCGACCCGGAACCTGCGCATCGTCGCGCGCCGCACCGACTTTCTCGTCGGGGACGGCGCCCCGCGGCCGGCGCTCGCCGGAGCGGTCGCCGCCCTCGGCCCGGGCATCGCGCTGCTCGGCCGCGCGGTCGCCGATCCTTCGGTGCTCGCCCTGGCGCGTCAGGACCTCGTGCTGCTCGCGACCACGCTCGACCCCCAGCGGCTGATCCCGGAGGCGCGCCTCGCCGAGAAGACGGTGCTCGTCCTGCTCCGCCCGCTCGTCGTCGACCTGCTCACGGCGACCGGCGCCGCTCCCGCCGAGGCTCGGGCCGCCCTGCCCCCGCTCGCCTAGGGCTCAGGAGGCCCGGTGCTCAGGTCGGGCGCTCAGGAGGAGGGGGCGACCGCCTCCCACGCGACCGTCACCTCGCCCAGGCGCCAGCGCCGCGGCCCGCCGAGGACCGGCCACTCCGGCCGGAGGTCCCGGACCGCCGCGATCCAGCGCTGACCCGGACTGTAGACGGCGAGAGGGGCGTTCAGCGTCCACGCCCGCTCGAGGGCGGAGAGGAAGGCGTGCACGCCCTCGCCGGGCACGTTGCGGTGGATGAGGGCCTTCGGCAGGCGCTCGGCCGCCGTCATCGGCGAGGGGATCGCCGCGAGCCGGAGCGAGAGGGTCAGCGAGCGCGGGCCCTCCCGGCCGACCTCGATCCAGGTGCAGATGCGGCCGATCTCGTCGCAGGTGCCCTCGACCAGGACGCCGTCGGGCTGCAGGCGGTCCGTCATCGTCGCCCAGGCTCCCTGAACCGCGTCCTCGTCGTACTGGCGGAGCACGTTGAAGGCGCGGATGACGCCCGCCCGCCGCCCCGCGGGCAGGGGCACCTCGAAGCCGCCGCGCTCGAAGCGCACGCGCGCGTCCGCGGGGAACGGCGTGCCGCCCTCCCTCACCCGGGCGAGCTGGCGCCGAGCGGTGTCGACCCGTGCGGGCTCGATCTCGAGGCCGAGCACCTCGACGTCGGGCGCGGCCCGGACGAGCCGGCGGTGCAGCTCGAGCGTGGTGACCGCGCTCGCCCCGAAGCCGAGATCGACGACGAGCGGGGAGGCGGTGCTGCGCAGGACGGGCAGCTCGGCGAGCCGGCGGTCGACCCGGCGGAGGCGGTTCGTGCCCGTCGTTCCGCGGGTGACGGCTCCGATGGGCATGCTCTCCAGCGTATCCGCGGGCGAGGGGGCCGCCTCTAAGCTGGACGCATGTCCGAGACCTACACCCTCATCCTCGTGCGCCACGGCAACAGCGAGTGGAACCAGAAGAACCTGTTCACCGGCTGGGTCGACGTGCGCCTGACCGAGCAGGGAGTCGCGGAGGCCACCCGTGCCGGCGAGCTGCTGACCGAGGCGGGCCTGCACCCCGACATCGTCTACACGTCGCGCCAGACGCGTGCGATCCAGACCGCCAACATCGCCCTCGAGGTCGCCGACCGCCTGTGGATCGACGTCAAGCGCTCCTGGCGCCTCAACGAGCGCCACTACGGCGCCCTGCAGGGCAAGGACAAGGCGCAGACCCTCGCCGAGTACGGCCCCGAGCAGTTCCAGACCTGGCGCCGCTCCTTCGACGTGCCGCCGCCCCCGCTCGACGACGACGACCAGTACTCGCAGGCGCACGACGAGCGCTACGCCGACCTCGGCGACGCACTGCCCCGCACCGAGTCGCTGAAGCTCGTGATCGAGCGGATGCTTCCGTACTGGGAGTCCGACATCAAGCCGGACCTCGCCTCGGGCAAGACCGTCATGATCACCGCGCACGGCAACTCCCTCCGCGCGCTGGTGAAGACGCTCGACGGCATCTCGGACTCGGACATCGCGGAGCTCAACATCCCGACCGGGATCCCGCTCGTCTACGAGCTGAACGAGGACTTCGAGCCGATCGGGGAGGCGCGCTACCTCGACCCCGAGGCCGCGGCCGCCGGTGCCGCCGCCGTCGCCGCCCAGGGCGCCAAGAAGTAGCACCGCCCCGCACGCGTGAACGGCCCGCCCGAGTCCTCGACTCCGGCGGGCCGTTCCCGTAGCCCCGGAGGCGGAGCGCACGGACACGTCCGGCCCGCAGGAGACGATCGTTCCTGCGGGCCGGACGATGAGACGGGCCGGAGCCCGAGGTGTCGACTAGGAGTAGTCGCCCGAGATCAGGTACTGGACCTTCTTGGCGATCGACACGGCGTGGTCGGCGAAGCGCTCGTGGTAGCGGCTGGCGAGGGTCGCGTCGACGGTGTCGGCGGCCTGGCCCTTCCACGCCTCGCTGAGCACCTTGTCGAAGACGCTGACGTGCAGCTCGTCGATCTTGTCGTCCTCGTCGCGGATCTCCTCGGCGATGCGCGGGTCCTGCGAGCGGAGCAGGTCGGTCAGCTTGTGTGCGACGACCACGTCGAGGCGGCCCATCTCGACGAACGTCGGACGCAGGCTCTTGGGGACCACCTTGTCGGGGAAGCGGTAGCGCGAGAGCTGGGCGATGTGCTCGGCGATGTCGCCCATCCGCTCGAGCGACGCGCTGATGCGCAGCGCCGAGACGACGATCCGCAGGTCGCGGGCGACCGGGTTCTGCCGGGCGAGGATGTCGATCGCGAGCTCGTCGAGGCTGATGGCCAGCTCGTCGATGCGCGCGTCGCTCGCGATGACCTCCTCCGCGAGGGTGACGTCGGAGTGGTTGAACGCCTGGGTCGCCTTCTCGATGGCGATCTCGACGAGTCCGGAGATCTCGACGAGTCGTTCCTGGACCTCGGCCAGCTCCTGCTGGAAAACTTCGCGCATCTGTGTTCGACCCTCTCTACGGCGCACGCGGACGACGGCGCCGGATCTGCGGCGAGCACCTCGCACGCCGCTGCGACTGCACTCCGTGGGCGCAGGCGCAGTCATGATGACCACGGCAGGTTAACGGACGGTGCCGGGCGTTTGAACAGTACTCGACCCCCGGAGGATCGACGGGCGTCCGGTAGGGGGACGCCCGGTGGATGGTTAGCCTGGGTCCGTGGATTCGGGCTTGATTGTGGTTCTGTCGCTCGTTCTCGGTGTCGCGATCGGGATCCTTCTGACGACCGTGCTCACGCTCGCCGCCCGCCAGGGCCGCATCGCGCAGGACGTGATCTCGGTCGGGCTCCCCGAGGGGATCGAGGCGATCATCGACGCCGTCGGCTCGCCCGCCTTCGTGACCGACCCGTCGCACAACGTGCTGAAGGCGTCCACCCGCGCCGTCGCGCTCGGCCTGGTCTCGCAGGACACGCTGCTCCACCCCGACCTCGTCGCCATCGTCGACCGCGTCCGCCGCTTCGGCGACGACATCGTCCAGGACCTCGAGCTCGCGACCAGCCCGCTCTCCGACGCTGCCGTGACGCTCGTCGTCCACGCGACCCGCCTCGGCTCCCGCTACGTCCTCGTCATCGCCGAGGACCACACCGAGGCGCGCCGGCTCGAGGCCGTCCGCCGGGACTTCGTCGCCAACATCTCCCACGAGCTGAAGACCCCGATCGGCGCCGTCGGCCTGCTCGCCGAGGCCCTCGACTCCGCCGCCGACGACCCCCAGCAGGTGCGCCGCTTCGCGCACCGGCTGACCCAGGAGTCGCACCGCCTCGCGAAGATCACCCGCGAGATCATCGAGCTCTCCCGCCTCCAGGCCGCCGACGTCGCCGGCTCCGCCGAGATCATCCGCGTCGACGACGTCGTCACGGCGGCGCTCGAGACCACCCACGTCATGGCGGAGTCGCACGACGTCACCCTGGTCAAGGGCGGGATGAAGAAGGCCTACGTCGTGGGGCAGGAGAAGATGCTCGTCTCGGCGCTGCACAACCTCCTCGCCAACGCCATCCAGTACTCGCCCGCCGGCTCCCGCGTGGGCATCGGCGTCCGCTCCACCGGCGGCGTCGTCGAGATCGCCGTCACCGACCAGGGCATCGGCATCCCGGAGGAGGACCTCGACCGGGTGTTCGAGCGCTTCTACCGCGTCGACCAGGCCCGCTCCCGCCACACCGGCGGCACCGGCCTCGGCCTCAGCATCGTCAAGCACGCCGTGCAGAACCACGGCGGCGACGTCCGCGTCTGGTCCAAGCCCGGCCGCGGCTCCACCTTCACCATCCGGCTCCCCGAAGCCGACCCCGCCCGGACGCCCTTCGCGGCGACCGC
Organism: Rathayibacter sp. RFBD1; assembly: GCF_002932915.1. Classification (NCBI taxonomy): domain Bacteria; kingdom Bacillati; phylum Actinomycetota; class Actinomycetes; order Micrococcales; family Microbacteriaceae; genus Rathayibacter; species Rathayibacter sp. RFBD1. The sequence goes on from NZ_PSWQ01000019.1 coordinate 45,908, forward strand.
CCCGATAGGAGAACACGCGTGACCAGCATCCTGCTCGTCGAGGACGAGAGCGCCCTCAGCGAGCCCCTCAGCTACCTGCTCGAACGCGAGGGCTACGACGTCACCGTCGCCGAGGACGGCAACCGCGCCGTCGCCGCCTTCGACGAGGGCGACTACGACCTGATCCTCCTCGACCTCATGCTGCCCGGCATGCCCGGCACCGAGGTCTGCCGCGAGATCCGCACCCGCTCCTCCGTCCCGATCATCATGGTCACCGCCAAGGACTCCGAAGTGGACATCGTCGTCGGCCTGGAGCTCGGCGCGGACGACTACGTCACCAAGCCCTACTCCACCCGCGAACTGCTCGCCCGCATCCGCGCCGTCCTCCGACGCCGCACCGAGGAGCCCGGCGAGGAGCGGATCGTCGTCGCCGGCCCCGTCCGCATGGACATCGAACGCCACACGGTCGAAGTCGACGGCGTCGAGACCCCGATGCCCCTCAAGGAGTTCGAGCTCCTCGAGATGCTCCTCCGCAACGCGGGCCGTGTCCTCACCCGCGGCCAGCTCATCGACCGCGTCTGGGGGAGCGACTACTTCGGCGACACGAAGACCCTCGACGTCCACGTCAAGCGCATCCGCTCGAAGATCGAGAAGACGCCGAAGGAGCCGGTGCTCCTGGTTACTGTCCGCGGCCTCGGCTACCGCTTCGACGCTTGATCGCGGGCCCTGGCGGGGCGATCTGCGGCGTTGTCGTCGGTTGCGATACCGCTGGTATCGCGCCCTCCTCCGCCTTGCAGCTCACCCCGCCAGGACCCGCGATCAACCCTGTACTGGAGGGGTGAGGGGTGGGGCCGTCGCTGCGCGACGAGCCGCGGGGTGGGGCCGTCGCTGCGCGACGAGCCGGTCGGGGGCGTCGCTCAGGGCGTGGTGGTCGAGTAGTCGGCGTATCGAGACCCGCACAGCCGGACGTCGCCCGCCTGGTGGTTGAGTGGCCGACGGAGTCACCGTATCGAGACTTGCGGGGACGACGAAGGGCCGCCCACCGGGTGGACGGCCCTCGAGGGCGGAGGGGGCTACTCCGCGGTGGGAGCGTCGACGCCGGGCTCGGCGGTCGGAGTGGGGAGCGCGGTCCGGGCGGGGTCGGCCGTCGGGGTGACGGTCGGCGTCGCGGAGGGCGCGGGGGTCAGCGTCGAGTAGGCCTCGAGGGCGTTCGTCAGGACGGGGACGAGGAGCTCCTTGCCCTGCTCGGAGCCGTACTGGAAGTAGACGGGGAGCAGGCCGCCGGGGATCGTGTCGATGTCATCCATCTGGACGGCCTCGGTGCTGTCGGGGCGGACCTCGGTACGGCCGGGGACGGCGTCGACGGTGTCGCTGGTGCGGCCCGCGGAGCCCTCGTACTGCACCTCGACGCTCAGCGCCTCATCGGTGGAGTTCACGAGCGTCACGATCAGGGTGCCGGCCTCGCCGTCGTCCGAGACGATCATCGCGTTGCGGATGGCGAGATCGCCGATCGTCGCGCCGACTCCGTCGCTCGGGTCGTAGATCTTGCGCGTCGCCTGCGGGGCGACGAGGTTGCAGCCGGCGGTAGCGAGGGCGACGCCGACCGCGAGAACGACGGATGCAGCGATACGCGCCTTCACAGGAACCTCCAGATCGTCGGCCCCGCTCGCCCCGGACAGGGCGACTTCACTGTGCACGAGCCAACACCAGGCTAGCGTAGCGAGCACCGCGGCTCCGCCCGTCCGGACTCCCGTCCCGCTCGGCGCGCATGGTAATCTGTCCGCCGCTGAAAGGACGTCGCATGCAGTTCGAGGTCGGAGAGACGGTCGTCTACCCCCATCACGGAGCCGCCACGATCGCCGAGGTGAAGACCCGGACGATCAAGGGCCAGGAGAAGACGTACCTGAAGCTCCGCGTCGCGCAGGGCGACCTCGTCATCGAGGTGCCCGCCGACAACGTCGACCTGGTCGGCGTCCGCGACGTCATCGGCCGCGAGGGCGTCGAGCGCGTGTTCGAGGTCCTGCGCGCCGAGGTCGTCGAGGAGCCGACCAACTGGTCGCGCCGCTACAAGGCCAACCTCGAGAAGCTCGGGTCCGGAGACGTCGTCAAGGTCTCCGAGGTCGTCCGCGACCTCACCCGCCGCGACCGCGACCGCGGCCTCTCGGCGGGAGAGAAGAGCATGCTCGCCAAGGCCCGCCAGATCCTCGTCTCCGAGCTCGCCCTGGCCGAGAAGACCGATGAGGACGCCGCCTCCGTGCTCCTCGACGAGGTCCTCGCATCCTGAACGGTCCGGCCGGCGCGCCGACCGCGGCCGTCGTCGTCGTCGCCGCCGGCAGCGGCACGAGGCTCGGCCGCGAGCGCCCCAAGGCCTACGTCGACTGCGCGGGGAGGACGATCCTCGAGCGCAGCCTGCGCACGGTGCTGCTGCTCGCGGAGCCGGTCCAGATCGTCGTCGTGGCTCCCGCCGCCCTCCTCGAGGAGACGGCCGCTCTGACGCACGCCGCCGGAGCCCCGGACGGCTCCGTCAGCGTCGTCGCCGGAGGCGCCAGCCGCCAGGAGTCGGTCGCTCGAGGGCTCCGGGCGCTCGGTCCGGCCGTCGAGACGGTGCTCGTGCACGACGCCGCCCGCGCCCTCACGCCCGTCGACCAGTTCGAGCGGGTGATCGCGGCGGTCCGGGAGACGGGCGGCGGAGTGATCCCGGGTCTGCCGGTCACCGACACGATCAAGCGCATCCGCGCCGACGGCGGGATCCTCGTCACGGTGGACCGCTCCGAGCTCGCCGCGGTGCAGACGCCGCAGGGCTTCCCGCGCGCGCTCCTCGACGAGGCCTACGCCTCGGCGGAGGAGGACTTCACCGATGACGCGGCGCTCCTCGCCTCGCGCGGCAGTCCCTCGATCGTCGTCGCCGGCGACCCGCTCGCCTTCAAGATCACCACCCCCTGGGACCTGGCCCGCGCCGAGCAGGTGCTCGCACCGCCGCCCGTCGTCGTCGTGCCGCGCGTCGGCATCGGCACGGACGTGCACGCGTTCGACGACGCGTCGCCGCTCTGGCTCGCCGGGCTGCACTGGCCGGGGGAGCGGGGCCTGTCCGGGCACAGCGACGGCGACCCGGTCGCCCACGCGATCTGCGACGCGCTCCTGGCGGCGGCGGGTCTCGGCGATATCGGCTCCCGCTTCGGCACGGCCGACCCGCGCTTCGCGGACGCCCACGGCGAGGTCTTCCTCCGCGCGACCCGCGAGCTGGTGGAGGCCGCCGGCTTCGCCATCGGCAACGTCTCGGTGCAGCTCATCGGCAACCGCCCGAAGTTCTCGCCGCGGCGCGAGGAGGCGCAGAGGCTGCTCTCGGAGCTGCTCGGCGCACCGGTCAGCGTCGCCGCCACCACCTCGGACGCGCTGGGCTTCACCGGCCGGGGCGAGGGGGTCGCCGCGACCGCGACGGCACTCGTCCTCCCCACCCCCGCTGTCACCCGTTAGTCCCCGGGCGGAGCCGCCGACCGGGCCGGGAGCGGTCCGCCCGGTAAACTCGCCCGCGTGACTCTGCGACTGCATGACTCGAAGGCCCAGGCCCTCGTCGATTTCGTCCCCCTCCGCGAGAACGAGGTCGGGATGTACGTCTGCGGACCCACCGTTCAGTCCTCCCCCCACATCGGGCACCTGCGCTCCGCCCTCGCCTACGACCAGCTGCGCCGCTGGCTGGCGTACCGCGGCTTCCAGGTCACCCTGGTGCGCAACGTCACCGACATCGACGACAAGATCCTCGCCATCGCCGAGGACGCGCGGCGTCGGGTGCCCGAGGGCGCGCCGGTCGAGCAGTGGTGGGCGCTCGCCTACCGCGTCGAGCTCGAGTTCACCGCCGCGTACACGGCCCTCGGCATCCTCCCGCCGACCTACGAGCCGCGCGCGACCGCGAGCATCGCCGAGATGATCACCCTCATCCAGACCCTGATCGAGCGCGGTCACGCCTACCCGGCGCCCGACGACTCCGGCGACGTCTACTTCGACACGCGGTCCTGGCCGGACTACGGCTCGCTCACCCACCAGCGCCTCGAGAGCATGGAGGCGGCGACCGACGCCGACCCGCGCGGCAAGCGCGACCCGCACGACTTCGCTCTCTGGAAGGGCGCCAAGCCGGAGGAGCCCGAGTCGGCCGCCTGGGCCTCGCCGTGGGGCGCCGGGCGCCCCGGCTGGCACATCGAGTGCTCCGCGATGTCGACGAAGTATCTCGGCACCCAGTTCGACATCCACGGCGGCGGGCTCGACCTGCGCTTCCCCCACCACGAGAACGAGCTCGCCCAGTCCAGCGCCGCCGGCCACGCCTTCGCCAGCTACTGGCTGCACAACGGCCTCGTGTCCGTCATCGGCCAGAAGATGAGCAAGTCGCTCGGCAACTCGGTGTTCGCCTCCGAGCTGCTCGAGGCGGCCCGCCCGCTCGTCGTCCGCTACTACCTCGGCTCGGCCCACTACCGCTCCACCCTCGAGTTCCACGACGGGGCCCTCGAGGAGGCCGAAGCGGCGCTGGAGCGGATCGAGGGCTTCCTCGAGCGCTCCCGCCGCCGCCTCGACGGCACGCGGTTCGCCGCGCTCGGCGAGCCGGTGGTTCCGGAGGAGTTCGCCGAGGCGATGGACGATGACCTGTCCGTCCCGCAGGCCATCGGCGTCCTGCACGAGACCGTGCGCGCCGGCAACGCCGCCCTCGACGCCGAGGACCTCGGCTCCGTCTCGGCCCTGCGCACCCAGGTGCTCGCGATGGCGGCCGTGCTCGGCATCGACCCGGAGGCGCCCGAGTGGGCGCGCTCCGACGACGAACCCTCGTACCGCGCGCTCAGCGTGCTGGTCGACCGCCTGGTCGCCGAACGCCAGACCGCGCGCGAGCAGCGCGACTGGGCGAGCGCCGACCGCATCCGAACCGATCTCGCCGCGGCGGGAATCACGATCGAAGACACCCAGACGGGTGCGCATTGGAGTCTCGATGGCGAATAAGCCCGGCCGCCCCGGAGCGGTCCGAAAGAAGAGCAAGGGCAAGGCCGTCGGTTCCGGCGGTCAGGGCCGTCAGGCCCTCGAGGGCAAGAAGCCCACGCCCAAGGCCGAGGACCGGCCCTACCACCCCGCAGGCAAGGCGAAGCTCGCGCGCGAGCGCTTCGTCGCCGCCGGCGGCAAGGGCCGTCCCGGCGGAGCCCTCTCCGCGGCCGCCCGCGGACAGGGGCGCCCCGCCCCGTCGCGCAAGCCCAAGAGCGGCGACGACTTCGAGATGGTGACGGGCCGGAACTCGGTCCTCGAGGCGCTGCGCGCCAGCATCCCGGCCACCACCCTCTACCTCGCGACCCGCATCGAGATGGACGACCGGGTCAAGGAGGCGCTCAAGATCGCCACCGCCCGCGGCCTTCCCGTGCTCGAGGTCATGCGCCCGGAGCTCGACCGCCTCGCCGGCCCCGACTCCGTGCACCAGGGCCTCGTGCTGAAGGTGCCGCCCTACGAGTACGCCCACCCGAGCGACCTGCTCGAGCGCAGCGTCTCCCGCGGAGCGGTCCCTCTCCTCGTCGCCCTCGACGGCATCACCGACCCGCGCAACCTCGGAGCGATCATCCGCTCCGTCGCCGCGTTCGGCGGACAGGGCGTCATCGTCCCGCAGCGCCGCTCCGTGGGCCTCAACTCCGCCGCCTGGAAGACCTCCGCCGGAGCCGCCGCACGCATCCCCGTCGCGATGGCGTCCAACCTCACCGCCATGATCAAGGACTTCAAGCGCGCGGGCGTCTTCGTCATCGGACTCGACGGCGACGGCGACGTGATGCTCCCCGGCCTCGAACTCGCCGACCGGCCGCTCCTCGTCGTCGTCGGCAGCGAGGGCAAGGGCCTCTCCCGCCTCGTCACCGAGCAGTGCGACGCCGTCGTCTCCATCCCGATCAGCTCCGCCACCGAATCCCTCAACGCCGGGATCGCGGCGTCGGTCGCGCTCTACGAGATCTCCAAACTCCGCTCCGCCTCCGAGTAGCGCGGGCACCGGCGCGGCGATCTGCGGCGTTGTCGTCGGGCGCGATACCGCCGATATCGCTTCCTCCTCCGCCTTCCAGCTCACAGCGCGAGCGCCGGCACGGCGATCTGCGGCGTTGTCGTCGGGCGCGATACCGCCGGTATCGCTTCCTCCTCCGCCTTGCAGCTCACCGCGCCGGCACCCGCGCTCCAGGTTTAGATGTCAGGGGCGCCGCCTTCGGCGAGCGGACAGGGGCGCCGCCTGCGGCGAGCGGACCGAAGGCGCCGCCTCCGGGGAGCGAGCCGGGGGAATGCGAAGAGGGCCCGTGCTGACAGCGCGGGCCCTCTTGCGGTGGTGGGGTCAGACGTTCTTGGTCCAGTCGACGTCGGCGTCCTCGTCGGTGAGCTCGGCGTCGCCGGACTCGTCGAGGACGAGGTTCGGGAGGGTCAGCGCCTCGGTGGGAGGAGCGATGACCGTCGCCTCGTCGCGGCGGTGACGCAGGATGTCGTTCACGTAGGCGGTGACCGCCTCCGCCAGGGGGACGTCGCGCGCCTGCTGCTGCGACATGAACCATCGGTGCTCGAGCAGCTGGTGGAACATCTCGGCCGGCTCCAGGCGGCCCTTGAGATCACGGGGGATCGAGCGGATGACCGGCTCGAACACCTGCGCCAGCCACTCGTGCGCCACCATCTCCTCGTCCAGGCCCTGCTTGTCGTAGGTCGCCGTGTACGAGTCGAGGTCGTTGAGCAGGCGCCGCGCCTGGTTCTCCTGCGCGTCCAGCCCGGTGAGACGGAGCAGCCGCCGCTGGTGGTGGCCGGCGTCGACCACCTTCGGCTGGATCCGCACCGTGGACCCGGCCTCGTCGGTCCTGATCGCGAGCTCCTCGATGTCGAAGCCCAGCTCGTTCAGCCGGTTCACGCGGTCGTTGATCCGCCAGCGCTCCGACGTCGCGAACGACTCGGCACCGGTCAGCTCCTTCCAGAGGCTGCGGTACGCCGCGACGATGCCGTCGGAGACGGTGATCGGGTCGAGGTCGTCGTCGACGCGACCGCCGGCCTCGAGGTCGAGCAGCTCGCCGGCGATGTTGACGCGGGCGATCTCCAGATCGTTCTCGCGCTGGCCGTTCGAGAGGCCGCCCGAGTAGAGCTGCCCGGTCTCCGCATCGACCAGGTAGGCGGCGAAGGCGCCGGCATCGCGCCGGAAGAGGGTGTTCGAAAGGGACACGTCGCCCCAGAAGAAGCCGATCACGTGCAGGCGGACCAGGAGGAGCGCCAGCGCGTCGACCAGACGGGTCGCCGTGTCCGGCCGCAGCGTCTGCGAGAAGAGCGCCCGGTAGGGGAGCGAGAACTTGAGGTGACGGGTGACCAGCACGGCGGGCAGGGCCTCGCCCTCGTCGTCGGTGCGGTTCGTGATCACCGCGCCCGGAACCACGCACGGCACGTCGAGGCGCTGCAGCGTCTTCAGCATCTCGTACTCGCGCCGCGACATCTCGGCGGTCGTCTCCTTGACGGCGACGACGTGACCGGAGAGGTGGGCGAAGCGGACCGTGTGCCGCGAGATGCCCTTCGGCAGGGCGGCGATGTACTCGTCGGGCCAGTCGTCGAGCCGCAGGTTCCACGGCAGGTCGAGCAGGGCCGGGTCGACGGTGGCCGAGGTGATGTTCAGGGAGCCGGACATGGTGCGCCGTTCGTGTCGCGTGTCGGACGGTGGGGGAGCCGCAGACGACGCTGCCGCCGCCCTGGAGGGGACGGCGGCAGCGTGCGGTGCAGGAGGAGGCTCAGGAGAGGCGCTCGCCCGACTCCGCGTCGAAGATGTGCACACGGTGGTTCGCGGTCACGTACACGCGGTCGCCCGCGGTCGGGTGCACGCGGCCGTCGACGCGCGCGACGATGTCGGTGCGGCGGCCCTCGACCTCGGTGTGGCCGTAGAGGTAGCCGTCCGAGCCGAGCTCCTCGATGAGGTCGACCTCGATCGGCAGTCCGCCGGGCTGGGTCGAGACGGTGACGTCCTCGGGTCGCACGCCGAGCGTGACGACCTTCTGGCTCGTCTTCGCGAGCGCCTCGCGGGCGATCGGGAGGACGGTGTCGCCGAACTTGACGCCGCCGTCGGTGACGTCCGCGTGGAACAGGTTCATCGCGGGCGAGCCGATGAAGCCGGCCACGAAGACGTTTTTCGGGTTCTCGTACAGGTCGCGGGGCGAGCCGACCTGCTGGAGGAGGCCGTCCTTGAGGACCGCGATGCGGTCGCCCATGGTGAGCGCCTCGGTCTGGTCGTGGGTGACGTAGACCGTGGTGATGCCCAGGCGGCGCTGGAGCGTGCCGATCTGGGTGCGGGTGGACACGCGGAGCTTGGCGTCGAGGTTCGACAGCGGCTCGTCCATGAGGAACACCTGGGGCTTGCGGACGATGGCGCGGCCCATCGCGACGCGCTGGCGCTGGCCACCGGAGAGCGCCTTCGGCTTGCGGTTCAGGTAGGGCTCGAGGTCGAGCATCTTCGCGGCCTCGAGGACCCGCGCGGCGCGCTCGTCCTTGTTGACGCCGGCGATCTTGAGCGCGAAGCCCATGTTCTCGGCGACCGACATGTGCGGGTACAGCGCGTAGTTCTGGAAGACCATCGCGATGTCGCGGTCCTTCGGCGGAACGTCCGTGACGTTGCGGTCGCCGATGAGGATGCGGCCCTCGTTGACCTCTTCGAGGCCGGCGAGCATGCGCAGGGAGGTGGACTTGCCGCAGCCGGAGGGGCCGACGAGGACGAGGAACTCGCCGTCGCCCACCTCGAGGTTGAGCTTGTCGACGGAGGCGCGAGTGGCCCCGGGGTAGACGCGGGACGCGTGGTCGAAAGTTACGGACGCCATTGTTCTTGCTCCTTCACCGGCAGGTACGTGCCGGACGATCCGAGTGAATGGAAGTGATGGTCATCATCGCGTGGGCGACTCCGACCAACCGTCACAGTATGCCACGGGGCCGACAGTCGTCGGTCGGGCACCGCGTATCCGTCGTTTGGAGGTTTCCCAGGGCTCGCGCGTAGGATTCCGGCGAGTCGCGCCCGGCGACCCCCTTCTTCCCCTCTCTCATTCGGAGCGTTCTTGTCATGACCACCGGCGGAGCCAACGACCGTCTCTCGAAGAACCAGCGACGAGAGGCCGCCCGAGAGAAGGCGCGCCGCCTGCGCGAGCAGCAGAAGCGCCGCGACCGCGTGAGCCGCTTCGCCCTGCAGGGCGGGCTCGCCGCCGTCGTGATCGCGGTCGTCGTGATCGTGGTCTTCGCCGTCACCTCGAGCATCCGCCCCGCGGGCCCGGGCCCGGCGAACATGGCGAGCGACGGTGTCGTCATCGGCGAGAACATGGTCGCGCAGACGAGCGGTGCCGTCGCCGCCGACGGGACGCCCACCCCCAGCGCGCTCGACACCTCGGCCGGCACGGTCGACATCCGGGTCTACCTCGACTACCTCTGCCCCTACTGCGGCCAGTTCGAGAAGACCAACGGCGACCAGATCAAGGAGTGGGTGACCAGCGGTGCCGCGACGGTCGAGATCCACCCGATCGCCATCCTCACGACCCGCTCCAACGGAACCAAGTACTCGGAGCGCTCGGCCAACGCCGCCGCGTGCGTCGCGGACCGCTCGCCCGACTCGTTCTTCGACTTCAACTCCCTGCTGTTCGCCAACCAGCCGGCGGAGGGGACCGACGGACTCTCGGACGACCAGTTGAAGGACTACGCCTCGCAGGCCGGCGTCGAGGACACGGCCGCCGTGAACACCTGCATCGACGACCAGAGCTTCGTGAGCTGGGTCCGCGCCGCGACCGAGCGCGCCACATCGGGTCCGCTGCCCGGCACGGACGTGCCCGCTGTCACGGGCACCCCGACCGTCCTGGTCAACGGCGAGGCGTACTCGGGCTCGCTGACCGACCCGGACGCCTTCAGCTCCTTCGTGCTCTCGGCCGCCGCCGACTCCTACTCGTCGGCGACTCCCGCGCCCACCTCCTCCGAGACCCCGGCGCCGAGTGACACGCCCGCCTCGACCGAGGCCCCCGCGTCGACCGAGACCCCCGCTCCCAGCGACGCCCCGGTCTCCACCGAGGCTCCGGCCTCCTCCGAGCCCACTCCGGCCGCCGCGGGCTGAGCCCCGGACGCGCAGGAGCCCCGCGCATGAAGAAGGCCCCGACCGCACACAGCGGTCGGGGCCTTCTTCTCTCCTGAGCCGACGACGGGACTTGAACCCGTAACCGCCCGATTACAAGTCGGGTGCGCTACCAATTGCGCCACGTCGGCAGGTGCGCTCGCGCGCCCGGCCACCCTATCGCGGGCCCCGGATCCGCCCGGATCGGGGCCCACCGCGTCTCACGGTTCGAGGATGCTGAGGTGCCGCTCTGCGGGAGCGGGACGCGTGGGGCCGCCGATCTTCCCGTCGGGACGGCCGACGTAGAGCCAGCCGAGCAGCTCCTCGCCCTTCTCGAGGCGATGCGCCTTCCGCACGGCCTTGTCGCGCGTGTAGGAGCCGGTGCGCCAGAAGACACCCCAGCCCGCCTCGTCGAGCAGCAGGCTCAGGAGGTGGGCGACGCCCGAGGCGACGGCCTCCTGCTCCCAGGCCGGCACCTTCGACTTCTTGACGCTCACCACGACGGCCAGCAGCAGGGAGGCGCGGTGCGTCTTCTCGATGTACTTCCGCGGGTCCTTCTTCGCCCCCGAGGCGACCGCGAAGCTGCGGCCGACCCGGTCGCGGGCGGCGCCGCGGATCTCGATGACCCGCCACGGGCGCAGCGAGCTGTGATCGGCGAGACGCGACGCCGCCGAGACGAACGCCGCGATCTCGTCGTGCCCCGGAGCCTCCGGCGTCACCTTCGAGCGCGATCGGCGCGCGAGGACGGCCTCGAGCACGGGGGAGGAGGACACGGTCACTCGCCCTCGGCCTGGAAGTTCAGGGCGATCGAGTTCATGCAGTAGCGGTCGCCGGTGGGCGTGCCGAAGCCGTCGGGGAAGACGTGTCCCAGGTGGGATCCGCAGTTCGCGCAGCGGACCTCGGTGCGGACCATGCCGAGGGTGCTGTCCTCGATCAGCTGGACCGCGTCCGGGTTCACGGACTCGTAGAAGCTCGGCCAGCCGCAGCCGGAGTCGAACTTGGTGCCGCTCTTGAAGAGCTCGGCGCTGCAGGCGGCACAGGTGTAGAGGCCGGAGCGGTGCTCGTCGAGCAGCTCGCCGGTCCACGGGCGCTCGGTGGCCGCTTCGCGCAGGACCGCGTACTGGTCGCGGTCGAGCTCCTCGCGCCACTCGGCGTCGGACTTGTTCACGGAATACGACGACATGGGTCTCCCTCGGAATCCTCGTCAGTGTACGGGGGCGGTCGCGCCCCTCCACCTGGTCCAACCCCCGGGGCGACGGCTCCATTCCGCCTCCGCGGGCTGTGGAGGAGACTCCCCGCCTCCATGCCGCGACGCGGTCACGAGCCGTTCGGAGCGCCTCCCCGGCGGTGGCATCGCGCCTGCCTACCCTGGGGGGATGAGCAGGACGACGGACCCGAGGCCGGGCACCGGTCTGTCCGAGCGCGAGCTGCGGGTGCTCGCCTTCGAGCGCGAGTGGACGGCCCGCTCCGGGGACAAGGACGACGCGATCCGCTCCCAGTTCGGACTGTCGGCCGCCCGCTACTATCAGGTGCTCAGCGCGGTGCTCGCCTCTCCGGCCGCCCTCGCGCACGACCCGATGCTCGTCACGCGGCTGCAGCGCATCCGCGACCAGCGCGCCGGCGCCCGCGCCTCGCGACGCCTCGGGCGCCTCGAGTAGACGAGCTGCTCGAGTCCACCAACGGAAGGCCGGCCGTACCCCCGATGTCGAACACGCACCCGAGAGACCGCTTCGACGAGGTCCCGGCGACGGAGGCGCGCGTCGGCGCCCACCGCCGGCCGCCGGCCCCTCACGCCCGCGCGGTCGCCCTCGCCTGGGCCGCGCTCGCCACCGGAGTCATCGTCCTGCTCGGCTTCATCGGGCTGCTGGTCATCGACGACCGGGTGCAGTTCACGGACGTCTTCACTCCGCCGACCGCGACCGCGGAGGCGACCCCGACCGCCGCCGCGACGCTCGATCCCGAGCTCGCCGTCGCCGTCCTCAACGGCACCGCCACCGTCGGACTCGCCGCCAGCGCCGGCGACACCCTGACGACGGCCGGATGGAGCGTCCCGACCGTCGCGAACGCGAACACCGAGGACATCGCCGCCACGACCGTCTACTTCAGCGACCCGGCGCTCGAGGGAGCGGCCCTCGGTCTCGTCGACTCGCTCGGAACGGGGACCGTCCTGCTCTCGCAGGACTTCGTCGAGACGGGCTCCGTCGTCGTGGTCCTGGGGGCCGATTACGCCTCCGAGCAGGGCTGATCGGGGCCCTCTGTTACGGGCACGTTTCCTCCGTGTTGAATCCCGGGCAACTCTTCCCCGCGAGGCCCTTTCCAGCCCCTCCCGGGGCCGATAGCCGGATTAGTATTCCTGACCAGGCACCAGCACATCGCTCGTGCCGCGGGCATCACAGCACTGGGGAGTACAGAGATGGCGAACGGAACCGTCAAGTGGTTCAACGCTGAGAAGGGCTACGGCTTCATCACGGTCGACGGCGGCGGACAGGACGTCTTCGTCCACTACTCCGCGATCGACATGTCGGGGTACAAGGTCCTCGAGGAGGGGCAGCAGGTCGCGTTCGAGGTCGGCACGGGGTCGAAGGGCCCCCAGGCCGAATCGGTCCGCCCGGCCTGACCGCCGAGCCTCCCGGGAGCCGTCGTCCGCCTCGTGCGGGCGGCGGCTCCTTCGTGTCGGAGCGCGTGCCGGTCGCTTGCACTCGTCCACCGCGAGTGCCAGAATCGACCTTGGCACTCGCTCCGGTCGAGTGCCAGCACAGACATTTCACGACGTCCGGGAGGGACGAGAAACACACATGGCCAAGATCATTGCTTTTGACGAAGAAGCCCGCCGCGGCCTCGAGCGTGGACTCAACACTCTGGCCGACGCGGTCAAGGTGACCCTCGGCCCGCGCGGCCGCAACGTCGTCCTCGAGAAGAAGTGGGGCGCTCCCACCATCACGAACGACGGCGTCTCCATCGCCAAGGAGATCGAACTCGACGAGCCGTACGAGAAGATCGGCGCCGAGCTCGTCAAGGAGGTCGCCAAGAAGACCGACGACGTCGCCGGCGACGGAACCACCACCGCGACCGTCCTCGCTCAGGCGCTCGTCCGCGAGGGCCTGCGCAACGTCGCGGCCGGCGCCGACCCGATCAGCCTCAAGAAGGGCATCGAGAAGGCCGTCAAGGCCGTCACCGCCGAGCTCATCGCCGGCGCGAAGGCGATCGAGACCAAGGAGGAGATCGCGGCGACCGCCTCCATCTCCGCCGCGGACCCCGAGATCGGCGCGATCATCGCCGAGGCGATCGACAAGGTCGGCAAGGAGGGAGTCGTCACCGTCGAGGAGTCGAACACCTTCGGCACCGAGCTCGAGCTCACCGAGGGCATGCGCTTCGACAAGGGCTACCTGTCGCAGTACTTCGTGACCGACCCCGACCGCCAGGAGGCGGTGTTCGAGGACCCCTACATCCTCATCGTCAACTCCAAGGTCTCGAACATCAAGGACCTGCTCCCGGTCGTCGACAAGGTGATCCAGGCGGGCAAGCAGCTGCTGATCATCGCCGAGGACGTCGACGGCGAGGCGCTGGCGACCCTGGTCGTCAACAAGATCCGCGGCATCTTCAAGTCGGTCGCCGTCAAGGCCCCCGGCTTCGGCGACCGCCGCAAGGCGCAGCTCCAGGACATCGCGATCCTCACCGGCGGCCAGGTCATCTCCGAGGAGGTCGGCCTCAAGCTCGAGAACGTCACCCTCGACCTGCTCGGCTCGGCCCGCAAGGTCGTCATCACCAAGGACGAGACCACGATCGTCGAGGGTGCCGGCGACGCCGAGGCCATCGCCGGCCGCGTCGCGCAGATCCGCGGCGAGATCGAGAACACCGACAGCGACTACGACCGCGAGAAGCTCCAGGAGCGCCTCGCGAAGCTCGCCGGCGGCGTCGCGGTCATCAAGGCCGGAGCGGCGACCGAGGTCGAGCTCAAGGAGCGCAAGCACCGCATCGAGGACGCCGTCCGCAACGCGAAGGCCGCCGTCGAGGAGGGCATCGTCGCCGGTGGTGGCGTCGCCCTCATCCAGGCCGGCAAGCTCGCCTTCGAGAAGCTCGAGCTCGTCGGAGACGAGGCGACCGGCGCGAACATCGTCAAGGTCGCCATCGACGCCCCGCTCAAGCAGATCGCCCTCAACGCGGGCATGGAGCCCGGCGTCGTCGCTGCGAAGGTCCGCGAGCTGCCCACCGGACACGGCCTCAACGCCGCGACCGGCGAGTACGTCGACCTCATCGCCGCGGGCATCATCGACCCGGTCAAGGTCACGCGCTCCGCTCTGCAGAACGCGGCGTCGATCGCCGGTCTCTTCCTCACCACGGAGGCCGTCGTCGCCGACAAGCCCGAGAAGAACCCGGTCGCCGCGGGCGGCGACCCCACCGGAGGCATGGACTTCTAGTCCGGCCCCCCACCACGCAGAAGGCGGTTCCCCTCCGGGGGAGCCGCCTTCGGCGTTTGCGGAGGCATCTGAGCGAGCAGCAGGCGACCGAACCGGCAGGTGGTCCTGGATCCGCTCCGCGACCGCGACGGCGGTCCTCCTGCGGTGGCACCGCCCTCCGCGCCGCCTCGGTCTCCTCAGCGGACACCGGCACCAGAAGCGCGTGGAGTGCGCCGGTGCGGGTCGCGACGTCCGGGGTCGGGGCGGAGATGTCGTCGGCCGAACGGATGCGGACGCGACTCCGCAGGATCCGGCGACGCGGCACCCGTCGAGCGTCGGGTCTCATCTCCAGCGGTCCGGGCGGGCTCGCCGCCCGTTGGTCCCCAAGAGGAGAGAGTGAGCCGTGCGCGGCCGTGCGGGCCGGGTCGGCGAGGTCACGGTCGCTCGAGCGGATCGATCTGTGCCGCTCGCGGACGTCGACGGGAGACCTCGGACCGAAGGGGCCCCCGAGGTAAGACGGACCGCGGTGCGGATCAGACCGAGGCGGGGGAGGTCTCGCCGTTCTGGCCGACCGTGAGCAGCGGCAGCGCGACGCGGAACGTCGCGCCTCCGCCCGGCGTCTCGACGACGTCCACGCGGCCCTTGTGCGCGGCGACGATCGAGGACACGATCGCCAGCCCGAGGCCGCTGCCGCCGGTCTCGCGGGTCCGCGAGGTGTCCGCACGCCAGAAGCGCTGGAAGATCTTCTCGCGGATCTGCGGCGGGATGCCCTCGCCGTGATCGATGACCTCCAGGAGTGCGAGGCGGCGGGAGCGGTCGACGGCGACGCCGATCTCGATCGGAGTGTCCTCGGGCGTGTAGCGGACGGCGTTGCCGATCAGGTTCGTCAGGACCTGGCGGATCTTGTTCTCCTCCGCCATCACCATCGCCGGCACGCCCGGCTCCTCGGGGGCGGTGGCGGTGCCGGCGGCGATCTCCTCGGCGTTGACCCGTCGCGGACGCCGGCGGAATCGGGCGAGCCTCGCTCCTGCAGCGGCGATCGGGCCGGTGAGCCCGGGGTTCGTCAGCTCCATGGTCTGCGTGGCGGAGGCGCCGGCCTCGTCGGGCTCGAGCGCGGGCGTCTCCACGGGGGTGTCGTCGCGGGTCTCGACGCCGAAGTCGCGGTCGGGCCAGGAGGCCATCGCGTCCATCGCGGCGTCGCGGGCGAGCGGCATCAGATCGACGGGCGCGAGTGCGAGAGGCTTCGTCTCGTCGAGGCGGGCGAGCTCGAGGAGGTCCTCGACCAGGCCGCCCATCCGGATCGCCTCCTTCTCGATGCGCTCCATCGCCTGGCCGACGGCCTCGGGCGTCTGCAGAGCGCCCATCCGGTACAGCTCGGCGTAGCCGCGGACGGAGACCAGCGGGGTGCGCAGCTCGTGGCTGGCGTCGCCGACGAAGCGGCGCATCTGGTCGATCGTGCGGGCGCGGTCGCGGAAGGCGGAGTCGATCCGCCCGAGCATCGCGTTCAGGGAGCGGTTGAGGCGCCCGACCTCGGTGTTGGGCGTCGTGCCGTCCAGACGCTGGCTGAAGTCGCCGTCCGCGATGGCGGCGGCGGTCTGCTCGACCTCGCGCAGCGGGGCGAAGGTGGTGGTGACCAGCAGGCGGGTGAGGAGTGCGCCGATCACGACGATCGCGACTCCGAAGCCGAGGAAGATCGTGAGGTACGTCGTCATGATGACGTCGACGCTGCGGGTCGACACCGCGAGCAGGAGCGTCTGGTACTCGGTGCCCCTCGTGAACACCGTCGACATGACGTGGTACTCGACCTTGCCGTTGGAGCTCCAGATCTCCATCGGCTTGTCGCCGCCCTGCAGCGCCTGCTCGAGGGTGAAGGTCTGCGGGAAGGCAGGATCGGCCGCGCCGGACGCGTTCGTGTTGTCGAGCGTGCCGTACTGGTCGTAGACGGCGCCGAAGTCGGCCTTGGACTCATCGATCGCGGCGAGGTCGTTGACGGAGAGGTCGCTCGCCGTCCGCTGGACCTGGTCGGCCAGCTGCGCGTCGAGCTGGGCGACGAGCTGCGGCTTCAGCATCGTCATCGTCCCGATCCCCGAGACGAGGAGTCCCAGCGTGAGCAGGAGGACCGTGACCGCGGTGATCTTGGTGCGCAACGAGATGGAGTTCCACCGCTCGGCCAGACCCTGGTGCATGGCGGTGGAACTCCCTCGGGATCGGCGGGCGCCGCGCCTCCGGCGGGAGGTGGCGCCGAGGTGGCGGAGGCTAGGCCTTCGCGACCTTCAGCATGTATCCGAATCCTCGCTTGGTCTGGATGAGCGATTCCTCCGAATGCGTGTCGAGCTTACGTCGCAGGTACGAGATGTAGGACTCGACGATGCCCGCATCGCCGTTGAAGTCGTACTCCCAGACGTGGTCGAGGATCTGCGCCTTGCTGAGCACCCGGTTCGGGTTGAGCATCAGGTAGCGGAGCAGCTTGAACTCGGTGGGGCTGAGCTCCACCGGCTCGTCGCCGACGAGGACCTCGTGCGTGTCCTGGTCCATCGTCAGCTCGCCGGCCCGGATGACCGCGTCCTCCTCGGCGTGCATGGTGCGGCGGAGGATCGCCTTGATGCGCGCGACGATCTCGTCGAGGCTGAACGGCTTCGTGACGTAGTCGTCACCGCCGACGGTGAGGCCCGTGATCTTGTCCTCGGTGTCGTCCTTCGCCGTGAGGAAGAGGATGGGGGAGGTGTACCCGGCCGAGCGGAGGCGCTTGGTCACGCCGAACCCGTTCATGTCGGGGAGCATCACGTCGAGGATGATCAGGTCCGGCTCCTCCTCGAGGACCGCCGAGATGGCCTGGGCCCCGTTGCCGACCGCACGCACGGCGAAGCCGGCGAAGCGGAGGCTCGTGGTGAGCAGGTCTCTGATGTTGGGCTCGTCGTCGACGATGAGAATGCGGGGTCCGTCCATGCAGGACAGTATCTGGCCGTCGGCTGTACGGAGTCTGGGAGTCGGTTGTCCGGGCGCTCGGTGTCGGCTCGGCGGCGGGGAACGCCGGATCGGAGGCGGTGCGGCAGGAGGAGAGCGCGTCCGATCAGGACTGCGCGCGGCGGCGCCGGACCCCCACGATGAGCATCGCGATCATCATGAGGAACGCGATGGGCAGGCCCACCAGCGGCACGGCGAAGACGAACTGCCAGAACGGGCCGGCGTACTCGCGGATCCCGAGCGCGGGGGCGACCAGGATCGCGAGGAACGCGAGGACCGTCACGACGATGATCGCGATGAACATGTAGGCGAGCGTGCGCTCCGCGCGTCCGACGCCCGCCGGCTCCTGTGGCTTCACCCGTCAAGGATAGGGCGGCCCCGGTCGACTAAACTGATGGCTGCTTCATTTCCAGGAGGGGTCTGCATGCCTACCGGCAAGGTCAAGTTCTACGACGAGGAGAAGGGCTTCGGCTTCATCAGCACTGATGACGGCCAGGAGGTCTTCCTGCACGCTTCCGCGCTGCCCTCCGGGACCGCGGTCAAGGCCGGCACCCGACTCGAGTTCGGCATCGCCGACGGCAAGCGCGGGGCGCAGGCGCTCTCGGCGCGCGTCCTCGACGCCCCGCCGAGCCTGGTGAAGCTCAACCGGAAGTCCGCGGACGACATGTCCGTGATCGTGGAGGACACGGTCAAGCTGCTCGACGGGATCGGCGCGGGGCTCAAGCGCGGCCGCTACCCCGACAAGGCGCACGGGCGCACGATCGCGGCGCTCCTGCGCCGGGTTGCGGACGAGCTGGATGCCTGACGCCGACGGCACGACCGACGAGCAGGGCCCGGTCGAGGAGACCGTCGCCGCTCCGACCCCGGAGGACGCTCGCGTGGAGCAGTCCTCGGGAGAGGGCGACTCCGGCGAGCCGGACACGACTCCTGCCGAGGAGGACTCCTCCGCCGAGGACGCGAGCGGAGCCGACGAGGAGATCGCCGCTGACGAGGCGGCTCCTGTCGACGAGGCACCCTCCGGCGAGGGTGAGAGCGACGCCGCCCTCCCGGTGACCGAGGCTCCTGGCGAGGACTCCGCCTCTGCGGAGGAGACTCCTCCGGCCGACGATGTCGCCGCTGAGGCGGGGGCTCCCGGCGCGGACACGGCTTCTGCTGCAGTGCCGACTCCTGCTGAGGACGCGGCCCTTGCTGACGATGCGGTTCCTGCTGACGACGCGGGAACACCTGAGGGCTCGGCTCCTGCTCAGGACATGGCTCCTGCTGACGACTTGACTCCTGCTGAGGATGCGGCTCCTGCTGAGGACGGGGCTCCTGCTGAGGATGCGACTTCTGCCGAGGATTCCGGCCCCGTCGCCGACGACCGTTCCGAGGCCGACGACGACGCTTCCCCGGGGGAGGCGGACGAGGCCGCTGCGGACGAGGCTCCCGAGCCCGTCTACGAGGCGGACGCCGTGCTCGCGGGGTCTCTCGATGTCGCTCGCGCCGCGCTCGCCGAGATCGCCCCCGAGGGGACGATCGGCGAGCTGGTCACGACTCTGGCGCAGGGCGAGCACGTCGTGTCGCTGCAGTTCGCGAACCTCATGCGCGGGTACCCGGGTTGGCTGTGGACGGCGACGCTCTCCCGGATCGACGAGAACGAGGACGTGAACGTCCTGGAGGTCGAGCTGCTGCCGGGCGAGGGCGCGGTCCTCGCTCCGGACTGGGTGCCGTGGTCCGTGCGTCTGGCCGATTACCAGACCGCGCAGGACGCGCTCGGCGAGGAGGTCGAGGACGCGGACGACGACGAGCTCGAGGACGCCGAGGAAGACGACCTCGACGACGAGTCGGACGACGACTCCGACGAGGACGAGGACGCAGGCGACGACGACGACTCGGATGACGACGACGACTCGGAGGACGATTCCGACGACGACGACTCGGACGATGAGGACTCGGACGAGGACGACTCCGACGACCCGGACGATGACTCCGACGACGAGGACTCCGACGACGTCGAGCACGAGCCCGCTCCCGCCCCGACGACCCGTCGCCGTCGACGTCGCCGCTGATCCGGTCCGGCGCCGCCCGATGAGCATCGACTCCGACACCCGCATCGCCTATCCCGACGGCGCCGTGCGCTCCTCCGGGCGCGTGCAGCACGTGGGCCGGCTGGAGGACGGCCGCTGGGCGGTCGTCCTCGATGCGACCTCCGCTCACCCCGTCGACCCGACCTGGCCCGACCAGGGGCCCGACCGCGGCGCGCTGGTCGTGGCGGGGGAGCGGCATCCCCTCATCGACTGCCGCATCGGGGCGTGGCAGGGCGGCGAGCTGCACGTCGGCGAGCGGCTCCCGGCGCGGCTCGGCACTCCGGAGTGGAGCTTCGTCGTCGTCCACATCGTCGACGACGCCTCCTCACTCCACGTGGACGACGAGGTCGACGTCGAGGTCGACGCGGAGCACCGGCACGAGCTCTCCCGTGGGCACACCGCCTGCCACCTCGCCTCCCTCGCCCTGAACGCCGCTCTGGCCTCGTTCTGGTCGAAGCCGGCGCGCACCGACGCTCTCGGGAACCCGGACTTCGACCAGGCGGCGATCCAGACCTCGCGGATCCGCGAGTCCGGCTCCACCGACGTCTACCGCCTCGGCAAGTCCCTCCGACGCAGCGGAATGGACACCGCCCGCCTACTGGCGGAGATCCTCGAGGTGCAGGAGCGGGTGAACGCCCTCCTCGCCGAGTGGATCGCCTCGGACGCGGAAGTGTTCATCGAGCGCGGTGACGACCTCCTCAGCACGCGGCGGACATGGCGTTGCACCCTCCCCGCGGGGGACGCCGCGATCGCGTGCGGCGGCACCCACGTCGAGCGCCTCGGCGAGTTCACCGGCCTGCGCGTCCGTCTCGAGCCCGAGGCCGACGGCACCGGACTCCGGATGGAGACCGACGCGGTCTAGCGTCGGTTGCGGCTGTAGAACAGCCCGATCGTGCCGAGGACCAGTCCGATCACGACGGTCGACAGAACGACCGGCTCGATGACGGCTCCGACGGCCGTCGCCACGAGCACGGCCACGAGCGCGACCGCCCAGACGACGCACCCGACCAGCAGAGCCGTCGCGTCGTCGCTCGCGTAGGGCGGCGGCGCGGGCCGCCGCTCCTCCTCGCGCAGCCACAGCCGCATGGCGTGCCTCAGACCGCCAGGCGCTCGAGGACGTGGTCGATGCAGCCGAGCAGCGAGCGGACGTCGTCCGGCTCGATCGCGACGAACGTCGCCACGCGCAGCTGGTTGCGGCCGAGCTTGCGGTACGGCTCCGTGTCGACGATCCCGTTCGCGCGGAGGATCTTCGCGACGAGAGCGGCATCGACGGAGGCGTCGAAGTCGACGGTCGCGACGACCTGGGAGCGGTGCTCGGGCACCTCGACGAACGGGGTGGCGAGGCTCGAGGCCTCGGCCCAGTCGTAGATCGCGGAGGAGGACTCGGCCGTGCGCGCCGACGCCCAGGCCAGGCCGCCCGAGGCGTTCATCCACTCGAGCTGCGACTCCATCAGCAGGAGGGTCGAGAGCGCCGGAGTGTTCAGCGTCTGGTTCAGGCGCGAGTTGTCGACGGCGTTCTTGAGGCTGAGGAACTCGGGGATGTAGCGGCCGCTCGCCGCGATGCGCTCGATCCGCTCGATCGCGGCGGGGGAGAAGAGGCCGAACCAGAGTCCGCCGTCGGAGGCGAAGTTCTTCTGCGGGGCGAAGTAGTAGACGTCGGCCTCGGCGATGTCGACGTCGATGCCGCCCGCCGCGCTGGTGGCGTCGATGACGGTGAGCGCGCCCTCGTCGCCGCGGACCCGGCGGACCGGGGCCATCACTCCGGTGCTCGTCTCGTTGTGGGGCCACGCGTACACGTCGATCCCCTCGACGATCTCGACCTCGCTCCGGGACCCCGCGGTGGCGGAGACGACATGGGCCGGCTCGAGGAACGGCGCGGAGGCGGCGGCCGCGAACTTCTGTCCGAACTCGCCGAACGTGAGGTTCTCGGCGCGGCGCTCGATGAGGGAGAAGGCCGCGGCGTCCCAGAAGGCGGTCGAGCCGCCGTTGCCCAGCAGGACCTCGTATCCCTCGGGGATGCGGAACAGCGAGGCGAGGTGCTCGCGCACGCGCCCGACGAGGTCCTTGACGGGCGCCTGGCGGTGCGAGGTCCCGAGGAGGTGCGCGCCCTGCGTCGCGAGGTGGGCGAGCTGGTCGTGCCGCACCTTGGACGGGCCGCAGCCGAACCGTCCGTCGTGGGGGAGCAGCTCGCGAGGAATGGTGAGGTCCGGCATGCGTTAATACTAGGGTTCCCGGCCCGCACCCCTCCTCCGAGCGACGGAGGCCTGAGTCGCGCCGCAGCGCCGATGCTGCGTCGTGGCGACCACTAGGGTGGAGCGCGCCGAGACGGGAAGGCTGAGATGACGGATCTGATCGACACCACCGAGATGTACCTGCGCACCATCCTCGAGCTCGAGGAGGAGAACATCATCCCGCTGCGCGCGCGCATCTCGGAGCGGCTCAGCCACTCCGGGCCGACCGTGTCGCAGACCGTCGGTCGCATGGAGCGCGACGGCCTCGTCGTCGTCTCGGGCGACCGCCACCTCGAGCTCACCTCCGACGGCCGCCGCAAGGCGATCCACGTCATGCGCAAGCACCGCCTCGCCGAGCGGCTCCTCCACGACGTCATCAAGCTCGACTGGGAGTTCGTGCACGAGGAGGCCTGCCGCTGGGAGCACGTGATGAGCGAGCAGGTCGAGCGCCGTCTCCTCGAGATGCTCGACCACCCGACGGAGTCGCCCTACGGCAATCCGATCCCGGGCCTGGACGAGCTCGGCGACACCCCCGCCTCCCGCTTCGCCGACGGCGTCATCAGCCTGCCGCGCTTCGTCGCGGGGTCGAGCGAGCCCCGCCGCGGCGTCGTCCGGCGCCTCGGCGAGCCGGCGCAGGTCGATCCGGAGCTCCTCCTCCAGCTCAAGCAGGCCGGGGTCGTCCCCGGTGCCGAGGGCGAGTTCTCAGCCCTCAACGGCTACGTGCTCGCTCGCATCGACGGCGCCGAGGCGGGCATCGAGCTGCCGAACGAGGTCGCGGCGCACATCTTCCTCGTCGTCTGACCCGCGTCTCCCTGGGAGCGGCCCGTACGGGCCCTTACCGCATCAGGTGATCGGAGGCGAACGGGAGAGCGGTCTCTTCCCGCCGAGAAGGTGACAAATCGGTAACGGTCGCTTACGCTCTGTGGAGCCCTGCGGCCGAGCCTCGGTCCCAGGGCGCGGGATCCGACGCCCCCACACCCGTCTCGGATCCTGTGCACACCGATGCTTCGTGCATGAGACGGGACAGCTGCCTGGGCTGAGGGGACGTCGGAGGATCTCCCCCTTGCCCCAGAACCCCCTCACCCCGAACGAGGACGCCGGCTCACCCGACCGGTTCCGCTCCAACCACCCCGACCGCTCCGGCGACGCGACCTTCGAGAACCGGCCCCCGGTCATCCGCGCCCGGATCCACGGGGACGCACCCGTCTCCCGTCGCGCCGTTCCCGCAGCTCCTGCCCGCCGCGCGGACATCACCGACTTCGTGCCGTCGCCGGCCGGGACCCCGCGCAAGCGCCGAGGCCGTGTCGTCGGCAAGGTCGCGATGGTCGGCTTCGCCGGCGCGCTGGTCGCGACCATGGCGCTCCCCGCCTACGCCTTCACTCCGGGCAGTCAGGACGACGGCCTGTTCGCGGCGTCGCGAGCCGATCTCCTCCGCCAGGGCTCCGCGCAGACCGTCGCCGTCGACGGCGGAGTGGTGCAGGCCGCGATCGCTCGAGACGGCTTCTCGGCCGAGGCGGCGCCCCCGCCGCCCGCACCGGAGCCCGAGCCCGTCGTGGTCGCCGAGCCCGTTGTCGACACGAGCGACGTCGCCGAGGCGCGCGCCGAGACCGCCGAGGAGTTCAACTCCTACTCCGGCGCCTCGGCCAGCGAGATCGCGGCCGCCGCCCCGACCACCAGCTACAGCCTCTCGGCGGTGTTCAACACGGCGATGCAGTACCAGGGCGTGCCCTACGTCTTCGGCGGAGCCGACCCGAGCGGCTTCGACTGCTCCGGCTTCGTGATGTACGTCTTCGCCCAGTACGGCATCTCGATGCCCCACTCGGCCGCGGGCCAGGGCGCCATGGGCACCCCCGTCTCGCTCGCCGACGCGCAGCCCGGCGACCTCGTCATCATGGACGGCCACGACGGCTTCTACGCGGGCAACGGCAACATCCTGCACGCGCCGTACGAGGGCGCGAGCGTCCGCGTGCAGCCGCTGTGGACCTCCGACTACCGGATCGTGCGCATCAACGGCTGACCCGGTCTGTCCGCTCGAGAGCCCGTCCCCTCCTGGAGGGGGCGGGCTCTCGTCGTCCCGCCGTGTGAACGCCGCGTGACGAATCCGGACCGACCCCTGGTGTTCCGGGCGTGAAGGGTTAACCTGAACCCCAGTCCGTTCGCGTGGCGAGCGGATCGATTCGTCGAGGGACGGAGTGCCGGGATGGCCGAGCGGAGCGGGCGCCACAGCGTGGGGCTGCGCTCGTGCGTGCGGCCGGCCGATTCGATACGCGCGCGGGTCCTCACCGCGGCGGTGCACTCCTCCGACACGCGGATACGACTCCACGTCATCGCGCGGCACTCCGCCGCGGCCTCGCAGGGCGCCGTCATCACGACGGCGCCCTTGCTCGTGGTCGCGGCGCCTTCGCGCGACGGCGTGCGACAGCACGGAGGTCACTGATGCGCACTCTGGTTCTCAACGCCGGCTACGAGCCGCTCGCGGTGGTGTCGTTCAAGCGGGCACTGGTCCTGCTGATGACGGAGAAGGCGACCGTGATCGCCGCGGACGAGGGCAATCCGGTGCACAGCGCGCACGGCGACCACGTGCGGCCCTCGGTGATCGTGCTGACCCGGTACGTGCGCATCCCGAGCGGCCGGAGTGTGCCGGTATCGCGCCGGGGCGTGCTCCGCCGGGACAACCACCGCTGCGGCTACTGCGGTCAGCACGCGGCGACGATCGACCACATCCAGCCCAAGTCGCGCGGGGGCCGGGACACGTGGGAGAACCTCGTCGCCTGCTGCCAGCGCTGCAACAACGTCAAGAGCGACCGAACCCCGCACGAGATGGGATGGCGTCTGCGCACCGTCCCCCGGATGCCGCGCGCCGGCTCCTGGCTCGTGCGCGGCGCGGAGCGGACGCAGCCCGACTGGGACGACTACCTGGCTCCCGCCGCCTGACGGGCCGCGGTCGCGTCGCTGGCGGCGTTGTCGTCGGGCGCGATCGCCGGTATCGCTTCCTCCTCCGCCTTGCCAGCGCCTGACGGGCCGCGGTCGCGCCGCTGGCGGCGTTGTCGTCGGGCGCGATACCGCCGGTATCGCTTCCTCCTCCGCCTTGCCAGCGACACGACCGCGACCCGTCAGGAGAGGGGCGTGGGGTGCGGCCCAGCGTTACTCGTTGTCGTTGCCGGTGCTCTGGCTGGCGTTGCCGGAGCGCTCGCCGGCCCAGGTCCAGTTCGCGACCTCGGGGATGTCCTCGCCGTGCTCGCGGGTGTAGGCGCGGGCGCGGATGCGGGCGTCCTGCATCTCCTGGCGGAGACCGGCGGCGCGGGCGCCGAGGCCGGGGGTCCGGTCGATGACGTCGATCACCAGCGAGTAGCGGTCGAGGTCGTTGAGCATCACCATGTCGAACGGAGTGGTGGTGGTGCCGTTCTCCTTGTATCCGCGCACGTGCAGGTTGCCGTGGCCGGTCCGCTTGTAGGTCAGGCGGTGGATGAGCCACGGATAGCCGTGGTACGCGAACACGATCGGGCGGTCGGGGGTGAAGACCGCATCGAACTCGCGGTCGGAGAGGCCGTGCGGGTGCTCCGACTCCGACATCAGACGCATCAGATCGACCACGTTGACCGTGCGGATCGCGAGGTCCGGCAGCTTCTCGCGGAGGATGCTCACCGCCGCGAGGGTCTCGAGGGTCGGCACGTCGCCCGCGCAGGCGAGCACGACGTCCGGGGACTCGCCCTGCCGCTCGCTGCTCGCCCACTCCAGGATGCCGAGTCCGCGCGTGCAGTGGGCGACCGCCTCCGCCATCGTGAGCCACTGGGGCGAGGGCTGCTTGCCGGCGACGACCACGTTGACGTAGTCCACGCTCCGGAGGCAGTGGTCGTAGGTCGAGAGGAGCGTGTTCGCGTCGAAGGGCAGGTAGACGCGCACGACCTCGGGCTTCTTGTTGACGACGTGGTCGATGAAGCCGGGGTCCTGGTGGCTGAAGCCGTTGTGGTCCTGGCGCCAGACGTGGCTCGAGAGCAGGTAGTTGAGGCTCGCGATCGGGCGGCGCCACTCGATGTCGCGGGTGCCGTCCAGCCACTTCGCGTGCTGGTTGAACATCGAGTCGATGATGTGGATGAACGCCTCATAGCAGGTGAAGAGCCCGTGGCGGCCGGTGAGCAGGTAGCCCTCCAGCCAGCCCTGGCACTGGTGCTCCGAGAGCACCTCCATGACCCGCCCGGCGCGAGCCAGGTGGTCGTCGAGGGGGCTGAGCTCGGCGTCCCACTGCTTGTCGGTGGCGGCGTAGACGGACTGCAGCCGGTTGCTCGCGACCTCGTCCGGCCCGAAGAGGCGGAAGTTGGTCGGGTTGGCGCGGATGACGTCGGCGAGCCATTCGCCGAGCACCTTCGTCGCCTCCGCGACGGTGCCACCCGGCTGCTCGACGACGACCTCGTAGCGGCGGAAGTCGGGCAGGTCGAGGGTCTGCCGCAGCAGCCCGCCGTTCGCGTGCGGGGTCGCGCTCATCCGCAGCTCGCCCTCGGGGGCCAGCGAGCGGACGCGGTCGACCACGCCGCCCTCCTCGGTGAAGAGCTCCTCGGGCCGGTAGGAGCGGAGCCAGTCCTCGAGGAGGCGGGTGTGCGCCTCGGTGTCGCGGGCGTTGGGCAGCGGGACCTGGTGCGAGCGGTAGGTGCCCTCCACCTGGACGCCGTCGATCTCGGTCGGGCAGGTCCAGCCCTTCGGGGTCTTCAGCACGATCATCGGCCAGGCCGGGCGTGAGAGGTCGCCGGCGGCGGCGCGCTCCTTGATCGCCGCGATGCGGTCGAGCACCGTGTCCAGGACGTCGGCGAACCGCTCGTGCACGCGCATCGGGTCCTCGCCGTCGAAGCCGCCCTCGACGAGGAACGGCTCGTGGCCGTACCCGCGGAGGAGGCTGTCGAGCTCCTCCTGCGGGATGCGGGCGAGGACGGTCGGGTTCGCGATCTTCCAGCCGTTGAGGTGCAGGATCGGCAGGACGACGCCGTCGGTGAGCGGGTTCACGAACTTGTTGGAGTGCCAGCTGGTGGCGAGCGGGCCGGTCTCGGCCTCGCCGTCGCCGACGACCGCCGCGACCAGGAGGTCCGGGTTGTCGAAGGCCGCTCCGTACGCGTGGCTCAGCGCGTACCCGAGCTCTCCGCCCTCGTGGATGCTGCCCGGAGTCTCGGGGGCGGCGTGGCTGGGGATGCCCCCGGGGAAGCTGAACTGGCGGAAGAGGCGGCGCAGCCCCTCCTCCGACTCGTCGATGTGGGAGTAGATCTCGCTGTAGGTGCCGTCGAGGTAGGCGTTGGCGACCATGCCCGGTCCGCCGTGGCCGGGGCCGGTGATGTAGAGGGTCGGCTGGCGGCGCTCGCGGATCGCGCGGTTCAGGTGCGCGTAGATCAGGTTGAGGCCGGGGGTGGTGCCCCAGTGGCCGAGCAGGCGGGGCTTGATGTCCTCGCGGCTCAGCGGGGTCTTCAGGAGCGGGTTCGCGAGCAGGTAGATCTGCCCGACCGCGAGGTAGTTCGCGGCGCGCCACCAGGCGTCGACCGTGTCGATGGTGTCCTGGGTCAGCTCGGCGTCGGCGGGTCGCGCGATCCAGCTGTGCTCGGGGACGGGCAGGAGGGACGGAGCGGGGGAGTCGGCCATGTGCCCACGCTGGCATCCGGACGCCCGGGGCGGAAGGGCCTTGCAGGCCCGGTTCCGGAGGGGGTCAGCCGCGCGGCGTCGCCCGGCGGAGGACCAGCGAGCCGACCGCCGTCAGGAGCGCGGCGGGGACGAGGAGCAGAGCGGCGGCTCCGGCGGTGCCCGCGCTCTCGAGGACGTCCACCACGACCGGCCGGCCGCCGGCGAGAGCGACGACGACGACCACCGCGAGTGCCGCCGCTCCGAGGACGAGGAGGAAGGCCGTCACTCCGCGCTCCCGCCAGCGGAGGAAGACCGCGCCCGCTGCTCCGCCGAGGGCGAAGGCGGTGAGGAGCGAGCAGAGCAGGACGACGAAGCGCTCGAGCCACGGGCCGTCGAGGGGAGAGGCGAGGAAGAGCGCGCCGCCCAGCCCCCAGCCCCCGGTCGCCTCCTCGATCGCCCCGAGGGCCACGACGATCGCGGACCAGAGCACGGACAGTGCCGCGAAGGCGAGGGCGCTGCCGAGGACGTGGTCGCGTCGGGTCGCTCCGTAGCTCAGCGCCAGCCCGAAGGTGGCTGTCGTGGCCTGGATGGAGCCGATGAAGAGAAAGACGACGATCAGCATCCCCGGCCCCACGAGGAGGATGCCGGAGTCGCCGCCGCCCCGCTCGGCCCCGATCCCGCGGAGGACGAGCCACCAGATCACGAGGTTGCCGGCGAGGACGGCGAGCAGGACGAGCAGTGGCCAGCCGAGGACCGTCCCGGGGTGGGCGAGGTGGAGTCTCAGAACGGAGAGGATCCTCCGCGAGGAGGCGGAGCTGCGGGCGGGGGCGGTCATGGTCGGTCCTCTCGGATCGGTGGCGGTGGTGTCAGCTGCTGCGCGGGGTGGCGCGGCGGAGGATCGCCCAGCCCGCGACTCCGGCGATCGCGGTCGGGATGAGCGAGAGGGAGTAGCCGCCCGCGTATCCGACGCTGCCGAAGAAGGAGCCGACGGCGGGCCAGTTCTCGGTGAGCGTGAGGAGGGTGATCACGGCCAGCAGGAGGGCGCCGAGGATCCCGAAGAAGAGGAGCATCCCGCGCTGGCGCCAGCGCACGTAGACCGCCGCCGTCGCCGCTCCGATGAAGAAGAAGAAGAGCAGGGCGCAGAGCACCGCGACGGCCTGCTCGCCCACGGAGTCCCCGCCGAAGTAGATCGAGCGGAAGAAGCTGCCGCCGAAGCCCCAGCCGTCGGTCGCCCGCTCCACGATCCCGAGGACCACGAAGACGCCGGTGTAGAAGACCGAGAGGGCGACGAAGGTGAGGGCCGTGCCGAGGGAGAAGTCGCGGCGGGTGGCGCCGTAGCCGAGGGCGAGGCCGAAGGTGACGTTCACCGACTGGACGGCCACGACCATCATGTAGACGAAGAGGAAGAAGGACGCGCCGGAGTAGGTCATCCCCTCCTGCGCCTCGAGGCGCTCGCCGGAGTCGAGCCCGCGGAGGATCAGCCACCAGACGACCAGGTTGCCCGACAGGATGACGGCCGTGATGATCAGCGGCGTGTAGAGGATGGTGGCGGGGTTCGCGAAGTGCAGGCGGACGATGCTGCCGAGGCGGCCGGCGGCGGTGTCGTGGCGCGCGGGGGCGCCGGTGAGGGCGGTCATTCCGAGGCCTTCCCGGTGGTGAGCTGGACGACGAGCTGCTGGAGGGGGACGGACTCGAGCTCGAGCCCGTGGCGGGCGGCGGAGGCGCGGCCCGCGTCGTCGAGCCGGGGGAGCGTGGCCGAGGCGCGGCTGCCGAGAGCGGAGCGGGCTATGACCTCGCGGCCGGCGGTGAACGACTCGACGGCCTGCCGGGGTCCGATGACCGTTGCCGCAGCACCCCGCAGCTCCTCCGCGTCACTGTCGACGACGAGGCGGCCCTGATCGATGACGAGGACGTGCTCGAGCAGACTGCTGACCTCGTCGATGAGGTGGGTGGAGAGGACGACCGTGCGCGGGTGCTCGGCGAAGTCCTGGAGGAGGCGGTCGTAGAACAGCTGCCGGGCGACGGCGTCCAGCCCCAGGTACGGCTCGTCGAAGAACGTGAGCGGGGCGCGGGAGGCCAGGCCGACGATCACTCCGATCGCCGAGAGCTGTCCGCGGGAGAGCTTCTTGATCTTGCGGTCGACCGGGAGGCGGAAGTCCTCGACGAGCTCGCGGGCGAACGCCTCGTCCCAGCCGTCGAAGAACCAGGGAGCGCTGCGCAGGACGTGCTTCACCTTGAAGTCGTCCGGGTACTTCTGGCTCTCCTTGATGAAGCAGGTGCGGGAGAGGACGGCGGCGTTCTCCACCGGCGACTGCCCGAAGACGCGGATCTCGCCCGAGCTGGCGAACTCCTGGCCGGTGAGCAGCGACATCAGCGTCGTCTTGCCCGCGCCGTTGCGGCCGAGGAGGCCGTGGATGCGGTTCTCCTCCAGCGCGAAGCCGACGCCGTCGACGGCGCGCATGCGTCCGTAGTGCTTGGTGAGGTCGTGGACCTCGATGACCGCGCTCATCGCGATCCCCCTTCTGTGATCATGTCGGCGAGCTGCTCGGTGCTGAGGCCGAGCTTGGCGGCCTCGGCGAGCAGCGGAGCGACGAACTGGTCGCGGAACTGCGTGCGGCGCTTCTCGACCAGCCGGTCGCGCGCCCCCTCGGCGACGAACATGCCGATCCCCCTCTTCTTGTAGAGCACCCCGTCGTCGACGAGCAGGTTCACGCCCTTGCCGGCGGTGGCCGGGTTTATGCGGTGGAACGCGGCGAACTCGTTGGTCGACGGGACCTGCGACTCCTCCGGCAGTGCGCCGTCGATGATGTCGTTCTCGATCTGCTCGGCGATCTGCAGGAAGAGCGGGCGGGAGTCGTCCACGCGGGCTCCTTCGGTGCTGGGTTGGGTGGTTAGTTGGTGTTGTAACTAACCATGGAGGCGGGAGGCGTCCGTGTCAAGAGGTGCGTGCCGCTCGGTCAGCGCGACGAGGCCCGCGGCGTGCTTCGCTGGCGTTGTGGTGAGGCCCTGTCGTCGCTTCGCGGGGGGCGGGGCACGGCGGGTACACTGGCTCGGCCAGCCTCTGTAGCTCAATGGAAGAGCGACTCCGTCCTAAGGAGCAGGTTGGGGGTTCGAGTCCCTCCAGGGGCACCACCACTAAAAGTCCTCTGACCAGCCTTTTCGTCCCGGCATCAGGGAGCCCTGACTCAGGTTTGTGCCGAACGGTGTGCCTAAGCGCCCGCCATGATGGCTGCGAGCCGATCAACGGCGTCTCTCTGCGCCCGGATCGCAGACCTCACTCACGGCCGCCTCGTCGGCGATGTCCGAACTCCAGCCGACGCCCTGATTGTTGGCCCGGAGGACGACTGGAGTGCCGTCATGGTGCCTCGGCTCGTCGCGGCCGGCGCCGACCTAGAGCGAGTTCACCGTTTCGAGGTGCGGACGACCTATGAAGGCGGGGAGTCATCGACGAGCTCGCCGGTCATGCCTCTTGACGTCGACCGACTACGCGAGGCGATCGAGGTCACGAAGGCCGGACTAGTGATGCTCGACCCTGCAGGCAGCAGCCAAGGCCCAGTTCGACGCGACCGGCAGCACCGAGGGATACCGCGCCGCCCTCGAGGCCAGCCGCCAGGCTGTGTACAACCGCGCCCTCGCTCTCACCGGGAACGCCGACGCAGCGCAGGCCCTCGCGGACAACATCGCGGCAATCCCATCCGAGACAGATTGGAAGGTGATCGCGCAGACGGCGGCGGCTCAGGCCCAGCTTGAGACGTTCATCGACCGCAACTCCGGCCGCACGATCACCGTCAACACGGTGCTCAACGAGCGAGTCGCGGGCTTCAACTCTGCTGGTGGCATCACGTCCGCGAACGGCAATCTCGTCGCCTACGCGAACGGCGGCTTCGCTCCGGGGATCTACGCCGGCCGTCCTGGCGCGATCCACAAGTTCGCCGAGCCGGAGACCCGGTGGGAGGCGTACATCTCCGGGAAGCCTGGGCAAGAGACGCGGAACCTTGCGATATGGGAGGCCGCAGGAGAACGTCTCGGAGCGTTCTCCGCCCCGCTCTATGCCCGCCTGGCCGCGTCAGGGACAGCGTTCGCGGACGGAGGCATGGCCAACTACGAGTGGGCGAAGGCGTACCAAGAGCAGCAGAGCTTCGACCCGCGCGCCCTCTCGCCGATGTCGACGCACTACTCAACAACCACGGTCGACAACAGCAAGACCGTGGCACCGACCGTCTCACTCGGATCAGGGAACACGTTTTACAGCTACGACCCCGAAGAGATCGCGCGGAGGCAGTCGAGGGAGCTGCGCCGGTCGATGACGCTCGCGGGCTTCTGAGGCCCCTGGGGCAGGTCCACCCTCAGCGGCCTGCCCCAGGACCCACCACCGTCAGCACCACCCTCCGCGGTGTGGTGTACCCGAACGCGAAAGTGAAGGAGAATACGAGGATGGTTGAACAGGTCGTCATGCGTTCCGTGGACGGGGGTGAGCCACGGATCGAGACTCAAAACAACCCGCAACTGCTTCCTCCGATCTCCTTCGAGGACGTGCCACACGGAGTCGTCGTGCCGCGGTTCGGTTCACAAGACCTGTTGCGGATAGCGAAGTATGCGCTCGACAACGGCTTGCTTGTCGACGAACTCGTGATCGCAGACGCGTCTCAGTCCCAGTTGCCCGACGACGAGAACGTTGGATATTCGGAAGCGATTCTTCAGGCTCTTCGAAAAGACGGCGCGCAAGCAGCGGAACAGTATATGCGAGAGAACCTGCCTCACTACGCGGTGATTACCGTAAATCTCACACTGCCCAACTTTCGGTCGTTCAGTCTCCGTCGCCACGGCGTGGCGCTTGCTGAGAAGGGCGTCTCGGTGGCGACCTTTCTCTCGGACGCATGGCGTTCTGTGCATTTCACGTGACACCAGTAAAAGAGTCGGTTGTTCGCGCGCTAGAACTAGGCCTCATCTACATCACAACTGCGTGGCTCCTCCCGTACTTCGAGAAGGAAATTGCGGATCTTGACGACTGGGTCAGTTCAGGGATTCTGGGAATTGCCATCGCGCTCGTATGCGAACTCACACTGCAGTCACTCTTTGGAAGGCCCTATCTCTCGGTTTCGTGGGTGCAACCCGGAAATCCGCACCAGTTGTCGGAGTTATTGATGCAGGTAGATCCCGCTCGATTAGAGGGGGGGCGCTTCCAAATCGAAGTAGCGGCGCGAGCTAACGGGTTCGCTCAGCGTCGCCTTCTGTCGTCATTGTCCAAGAAAGGCTTCCGGCTAAACGTGGCGCTAGCTGATGCGCCGGTCTTCAGTACGGTTGACTATTCGCCTCGAGATGAAAACGACCGGGCTCTAGCAGTGGTGAACTCGGGCAACGGTTTTGATATGCAACTGAGGCACCCACCCAGCAAGGAGGCCTGGATTTACGTCGAGGGCACACTCACGGCGAGGTCCGCGCCGACAGCGAACGTCTTCGCGATCGACTATGAGTTGAGTGCGGAGGGGCGCTGGTATAGCTCTCTCTCAAGGGTAGTTCGGATCGATGCAGAAGTCCGCAAGTTGAAAATGTACATGTAGGGGGCACCATGCCAACATTCACCTCCAAGCGCCTCAATGTCTTGCCGGCATCGGCCATAGCACGCACCGATCTAGCGACTCTGCTCCGAGCTATGAGCGCGCAGCCTCCGAGTCACTCCAGCTTGCGAGGCGGCTGGGCAAGCACGGTCGACTTGCAGTCGAATCTAGGTGTGCTGAACGCTGCACCACCGCCTTCTGTGCCGGAAATCGTGCCTGCTACTGCTCAGTATCCAGAGCGATTGCTCGCGCGGTACTACTACTTCGTGGAGAACGCGAAAGCTCGTGAGGCTCGCCCCACCGCATCCGCGCAAGAAATTAGTGTCTTGCAGGCAATTGACGTTCTGATTAGTGCGGAGGGGCCCAATAAATTTCTGGTTCTTTTCTCGTCGCGCACGATGGCCGAGCTTGCGCCCAAGATATTCAAAAGCCTTCGACAGCTCTTCCTGGAAGCCGATGAAGACGCGTTACTTACGACGCGGACGTCCTCGCTCGACTTCGACCAGCCGGATCTATTCCTATGGTTGGCGAGGAGAGCAAGGGATAATCCCTCTCTCGATGGCGACACTGAACTTCGCATGATTGAGGCGATGAGTGGCCAGGATCATTCCTCTCGCCTGACAGTCATTAGCAATGGGGTTGACTTCGATCGACCAGCATTTCTCACTGCCGTGGCAGAGGTAGAGCAGCTTGGGCCAGCAAAGATCGCAATGGTCGACACTCGACTTGACGCTCGCCTACACTTGGAGCTGTGGCCGAATGGAAGCTTCAGTGTGATCACCTCGAAAACGCACTATCGCAATATAGTTGATAGCCGGACGGAGCGACTGCAGTCTGTCTTTGACCTCGCTTACACAATCATCCCTAAAGTGGTGTCGATATATAGAGGGGATGAAGAGTGGCAGCGTTCGGGTAGAAGTCAGGAGATTCTAGCTGCTGCCCGTGCCTTAATTGAGAGGTACCAACGCATGTACCCGGATATTGTCTTGTAAGCCCTAGCAGGGGCTTTCGACGCCGACTAAAGGCCGCCGCTACGGCCATCAATTGAGTACGGGCACGCACACGGCACGAGGAGACCTGAATGACCAGTCCGAAGACCGTGCATGTCTGGCTCCCTTCCGGGAGGTCGCTGTGTGACCTCCACGATCTGCCCGATGAGCCCCGCGGTGAGAATGAGATCCGAGCAGCGAGAGCGGAGAATGCTGCCGCACCCGCGTGCGGGTCTTGCGCAGTACTCATCGCCGCCCTCTACCAGGACGTACGGCGCGACGTCGCTGCGCGTGATGCCGTGTGGCCAGCCAAAATCGAACAAGCGATTACCAGGCTCCAAGGTACCGGGTGGGATCAGACGGGGATTGTCGATCAGCTAGTGACGCTGGCTGACGGCGCGGCGTCAACGGTGACCGGGATCTGGGGACAACCGCCGGCCAGCCTCGATTTTGAGTCGATAGCTGCGCGTCGCGCGGCGCTGAAGAAGTACCTGTAGAGGCCTCCAGTTCTCTGTGTCCATGGCGACCCTCAACCTCTGCCCCTGGGGACCAGCTTCGACCCGAACCACCTCGCTGGCCCTCGAGACGTAACGGTGTATGAACAGGCCTACCGTGACCCCCCCCTCCGAAGAGGTCTCCGGGCTGATGGCGTAGAGGGGTGGCGAGGTCATGATCAACCCCGCGACCGAGCGGCACATCTACGGGAACGACCAGCGTGGGCGGGTGGCCGGCGGTGATGGATCGCGTCGTCCAATACGATCACGGGCATGGCTACAGAGTGGGAGTGGGTCCCGTACGTGTCCGGCGGCGTTGGTGCGGTAACGGGCCTTTACGGCACGTGGCGAGCTCACCGCAACAGCCGCGAGGCGCAGATACTCCGGGGCAAGTGGCGGTTCGAGCCGCAGATGACAGACAGAAGCTCCTACCTGCTGCGGAACCTCATGCTGCGCAGTGTGACTGCGGTAAAGGTCTCCGCGCCCAAGGGCTGCACCGTCCTTGAGAACATCGGAGATCGAGTTGTGAGCCCCGGTGAGGCCGTGCAGATCAACGTCCTCATCTTTCCCCAGTCGGCCCCTGGTCCTCTAATGGTCGAGTGAACCGAGCGAGTGCTAGGTCGAACAAGACGTCGAGTCTGGCGCGATCAGTTACCTGCCCCAGTGGCGCCGATGCTCTACTAGAACAGGGCACCCGATTCCTCTCAATCGACGACAGTGAGGACGCCGTCCGTGCCGCGGTCCGGGTGGTACGACCACGACATCTCGAGGTTGTCCCACTCGTCACTCTGGCGCCCGTCCATCGATGTGGTCTGCTCAAGGTGAGAGATGACCGCTTGCGGGGCTTTCGTCGCGCTCAGGATGCACTCGAGCTCGGAGTATGTGAGGCCAGCGAGGTCGTCTTCGCCTTCGCTGTCGATCGTCAGCGTCTGATCTCCGTCTGAGAGCTCGGCTCCCTCCGGGTTTCTGACGCATGCACGGAACGCCGTCGCTAGGATCGCGTCCGCTTTTGACTCGGCCTCGGTGGATGCCGCCGCAGACGCTTCGTCCTGCTTCGCCTCGTTCGACGCGGCGATGCCGGCAACGATCCCGCCGACAAGCAAGCCACCGAGCGCGAAGCCCGCTCCGGCGCCGATCCACACGGACGGCCAACTAAGACGCGATCGCGGAGTCGGCCTCGAGGTCGGCGGCAGAAGAGGAGTCTCGGTCACCCCCTCACCGTAGCGATCCGGCGCGTGTCAGTGGTCCCAACAACCATCGGCGCATGTCGCACCACTGGACGCCGCTCTCCATGGTTTCCCGCTCCGTCCGCCCCCTCGAGTGGCGGATGGGCGACAAGCGCGAGGAGCTCGGCTGGATTCGTCTCGTCGAGTACCAGGGCCGACCGACGTTCGTGTGCGTCACGCGAGACGAGTGGATCGTCGGGTGTGGGGACACGCTGCAAGACGCTGCAGAGGCGTTCCTGACATGGAAGCGCAGCAGAAAGTAAGTGCTCGTCTGCGTTGCTAAGGAAACCAGATGAGCCATATCTGGACTAATTCCGGCCACTTATGGACGTGTTTTCTATCCGTGCGGGCAGATAATACGCCCATACGGAGAGGGCAGCCTCTTTTCCAACTCCTGACTCAAGGTTCGATCAGTCATGCTCTACAGG
Organism: Rathayibacter sp. RFBD1; assembly: GCF_002932915.1. Taxonomy (NCBI): domain Bacteria; kingdom Bacillati; phylum Actinomycetota; class Actinomycetes; order Micrococcales; family Microbacteriaceae; genus Rathayibacter; species Rathayibacter sp. RFBD1. The sequence continues at coordinate 81,925 of NZ_PSWQ01000019.1, forward strand.
TGACTGAGAGTGAGCGCTTAGATGTCGGAACCCCACGCCTTTACGGGTCAGTGCACTTCGCACGAACGAGTGGGCTCTGGACGGCGACTGTGGACCTTCCGCCAGTGGACGGCAAGCGACGCAGGAAGACCGGACGCAGCAAGAACGAGGCGGTCGCCAGGGAGGCGCTCCGCGTCATGTCGGAGCAGATCGCGTCCGATCGCCTCGCCCGGAAGCTAGCTGCAGCGCGGGCGGCCGTAGCCGCAACGGACCTGCCCTGGACGGTCGCAACATGGTCCGCGCATTGGCTCCGGTCGATCGCCGGACGCCGTATAAAGCCGATGACGTACTCCGCCTACGAGGGTGCCATCCGGCTGCATGTGGTCCCTGTGATCGGGGACGTCCCTCTCGCGGCCGTGGCGCCCTCCCACCTTGGGCTGGTCGAGACGGTGATGCTCGACCGTGGACTTTCGTCTAGCAGCGCACTCCACACGCACCGGGTGCTCGCTATCTGCTTCGGTGACGCAGTCCGTGAGGAGATGTTGGAGCGAAACCCGACTGAACGTATGCGGCCCCCGAGAAAGGCGCCGGGGTCTCTTGCGGCCCTGACTACACGCGAGGCCCGCCGAGTCTTCCACGAACTCAGCGCTCGTCCCGATGGAGCGCTGTGGCTGACGTCCCTTCTTACGGGGGCGCGTCGTGGTGAAGTGCTCGGCCTCGAGCTCGGCCGAGTGGGGGAGGTGCTCGAGCTGTCGTGGCAGTTGCAGCGCTTCCCCTGGCTTCACGGCTGTGAGTCCCGCACCTGCAGAACCGCCCGACGAGGAACCGACCGCCTCGAGCGGCACGTCGACTTTCCCGCAACCATTGAGCACCGTCACATTTACGGAGCGCTGTATCTCACTCGGCCGAAATCAGTAGCCGGCGTGCGTCTCGTTCCCCTCGTCGAGCCCCTCCGAGGGATCGTGCTCAAGCACATCCGCAGCAGCCCCATCCCGCGCAACGGACTCGTGTTCGTCAACGAGCTCGGCAACCCGATCGACCCCGACTGGATGTCCCACCGTTGGACCACCCTGCGCAAGGAACTGGGCATCACGGGCAACGTTCGGCTGCACGGCCTTCGTCACGCCGCGGTCGACATGCTCTACGAAGCTGGCGTTGCTGAGGATGCCATCGTTGAGCTCCTTGGACACTCCACCAACCGCATGACCCGCAGCTACAAGGCAGGCCCCTCCGTAGCTCGCCTGCGAGCCGCCATGGAGCAAGTATCGGAGCTGTACGAGTGACCTGCGGCCGGCCCGTGTCGCGCCCTCGACGCGCAGCAAGCTGTCGGTTTACCGCCGGTAAGTCCGCGCTGCCGTCGCGCAGCAAGCTGTCGACTTAGGCCCCCTAAGTCTGGGACGGCCCGCGCGGAGCAAGCTATAGACATACCCGGGGTAAGTCGGCTTGGTCCCCTCCGACGGACGCCGTCGGGTTCGGTTGCACCTGGGCGGAGGGGCGGACGAGTTCAGCCGCGGACCACGTCGCAGACGTCAATCCAGCGGACCAGCATGCTGAGCGCGGCGAGTTGCTCGAATGCATCCTGCCGCGGTAGCTCGTCAGTGGAGTGTGTGCGGGGATTACGGATGGCGAGGAAGCAGCCGGCAGCAAACTGGCGGAGCCCGCTACGCATCGCTTTCACGGTGAGATCATCGTCCGGCCCGCGCCACTTCAAGCGAGGGCTTCCTGCCGAGGCTGCGCCCTCGCCGAATACCTGATTCATGAGAGCGACGTCAGAGACGTCGTGGCGTGCCACGCGGGCCTGGACGTCAGCGTTGACGAACGTAGCCGCCCGTTGAACGGCTGCTGCATAGTGGCCGTCAGACCAGAGTGCCGCTGCTGAGCCCCACACCAAGGGATGGAGTGCGTCGGCAGCCATCCGCGGCGAGGACGAGCCGAGCTGGGCACGGGTTTCCGCTTCCGTCGCCAAGCGGCCGAGGGAATACTGCACGGTCTGACGGCCCTGCTTGAGGTCGTAGTAATGCTTCCCCGCGTAGACGACCAAGGCGGGAGCTTCCGGCAGCTGCAGGACGCGCTGCACAACCCGCTTTGTCTGGTCCTCCACGGCCAGGAGGGCGTCAAGCGAGGGGCCGGGGACCGCAAACACCTGCCTATCGCCCATTGCTGAGTTGACCAGCCCGATCCAGCGATCCAGGACGCTGCGAGCCCATTCCTCATCCATACGGTCAGCGTAGGTCCGGAAGGACGGCCGGCGATGCTCCGCTTCGTGTGCTAAACCGTGTGCCTCCGAAAACGTCCGTCGGGGTAGTGCGACGTTGTCGGACGTACTGGTGGACCAATAGGCGGCCCTACATAAAGCGCCTCAAGGTACCTGTCGGTGTGCTACTGACGGTAGCAGCGAGAGAGTTCGAGTCCCTCCAGGGGCACCACAGTGTCGTCACCAAGACCCTTGCCAGAGAAAAACGCCGAGACGGCGCCGATCTCGGCTTCCAGGAAGCTGCTGAGGCTCCGAGCACCACTCTTTCGAGTGGTGCTTTTTTCGTGTGCTGCGAGCTGAACGGCGGTTGAGACGGTCGTGGCGAAGGGTTCGTTCAACTCGACGGTGATGGTCTCGTTCGCGTGAACGAGAACACGCGCCAGGAAGACCTGATTGACGAGCTTCTTAACGTGGTCGGGTGCCCCGCCGTAAGCGCTGGCACACTCCGCGGTCGACGCACGCCGGGCGAACGGCCCTGATAGTGGCTGGTCCTGCGTGCGGAAGCTTCGGTGCCCCGGGCTGCCGGCCCTTGCTGCCGCCCGTGTCGGGAAGCAGGGCCTGCGCTAGCGTCGCTCCATGACCACACGTGAGTTGCGCGGCGAGCTCGCCGCGTTCGTCGCCGAGCGGGAGTGGGCGCAGTTCCACTCGGAGGAGAACCTGGCGAAGAGCATCGCCATCGAGGCGGGGGAACTGCTCGAATGCTTCCAGTGGGGCCCCGACGCCGACCGGGATGCCGTCCGATCCGAGCTGGCGGACGTCCTCACCTATTGCCTGCTGCTCGCGGACAGGATCGGCGCCGACCCCGAGGACCTGGTGCGGTCGAAGCTCGTGCGGACGCGCGAGAAGTACCCGGTGGACAGGGCTCGGGGAAGCAGCGCCCGGTATGACGCCCTCTGACATCGAGCGGATCGTCTTCGACGGGCCGTCCGTCAAGGTCTGGGCGATGACGGACGACCGCCGCTCGAACTGGCCGGTCGTCTACGTCCTGGACGAGAGCAAGCGCCGCGCGAGGCGTCTTCCGCGGGTCTACGTCGGAGAGACGAGGAGCGCGGCGAGCCGGCTGCGGCAGCACCTGGGCTCGATCGACAAGGTAGATCTCCAGACGGCGCGCGTGATCGTCGATCCGAGGTTCAACAAGTCGGTCTGCCTCGATCTCGAGTCCTTCCTGATCAAGCTGCTCTTCGCGGAAGGTCGATTCGCCGTCCTCAATCGCAATGAGGGAATCGTCGACTCCGACTACTACGACCGGGCGGCCTACCAGGACCGTTTCGCCGAGATCTTCGAGCAGCTGCGCCTGGAAGGCCTGTTCACTCGGAGCATCGCCGAGATCGAGAACAGCGACCTGTTCAAACTTTCACCCTTCAAGACGCTCACCTCCGAGCAGGCGGCGGTGGTCGTCGGAATCGTTGACGCGCTCGTCGAGGACCTCGGGAAGCAGACGCGGTCCACGTCGATCGTTCAGGGAGAGCCGGGGACGGGCAAGACGATCGTCGCCGTCTACCTCCTCAAGCTCCTCGCGGACGTCCGGCTGTTCGCGGAGAGGATAGACAGAGCCGAGGAGGCTCCCGGCGAGGACCGGCTGGACGACCTCGTCGAGGGCGACTCCGTCTTCTCGGACTTCTTCTTCGCCGACACCCGCGAACTGCTGCGCGGGCTGCGGGTCGGGATCGTCGTGCCGCAGCAGTCTCTGCGCTCCTCGATCAAGAAGGTCTTCGCCAAGACCACAGGGCTCGACGAGAAGATGGTGCTCACTCCCTTCCAGGTCGGTGAGGACCCGGGACGCTGGGACCTCCTCGTCGTCGACGAGTCGCACCGCCTCAATCAGCGGGCCAACCAGCCGTCGGGCTCCCTCAACAAGAAGTTCACGGACATCACCACTGCGCTGTTCGGCTCCGACGATCACGCCCGGACTCAGCTCGACTGGATCCGCGCGAAGAGCGATCACCAGATCCTCCTTCTCGACGCGGCGCAGTCGGTCCGACCGGCAGACCTTCCGCGGCCCGCGATCGACGCGTTGATCCGATCCGCTCAGGAGGACGGCCGCCTGCACCGTCTGACCTCGCAGATGCGAGTGCGCGCCGGAACGGACTACGTCGGCTGGGTGCGCGCCGTCCTCGATCCGACGGCAGCAGACCTCCCCCGGCGACCGGACCTCGGCGAGTACGACCTCCGCTTCTACGACGACTTCGGAGCCCTGCGGCGCGACCTGCGGCAGCGGGAGGAGGAGACCGGTCTGGCGCGGCTGGTCGCCGGCTACGCGTGGCGCTGGACGTCGCGGAAGGATCCGTCAGCCGCCGACATCGAGATCCAGGGAGAGCGGCTCCGCTGGAACAGCACGCAGGTCGACTGGATCGCGTCGCCCGGCTCCGCCGATGAGATGGGCTCGATCCACACCGTGCAGGGGTACGACCTGAACTACGCGGGCGTGGTCATCGGCCCGGACCTGAGGTGGGACAGCGAGAAGGGCCGGCTGAGGGTCTCCCGCTCGGATTACCACGATAAGAAGGGCAAGGAGAACAACCCGGGACGGATGGGCCGCGACTACACCGACGACGAGCTCCTGCAGTACATCGTCAACATCTACGCGGTGCTGCTGACCCGCGGGATGCTCGGCACGTACGTGTACGTCTGCGACGACGCCCTCCGGGAAAGACTCCGGACGGCCTTCGGCCGACCGCTCACGGCCTTCTGAGGGCGTCTCGCGGGCCATCGCTCAGGCGGCGCCGTCATGATCGAGGCTGGTACTCGACGGAAGGTTCTCTGTGAGCATGTTCAAGCGCGTTCTCGGCATGGCGTCGAAGGCGCTCGATTCGAAGAGCGGCTCGGGGTCGTCCTCGAGCGGGACGACCGATTGGCGCGACATGGTGCGCTCCGCCGCCGACAAGGTGACTGGCGACTCGCGGAGCGGGCAGGCCCAGCCGCCTCAGCAGTACGGCTCACCGCGGCGACCCTCCGCGCGCCCGCAGGACGCCCGGCCCGGGCAGCAGCCGGTGGTCACGCAGGAGGACCGCGCGGCGATCGCGCGCTACGACTACCTCCTCCGCACCGCCGACCCGGAGCAGCTCGAGCAGGTGCACCGGGACGCGTTCGCGAAGCTGACGACGGCGCAGCGCACACAGGTCGAGGCGCGGCTCCGCGACGAGCTGCCCGCGAACGAGCAGCCGCGGTCGTCCGCACCCGAGGACCTGGCGCGCGCGGCGACGCGCGGCGAGGCGAACGACCCGGGGTTCCTCAAGAAGATGTTCTCGAAGCCGGGGACCCGCGGCGCCCTCGCGGGTGCCGGCGTCGGAGCGGCGGCGGGCATCGGGCTCGGCGCGGCGGGCGGACTGCTCGCGGCGGTCGCGGGCGGTGCCGTGATCAGCAGCGTCGCCGGTCCGCTGCTCGCGCAGGCGTCCGGCCTCGGCGTGGACTTCGAGAACCTCGCCGGCGGGTTCGGCGATCTGGGCGACTTCGGTGACATCACGGGCGGCGCGGGAGAGTTCGTCTCCGGTGCGGGTGAGCACGTGTCCGGGCTGGGGGAGCAGGTGTCGGAGTTCGGCTCCGACTTCAAGTTGCCGGGGCTCGGCGACCTCGGGAACCTCTTCGACCGCTAGACGGACGGGACCGGAGCGCGCCTGCGGAGGAGCGGCGACGCGATCGCGAGTGCCGCGCCGACGACGAGCAGCACGGCCCCCACGATCGCGACGGCGGTCGTCGACCAGTCGGGGAGGTCGACAACCGTCGTGCCGTCGAGCAGCGTCCATTCGCAGGCCGCGCCCAGCGGCCACCACGACCAGAAGCCGCGGACCAGGTCGCCTGCCTCGGGCGGGACGCCGCCCAGGCTGACGCTGCACACGTCGTCGAAGCCCTGACGGTCGATGTTCGCGAACTGCAGAGGCACGAGCGCGAGGGCCGCGAGTCCGGCGACGGCGAGGGCGAGGCCGGCGAGCAGGGCGAGACGCGCGGCGGTCAGGCGCTTCCTCGCCGGCGTCGAGGCGGGGGCGGGAGGCGTCTCGGTCATCGTCCGATGGTGGCACGCGTTCGTGGGGAGCAGGCGTGTGCGCGGGATCGGCGCCGAACAGCGCGGAGGCACGGGGCGGATGCGTCGGAGCCGCTCCTCGACCGCAGGCGCCACGGACGTCGGCCGACACAGCGGCGACGGGGAGCCCTCGGCGTCGTACCCTCGACTGCATGGGGTTCGTCTTCTCGCTGGTGATCATCGTCCTGACCGTGCTCGCGCTGGTCGACGTCGTACGGCAGCCGGACAACGTCATCAAGAACCTGCCCAAGATCGTGTGGATCCTGCTGATCTTCTTCCTCCCGCTCATCGGCGTCTCGCTGTGGTTCCTGCTCGGGCACGACTGGAAGCGCGGCGACCGCGGATCCTTCGTGCCGGGCGGCCGAGTGCCCCGCCGCCGGAAGCAGGCGCCGCCGCCGATGGTGGTGCGGCCGGCTCCGAAGAGCACCGAGGAGCAGCTCGCCGACCTCGAGCGCGAGGAGGCGCACTACGCGCGGCTCGCCGAGGAGCAGCGTCGCCGCCGCGAGGGTGAGCGACCGCTCGACGCGTGAGCGGCCGCTCCGGAGGCCGCTACTTCGAGAAGTTCGACGCCGCCCACTGGATCGAGGCGATCTTCGCCTGACCCGCGACGCTCGGGTGGAAGTAGTCGGTGGTCCCGATCAGGCCCTTGGTGACCGGGGTCGCGGTGAGCGCTCCGCCGTCCCAGTCGCAGAGCTGACCGGCAGCGCTGCACGCCGTCTGCAGCGCGGTGTTGTACTGCGTCGTCCGCGTCTTCGCGGCAGCGGCGGAGGCGGCAGCGGCGGTGCTGCTGAGCCTGCGGCCGGTGGAGCTGACGCCGCGCGTGGTCCGGCAGAGGTCGCCGCCCGCCCAGACGAGCGCGCCGACTCCGGTCTTGACGACCGACCACTCGGAGGCCACGTTCGGCATCGACGAGAGGACGATGCGGGCGGAGGGCCACGTGGTGCGGATCTTCGTGATCGCGGCGGAGGCTCCGGTGCGGAACGTGCTCGCCGGGGTCATCGTGTAGCCGTCGGAGGCGACGCGGTTGTCGGGAGAGCAGAGGTCGTTGCCGCCGATGAGCAGGGTGACGACGTCCGGCCGCACGCCGGCGGCGATCGCGGCGTCGATCCGCGAGGGGACCTGCGCGACGACGTCGCCGGTGGTGGCGAAGTTCGCGGTCGTGACGGTGGTGCCGGGGAGCGCGGTCCGCAGGCGGGAGGCGAAGGAGTTCACCGAGGAGCTGGTGCCGGTGGACCAGTTGTTGCGGGGGCAGTCCACGAAGGAGCCGCAGGTCCCGTAGGCCTGGGTGATGGAGTCGCCGAGGCTCAGCACCGAGAGGGTGGCGGGAGTGGCGGCGGCGGCGGCCTGCGCCGGGAGCAGCGCGGCGGCTAGGGCGAGCGCGGCTCCGACTGCGAGGGCGCGGACGCGGCGGCTCGGGGTCGGCGGGCGGGAGGAGGAGAGGCTCATGGGGGACCGTTCTCGAGGGGGAGGACGGTGGGGGAGCCGTCGGTGCTGACGCTAGGGGAGCGGCGCCCCGGATGACCCCGAACGGGTGACCCCAGAACGGGCCGGATGTGCGCGACGGCAGCGGATCCGGTCGTCCGGCGGGCGGAACCGACTGGAAGGCGAGCGTCCTCTCAGCCTCCCGCCACCGGCACGATCCGCAGCCGGCTCATCGCCCAGACCAGCGCACCCGACGCGAGGAACGCGACCGCGATCCCGACGACGAACACCGACACCTGCCCGTACCCGGTCGCGGGATCCAGGAACGGATAGGGCACCCAGCCGTCCGTCGCTCCGCGGATCAGCACCACGACGAGCCAGACGATCGGGTAGACCACGACCAGCCAGAGCCTCCGCCACGGCAGCGGAGGGCGATCCGCGAGCAGCAGCCAGTCGAGCAGTCCGTAGACGGGGAACAGCACGTGCATGACGGTGTTGGCCCACGGCAGCGCCACTCCGCCCGCCACATCGGTGAGGAGGGTGTTGTAGACGAGGCCGACGACGATGATGTAGCCGGTGAAGGCACCCCGCACCAGTACGAGCCCGCCGGGCGCGGGACGGCGGCGGAGCGCGAGCACGGCGGTGGCTCCGAGCACGACGGCCAGCACGATGTTGCTCTGGATGGTGAAGAAGCCGAAGAAGTTCAACGGGTTGAGCGGCGCCCGAGAGGCGGCGTCGACGGCCGTCGCGATCACGGCTGCCAGGACGGCGGCGGCCACGAGGAGGCGGAGGAGCGCGACCGGCACGCGGGCCGACTCCGCCCGGGAGGAGGGAGCGGGCGGCGTCATCGCTCGAGCGTAGCGCCGGAGCGCCTACCCTGTCCCCGTGCTCACGATCGGTGTCGACCTCGCTGCGGAGCCGGTGCGCACCGCTCTCGCCGCCCTCGAGTTCTCCGGCGGTCGGGCCGTCGTCCGCTCGCTCGCCCTCGGCGCCGAGGACGCGATGATCGTCGAGGCGTCACGGGACGCGGCGGTCATCGGGATCGACTGCGCGTTCGGCTGGCCGGTGGAGTTCGCGGCGTTCGTCTCCGCGCACACGCGGCGGGAGGTCTCGCCGCGGACGCTCGCGGGACGCGACTGGCGCCGCCGCCTCGCGTACCGCGAGACGGACCGGGTGGCGCGCGAGGTCACGGGTCGGTGGCCGCTCAGCGTCTCGACCGACCGGCTCGGGATGACCGCGATGCGCTGCGCGGAGCTGCTCGACGCCTTCGCCGCGAGCGGGGAGGACGTCGACCGCTCCGGGCGCGGACGGCTCGTCGAGGCGTACCCGGCGGCGGCGCTGCGGCTCTGGGGAGTGGACACCACGGGGTACAAGACGCGACCGGAGGCCGTGGCGCTCGCCGTGGAGTCGCTGCGACGGGCCGCGCCCTGGCTCGATGTGCCGGCGCCCGCGCTCGCGCTGATGAGCCGCTCCGACGACGCGTTCGACGCCGTCGTCGCCGCTCTCAACGCCCGCGCCCACGCCCTGGGCGCGACCATGCCGGTGCCTCCCGAACTGCAGGAGGCGGCGGAGGCCGAGGGGTGGATCGCGGTCCCGACCGGATCGCTCGCGGAGCTCGCGGGCTGATCCGGCCGTCTCGACGGGTGTGCGCTCAGGCCGGGATCTTCGCCCCCAGCAGGCCGGCGGCGACCTCGGCGGCCCGCTCGGCCTCCTCGACGGTCGAGAAGGGTCCGGTGGGGACGAGGGAGGGCGCGGTGGTCAGTCGGGCGTCGATCTCGAGTCGGAACCGGGGCAGCTCCGCCCCGGGAACGACGACGATCCTGACTCCGTTCCGGCTCCATCGCGCGGGTTGGATAGAAGAAATCTGTGTCATGGTGCTCTCCGCTTTCGCGATCATCCGCACGGGTGGCTGACGCCTCGACCGTGCACGCTTCACGCTACGTCCGGTGCCCGTCTCTCCGAACGGGCTTGACCTCTCAGGCTCGTCGGGCGTAGCGCGTCACTGCAGTCGGTCGAGGGTGTCGCTGATCCGCCGCAGGCACTCGATGAGGACCGACACCTGCGCGGCGTCCAGGTCGGCGAGCACCTCGCCCTCGGCGGCGACGAGATTCCGCATCGCCTCGTCGACCCGCTTCGTGCCCCGCGGGGTGAGCGAGACGATCTTGCTGCGCGAGTCGGCGGCGTTCTGCTCGCGGACCACGAGCCCGCGGGCCCCGAGGCGGTCGACGCGGCTGGCGAGGTTGCCGCTGGACAGCGCGAGGTGCGTGGCCAGGGCCGAGGGCGTCATCCCGCCCTCCCCGCGCTGCCGCAGCAGCGAGAGGAGCTCGAACTCCCACGGGGCGAGATCGCTGACGGCGAAGGACTGCCGCCGCACCTCCTGCACGCGCGGGCTGAGGCGGCGGAGGCGGGAGACGACGTCCAGAGGCGCGAGATCGAGGTCGGGCAGGGCCCCGGCCCACGCGTCGATCACCAGATCGACATCGTCGTCTTCGCGCATGCCCCGATTATCCCCGGACGGCGCGGGCGCCGACGACGGGTGGTCCGGGGAGGCCGGCGGGCCTAGCCTGTGCGGACGACGGGCGGACCGGTCAGGCGCGGGCGGCCCGGACGTAGGCGACGATCGCGTTGGCGTGGCCGTGGCCCAGGCCGTGCTCGGTCTTCAGCCAGGTGACGACCTGCATGTGCGGCTCGGAGCGCAGCCGCTCGTCGGCGAGATCGAGCCAGTCCTGGACGGGACGGCCGTAGGTCTTCTCGATGCTCGGGAAGTACGAGGCCGGTCCCTTCGGCTTCGCGCCGTCGGCGGGCGGTTCGGGAGCGAGCACACGGTCGGTCATGCGGTCACGATAGCGAGCCGCGGTCAGGTCGTGTAGGCCGAGGGGTCGAACCGGCCGAGCTCCTCGCGGAAGGCGAAGGCGAAGTCGGGCCAGAGCAGCGTGAGTCGCCGGTTGTCGTCCAGGTACCAGCTCTCGCAGCCGCCGTTGGTCCAGACGGTGTCGGCGCTGAGGGCGTCGAGGCGGGCGACGGAGGCGGCCTCGGCCTCGGCGGTGACCTCGAGCCGGTCGGCGCCGGAGACCGCGAGGTGGTCGAGCGCGGCGAGCACGTAGGCGATCTGCGTCTCGATCATGTGCACCGCGGAGTTGTGGCCGAGGCTCGCGTTGGGGCCGTTGACGACGAAGAGGCTCGGGAACCCGTGGACCGCGGTCGACTCGTAGGCGACCATGCCGTCGGCCCAGCGGTCGGCGAGGAGGACGCCGCCGCGGCCGCGGATGCGCCGGGCGAAGGGCGGCCGCGTGGAGTGGAAGCCGGTCGCGAAGACGAGCACGTCGACCCTGTGCGGGACGCCGTCGTCGCCGAGCGCGGCGCCCTCCTCGATGCGCCGGAGCGGACCGGGGACGACGCGGACGTGCGGCTGCGCGAGAGCGGGGTAGTAGTCGTCCGAGAGGAGCACGCGCTTGCAGCCGATCTCGTAGTCCGGAGTCAGCACGGCGCGGAGCGCGGGATCGATGATCTGCGCCTCGAGGTGGCCGAGCGCCTCCGCCCGCAGCCGGTCGATGGCCTCGGGCACGGCGACGCGGCCGGCGAAGCCGAGCTCGGCGCGCCAGAACAGCTCCTCGCGGAGCCTCGCCAGGGCCCCGGGCGCGCGGGAGAGGGTTCGGCGCTCCTCCGGCGGGTACGGGCGGTTCCGGCGGGGGACGACGTACGGGGCCGAGCGCTGGAAGAGCACCACCTCGGCGGCGCGCTCGGCGAGGTGCGGCACGATCTGCACGGCGGAGGCGCCCGAGCCGACGATGCCGATGCGCTTCCCGTCGAGATCGACGTCGTCCCGCCAGCGTGCGGAGTGGAAGGCGGGACCCGCGAACGAATCCAGGCCCGGGACGGCCGGGAGGCGGGGCTCGGAGAGGCGCCCCGCGCAGACGAGGAGGACCGCGGCGGAGTAGTCGCCCCGGGAGGTGCGCACCCGCCAGCGGTGCGCCTCCTCGTCGAAGACCGCCTCGAGCACCTCGGTCCCCAGCCGGAGACGGGGCGCCAGGCCCTCCTTCTCGACGACGCGCTCGAGGTAGGCCTGGATCTCGGCCCCGGGGGCGTAGAACGCCGACCAGTCGGCCTCGGGGGCGAAGGAGTAGGAGTAGAGGTGCGAGGGGATGTCGCAGGAGACCCCGGGGTAGACGTTGTCCCGCCAGGTCCCGCCGATCCGCTCGGCGCGCTCCAGCACGACGAACGAGGTCCCGCCGCGGCGCTCCAGGCGGACCGCGGCTCCGAGCCCGGCGAACCCGGCGCCGATCACGACGACGTCGACGTCCATCAGACCGTCGTCCTCGCCAGGACGCTGCCCGCCGGGTCGCGGTGCGGATCGGCGAGGAAGTGCTCGAGGACGGCGAGGAGCTCGGCGGGCCGCTCGGCGAGCACCGCGTGACCGGCGTCGAGGACGGCGTAGCGGGCGCCGTCGATCGCGCCGAGCAGGGCCTCGGCGCCCTCGACTCCTGCGACGGCGTCGGCGGAGCAGCCGACCACGAGGGCGGGAACCCGGCAGTCCGAGGCGGCCGCAGCGACGTCGGCCCGGGCGGAGGCGGCGAGCATCCGCGCGACGTCGGCGCCCCACGGGGAGGAGGCGGTGGCCGAGCGGACGGCGAGGAGCCGAGCGGCCTCCTCCTGCGCGTCGGGCGGCAGCATCGGCCAGAGGCGCGCCGTGCGGAGGAGGCGCTCCGTCGGGCGCAGCCATCCGGCCACGAGGGCGAGGGCGCGCACCCGCCGATCGCCCGCGGCGAGGGCCACGGCGGCTCCGAGCGAGTGGCCGATCAGGACGGCCTCCTCGGCGCCGAGCGCGTCCAGGGAGGCGCGGACCGCGGCGGGTCCGTCGAGCCAGGGGTCGCCGAGATCGGCGAGTCCGAGCGCGGCGACGCGGTGGCGCCGCGCCAGCATCGGCAGCAGCAGCCCGGTGTCGCTCCGCGCGCCCCGGCCGACGCCGGTCAGCAGCAGGACCGCGCGCGGGCTCTCGGCGCCCGCGGTCAGCAGCCGCACGGTGGCGCTGTCCGACTCGATCCGCTCCTCCCGGACCAGCTCGGCCTGGCGCCGCAGGTACTCGGAGCGGGTCATGACGCCCGGCGGGTCCCGCGGACCGGGAGGCGCATCCGCTGCGGACCCGCCGCTGCGACGGGCTCCGCCCGCAGCGCCCTCTCCGGCGCGACCACGCCGTACGTCGTGGTGCGCTGGCGCCAGCCGCGGCCGATCTCGCCGCTCAGCCGGGCGACGGTCGCGATGTCGAGCGAGCGGTAGGCCTCCGCTCCGGCCTCGGGCCGCAGGGCGCCGTCGAGCAGCAGACCGCCGAGGTCGTCCGCCCCGCCGCGGAGGAGGACCTGCGCCGCGTGCAGTCCGAGCTTGGTCCAGGCGGTCTGCACGTGGGCGATCCGGCCGTGGAGGACGAGCCGTGCGACGGCGTGCACGGCGCGGGTCTCGCGGAGGGTCGGCCCGCCCCGGCTCGCGCGCACCACGGCCGGAGGCGCCTCCGCCGGGACGAAGGGCATCGCGATGAACTCGGTGAAGCCGCCCGTCTCGTCCTGGATCGCCGCGAGCGTGCGCAGGTGCGCGAGCTGCTGCTCGGGGGTCTCGACGTGTCCGTAGACCATGGTCGAGGTGGAGCGGAGGCCGCTGCGGTGCGCGGCCGTGATCGCCTCCCGCCACTCGGCCACGGTCGGGTCCGTCCCCTCGCTCAGGACGGCGCGGACGTCGTCGTCGAGGATGCGGGCGGCGGTCCCCGGGACGGAGTCCACGCCGGCCTCGCGCAGAGCGTCGAGCATCTCGGGCAGGGTTCGGCCCGTGCGCCGGGCGACCTCGAGGATCTCGCCGGGCCGGTAGGCGTGCAGGTGCAGCGAGGGCTGCCGCTGCTTCAGCGTGCGGACGATCAGCAGCAGATCGTCGCCCGGGTGCTCCGGTCCGATCGCGCCCTGGAGGCAGAGCTCGGTGGCGCCGAGCGCGACCGCCTCGTCGGCGAGCTCCTCCAGCCGCTCGACGGTCAGCCCGCCGACTCCCCAGAGCGAGGTGTCGATGTTGCGGTTGACGACGACCGAGACCTCGTCGCCGGCGGCGTCGTGCCGCAGGTCGTCCGCCAGAGCGGAGAGGGCGTCGAGGTCGTCGCCGACGGCTGCGAGCAGGGCGAGGTAGTCGGCGTCCTCGAGACCGGCGGGGTCCGTCTCCGCCCGGGCGAGCACGGCGCCGAGGGCGGGCGCGACCGGTCGGGGCAGGGGGTCGAGCGAGTCGCGGTAGGGCCGGGGGAGGACCGCCGCCGCCTCGTCGGCGAGCCAGGTCCCGCGGTCGGCGAGTGCCTCGACGTAGGGAGCGACGCGCGGATCGATCCAGGTGGCCGAGTCGCGGAGGTACTGCGGGTGGGCGGTCAGCCGCTCGTGCAGCCGGTAGCCGGCCGCCGCGGTGAGCCGCGCGAGGTCGTCGATGTTCGGCCAGGGGCGCTCCGGATTCACGTGATCCGCCGTGAGCGGGCTGACACCGCCCCAGTCGTCGACCCCGGCGCGCAGCAGCAGCCCGAGCTCCTGCTCGTCGGTGAGGTTCGGCGGCGCCTGGATCGTCGCCTCAGCGCCCAGCACGAGGCGCGCGACCGCGACGTTGGCCACGTACTCCTGCAGCTCGAGGTCGACCTCGTTCTGCATGGCCGTCCGCGGCTTCGCGCGGAAGTTCTGGACGATGCACTCCTGCACATGGCCCCACCGCTCGTGGGACTCGCGGATCGCGAAGAGGGCGTCCGCCCGCTCCGCCGCGTTCTCGCCGATGCCCAGCAGCACGCCGGTGGTGAAGGGGATGCGGCTGCGTCCCGCGTCCTCGAGCACGCGCAGGCGCAGCGCCGGGTCCTTGTCCGGGGAGCCGTAGTGCACGCCGCCCTTCTCGGACCAGAGGCGCTCGGCGGTCGTCTCGAGCATCATGCCCATCGAGGGCGCGACCGGGCGGAGCCGCTGCAGCTCGGCCCACGACATCACGCCGGGGTTCAGGTGCGTGACCATGCCCGTCTCGCTCATGACCAGGACGGCCATCGCGCGCACGTACTCGAGCGTCGAGGCGTAGCCGTGCTCGGCGAGCCAGGCGCGGGCGACCGGCCACCGGTCCTCCGGGCGGTCGCCGAGCGTGAACAGGGCCTCCTTGCAGCCCAGCGCGGCACCGGCGCGGGCGACCTCGAGGATCTCCTCCGGCTCCATGAAGGTCGACTCGCGCTTGGCCGCGAGCCCGCCCGGTGTCTCCACGAAGACGCAGTAGTGGCACCGATCGCGGCAGAGCTTGGTCAGCGGGACGAAGACCTTCCGCGAGTAGGTGACGACTCCGGGCCGTCCGCGGCGGGCGAGTCCGTCGTCGCGCAGGCGGCCGGCGGCCTCCAGCAGCAGGTCGAGGTCGTCGCCGCGCGCGCCGAGGAGCTCCTCGGCGGTCTCGCGCGTCAGCGCCTCGCCGCGGTCGAGCCGGGCGAGCAGGGTGGCCGTGGTCATGCGGGAGCGGCCCTTCCGAAGGGGGTCGTGGCGGAGGCGGAGGTCAGAGCGCGCGCAGCCGCGGCGCGAGGTCGCGCTCGAAGGCGTCGAAGAAGCGCTGCTGGTCGTCGCCCGGGGCGTGGAAGACCAGGTGGGTGAAGCCCGCGTCGACGTAGGGCTTGATCTGCGCGACCGTCTCCTCGGGGTCGGAGCCGACGATCCAGCGCTTCGCGACCTGCTCGATCGGCAGCTCGTCGGCGGCGCGCTCCATGTCGACCGGATCGGTCAGCGAGTGCTTCTGCTCCGGCGACAGCGAGAGCGGCGCCCAGAAGCGCGTGTTCTCGAGCGCGAGCGCCGGATCGGGATCGTAGGAGAGCTTGATCTCGATCATGCGGTCGATGGTCGAGGAGTCGCGATCGGCCGCCGCGGCGCCCTCCTCGACGGCGGGGAGCAGCTTCTCGGTGTAGAGCTCCATGCCCTTGCCCGACGTGCAGATGAAGCCGTCGCCCGCGCGGCCGGCGTACTTCGCGACGACGGGGCCGCCCGCCGCGATGTAGACCGGCACGCCGCTCTCGGGCTTGTCGTAGATCGACGCCTCGTGCGTGGAGTAGTACTCGCCGTCGAAGGTGACGCGGTCGCCCGCCCAGAGCGCGCGCATGAGCCGCACGGCCTCGCGCAGGCGGGCGAAGCGCTCCTTGAAGTCGGGCCAGGTCTGCTCGCCCGCGCCCTGGTAGCCGGTGGCGACCTCGTTCAGCGCCTCGCCGGTGCCGACGCCGAGCATGATCCGCTCGGGGTAGAGCACGCCGAGCGTGCCGAACGCCTGGGCGATGACGGCGGGATTGTAGCGGTAGTGCGGGGTCATCACGGAGGTGCCGAGGGTGATGGTGGAGGTGCGCTCACCGGCCGCGGCGAGCCAGGCGAGGGAGAACGGCGCGTGCCCGCCCGTGTGCCGCCATGGCTGGAAGTGGTCCGAGACGACCGCGGTCTCGAAGCCGTGCCGCTCTGCGCCGACCGCGAGCTCGACGAGCTCCCGGGCGCCGAACTGCTCCGCCGATGCCTTGTACCCGAGCGTGATCGTCATCTGCAGCCTTCGTGAGAGGTGGGACGGCCCCCGGAGCGGGAGCGGCCCCTCCATTCTGCGCCCGCCGCGGCGTCCAGCGGGACGGGTGGACGCACCCGGGGGAGGCGTGCCCCGATCCCGTGCTGGGGAGGAGCCTCAGGCCGGCGGAGCGGCGATGTTCACCATCCAGCCGACGCCGTAGCGGTCGACCAGCATCCCGAAGCGGTCGCCCCAGGGTGAGGCGACCAGCGGCTCGACGACCGTGCCGCCCTCGGCCAGGCCGTCCCAGTAGCCGCTCAGCTCGGCGTCGTCGTCGCCGAAGAGCGCGATCGTGATGCGGGCGCCGCTCTCGGCCGGGCTCGAGGAGGGGGAGTCGGAGCCCATCAGGATCATCCCGCTCGGCGTGACGAGCTGGGCGTGCATGATCCGGTCCTGGTCGGCCGGATCCGCGCTCATCCCGAAGTCGCCGAAGCGGCTGGAGCTGAGCTCGCCGCCGAGGACGTCCCGGTAGAACTCCATCGCCTCCTGCGCGGAGCCGTCGAAGCCGATGTAGGGGCTCAGTGAAGTGGGCACGGCACGCCTTTCCGTCGAGGTGCGCCCAGTATCTCCGCGTCCCGACGCGAGCACCAGGGGCGTCCTGCAGAAGGTCCGCCCCCGGCCCTCAGAGCTCGTCGCGGGTGGGCGGGTTCGCGCCGGAGCGGGAGGTCGTGATGCCGGCGACGTGCGCGGCGTGACGGCCGATCGCGTGCAGGGCGGGGCCGTCGAGGAGCATCCCGTTCGCGGCGCCGAGGCCCTGGCGGAACGCCTCGTCGAGGATCGCGCCCATCGCGGAGTCGCCGGCGCCGATCGTGTCCGCCACCACGATCCGGGCGGCGGGCACGGTCACCCGCGTGACGGCCGAGGCCAGCAGCAGTCCCTCCGCGCCGCGGGTGACGACCGCGAGCTGCGACCCGAGGGAGAGCAGCCGGCTGAGGACCTCGTCGAGCTGCATCGTCGGGTAGAGCCACTCCGCGTCCTCGTCGCTGAGCTTCACGACCTCGCACGCGGCGGCGATCCGCTCGAAGCGCGCGAGCGCCTCGGCGTGCGCGCCGACCAGAGCCGGACGGATGTTCGCGTCGACGCTCGCCGTCACTCCGGCGGGCAGAGCCTCGAGGAGCCCGAGCACGGCGGATCCGCCCGGCTCGAGGAAGATCGCGATGGAGCCGGTGTGGACGTGGGAGGCGCCCTCCGGGTCCGCCGCCGGCGGGTTCCAGGAGAGGTCGAAGACGTAGCGGGCCGACCCGTCCGCGGCGAGGACCGCCCGAGCGGTGCTGGTGCGCTCCGAGTCGCCGTGCCGGACCTCCACGCCGGAGGCCTCGAGGTGGGCGCTGATGCGGCGGCCGCGCTCGTCGTCGGCGATGTCGGTGACGAGGGTCGCGGGCCGCCCGAGTCGGGCGAGCGTGAGGGCGACGTTGGCCGGGGAGCCGCCGACGTGCTCCGTGGCGCTGCCGTCGCGCTCGACGATGTCGATCAGCGCCTCGCCGATGACCAGGGTGCGGGAAGCCGGGCTGACGCGCTCGTCGGTGGAGGACATGCCGACATCATGCCGGGTGACGGGGTCGCCCCGCGACGCGCGGGGCCGACCGGCGCGAGCGGCTCGCGTCCCGCCCGCGGTCTCAGACCCGGTCGCGCAGGTCCGCCAGCACCGCGTCCACGGTCGTGATCTCGATCAGCGGCGCGTACAGGGACATGGCGTCGAGCGCGCGCTGGTGGTCGGCCTCGGAGGCGCCCGCGCAGGCGTCCGCGGCGACCCTGACCCGCACTCCGGCGTCCGCGGCCGCCAGCGCCGTCGAGAGCACGCAGCAGTCGGTCGAGACGCCGGTGAGCACGAGCTCGCGGGAGTCGTCGAGCTCGGCCTCGAGCTCGGGCCCCCACTTGCCGAAGGTCGTCGCGGTGATCGTGCGGTGGCCCTCGAACCCGGCCACGAGCTCGTAGAGCCGGTCGCTCTCGGGGACGAGCGCGAACGGCCACTCGCGGTAGTAGGGGATCCACGCGCCGGCGGGCCGCTCCGGGGCGACGAAGCGGGTGGTCACGATCCGCTCGCCGAACGCCGGGAGGAGCCGGCGGGTCCCGTCGGCCGCGCGCTCGAACCCGCCGGATCCCCACGGCGACTCGGCGTCGGCGAAGACGTGCTGCAGGTCGATCGCGACGAGCAGGCTCACGCCGAGGCCTCCTGGCGGTGGACGGCCCCGCGCGAGAGGGCGAGCGTTCCCGCGAAGCCGATCACGAGCGCCACGAGGACGCCGAGGTTGGCGCCGGCCCAGTCGCCGTCGCGGCCGCCGAGCGGGCCGAGGAGGTAGCCCTCCCACTCGAACCCGGGGGAGTAGTTGACCACCAGGCCCCAGCCGACGACCGCGCCGATCAGCACGAGGGCCACGGGGACCGCCGACACGCTGCCGTAGCGGCCCCGGGAGTCGTACAGGGCCTCCTGGTCGTAGTCGCGCCGACGGAGGAGGAGATCGGCGAGGAACACGCCGAGCCAGGCCGCGATCGGCACGCCGAGGGTGATCAGGAAGCCCTGGAACGGGCCGAGGAAGTCGCCCGCGACGAACACGACGTAGACCGCTCCGAGGACCATCAGCACGCCGTCGATCCCTGCGGCCACCGGCCGCGAGACCTTGAGCCCCGTGCTGAGCAGTGCCAGGCCCGAGGAGTAGATGTCCATCACGGCCCCGCCGATCAGGCCGAGCAGCGCGACGACGATGAAGGGGAGCAGGAACCAGGTCGGCAGGATCCCGGCGAGGGCTCCGATCGGGTCCGCGGCGATCGCGTCCGAGAGCTCCTGCGAGGAGCCGGCCAGCAGCAGGCCGACCACCACCAGCACGACAGGCGCGACCGCTCCGCCGATCGTCGTCCACGCGATCACTCCGCTCGTGCGGGCACCGCGGGGGAGGTAGCGGGAGTAGTCGGCCGCGGCGTTCACCCAGCCCAGCCCGAAGCCGGTCATCATGAACACGAGCCCGCCGATGACCGCGGCGGCCGAGCCCGCGGGCAGGGCGCCGACGGCGGCGAGGTCGATCCGGTCGAGGACGAGCACGACGTAGACCACGGTCAGCACGGCGGTCGCGACGGTGATCGCGAGCTGGAGCCGCATGATCAGGCGGAAGCCCGCGATCCCGGCGATCACGATGAGCGCGGCGACCACGATCAGCGCGACCACCTTGGTGAGCACGCCCCCGTCCCAGCCGAACTCCTCGAACACCGTCGCCGTCGCGAGCACCGCGAGGGAGGCCAGCACCGTCTCCCAGCCCACCGTGAGCAGCCAGGAGATCACCGAGATCAGGCGGTTGCCGTCGACCCCGAAGGCCGCCCGGCTGAGCACCATCGTGGGGGCGGAGCCGCGCTTGCCGGCGACGGCGACCAGACCGCAGAAGAGGAACGAGACGACGATCCCGATCACGCTGACGAGCGTCGCCTGTCCGAAGGAGAGGCCGAAGCCGAGGAGGAAGGAGCCGTAGCTCAGCCCGAGCACGGACACGTTCGCGGCGAACCACGGCCAGAAGAGGTCGCGAGGGCGGCCGTGCCGCTCCGACTCCTGGATCGTGTCGAGGCCGTTGAGCTCGATGCCGCTTGCGGGGCGGGTGCTCGGACGATCGGGGGAGGTCATCGCGTCCTCGTTCTCACGGGTGCCGGCCCTGCGCCGGAGCTGTGACGAACCTACAGCGCCCCGCGCTCGAACAGCAGCCGGAGCGATTCGAGGTCGTCCGCGACCCGCGCGCAGTCCTCGTCCCAGTCGTCGAGGCTCATCCCGGGGCGCCGCCGCACGGTGAAGGCCACCTCGGCGCCGTCCCCGTTCACGAGCACCCGGAGCGGATTGTCCACCACCGTCCCGTCGGGGAGCGTGACCTCGTGGTCCGCGACGCCGAACGGGTTCTGCGGGGCGAAGCGCACCTCGACCCGGCCCATCGGCGAGTCGGCGAACCAGCGTCCGTCGAACTGCTCGAGCGCGGAGGAGGCGAGGCCCGCGGCCCACCGCGGGAGGTTCGCCGGGTCGGAGACGAAGGCGTACACCTCCGCGGCCGGAGCCTCGATCACGACGCCCACGGGGCGCGATTCGTACAGGGTCATCCGCTCGTCCTTCCTCTGCAGCCGGTCAGTGCTCGTCGCCGAAGCTGGCGACCAGCAGCGCGGCCAGCGCCGTCCGCTCCAGCATGCCCTCGATGCCGATCGCCTCGCTGCGCGCGTGCGCACCCTCGCCCGGGGCGCCGAGCCCGTCGAGGACCGGCAGGCCCAGCGCGGCGACGAGGTTGCCGTCGCTCGCCCCGCCGACCGCGATCTCGCGGAGGGGGACGTCGATCCGCTTCGCGACCCGCTCGGCCCTGCGGTAGAGCGCGGCGACGGAGGCGGTCCGCTCGAAGACGGGCCGCTCCCAGGAGCCGCGCACCTCCAGCCGGATGCGCGGGTCGGCGGCGGCGAGCGCGTCGAGCTCGGCCTCGACGCGGGCGGCCTCGGCGGATCCGCGGATCCGCGCCTCCAGCTCCAGGCGCACGCGGGCCGTCGTCACGTTGACCCGCGAGCCGCCGGAGACCACTCCGATGTTGACCGAGGTGCCCTCCTCCTCCCGCGCGATCGCCAGCACCCGCGGGATCAGCGAGCCGAGCTCGTGGATCGCGCTCGCCCCCTTCTCCGGCTCGACCCCGGCGTGCGCCTCGACTCCGACCACGTCGATCACGAAGCGCCCGATGCCCTTGCGCGCCGTCTTGACCGCGTCGCCGATCGCGCCCTCGAACACCAGGACCGCGTCGGCGCCCGCGCACTGCCGCTCCAGGAACGGGCGGGAGGCGGCGCTGCCGATCTCCTCGTCCCCGCTCATCACCAGGCGGACGGCCGGATGCGGGACGCCGGCGTGGCGGAGCGCGGCCACCAGCCACACCATCTGCACCAGCCCGGCCTTCATGTCGTAGCTGCCCGGTCCGCTCAGGCGGTCGCCGTCGACGGCGAAGGGCCAGGAGCGGGTCGTGCCCAGGGGCCACACCGTGTCGTAGTGGCCGAGCAGCGCCACGAACGGACGCGTGCCCCGGTGCGGTCTCGCGCCGCCGCTCGCCGGGACGGTCCAGCTGGTCGCGGTCGGAGCGTCCTGCGCACGCCGGTGCTGCACGTCGGCGTCGTGCCCGAGCCGCTCTCCCACCCAGTGCACGAGGAAGGCGTGCAGCTCGCCGAGCGCCTCGAGGGAGTCGCTGGGGCTCTCGATCATCACGAGGTGCCGGACGTCGTCGAGCATCCGCGAGCGGTTGTCGCGGAGGAAGGAGCGCACGCGGGCGGCGTCGTCGGCATCGGGGAAGGTCATCGACTCCGGAGTACCAGAGTGCGGCCGCTCGCGCGAACCGGCTGAACCGTTCGGGCCCCCGTTACGTTGGTGCAGGAAGAGGTGGAGATGTCCGAGGATCAGGCCCAGATGCTGCGTGCGCTGCACGACGAGCACGCCAGCGCGCTCTGGCGGTTCGTGCTGCGCCTGACCGGCGACCGCCAGATGGCGGAGGACGTCGTGCAGGAGGCGCTGCTGCGCGCCTGGAAGCACCCCGAGATCCTCGCCCAGGGCGAGGCCGCCGCCCGCTCCTGGCTCTACACCGTGGCCCGGAACCTCGTCATCGACGACCGCCGCAGCGCCCGCTACGCCCGGGAGCTGGGCACGGACGAGGTCCCCGAGCGCCCGACCACCGACCGCACCGACCAGGTGCTCGACGCCTGGCTGCTCTCGGACGCGCTCAGCGGACTGAGCCACGACCACCGCGCCGTCATCGTGCACGCCTACTACGGCGGCCGCACGGTCACCGAGATCGCCGCGCTGCTGGGGATCGCCCCGGGCACCGTCAAGTCTCGGATGCACTACGGGATGCGGGCCCTCAAGCTCGCACTGCAGGAGCGGGGGGTGACGGAGCTGTGAACCGCGACCCCTCCTCCGACGACCGGCACGACGACCCCTTCCGCGACTGGGACGCCGCGTACCTCCTCGGATCCCTGACCGCCGCCGACCGCCGCGAGTACGAGCTGCACCTGCGCGCCTGCCCCGGCTGCCGCGAGTCCCTCGCCGAGTTCGTCCCGCTGCCGGGCCTGCTGGCCCACCTGCCCCAGGACGAGGCGATGCGCCTGGTCGAGGAGCCGGAGGCTGCCGGCGATCCGGCTCCGGCGGCACTGCTGACCCGCCTCGCCGCGGCCACCGACTCCGTCCGCCGCCGGACGCGGCTGCGCATCGCGGGCCTGGTGCTCGCCGCCGCGGGCGTCTCGGCCGCCGCCGCCGTCGCCCTGCCGCTCGCGATCGGCCCGTCCCTCGCCCCCGTCGAGACCGTCGGCTCGACCGTCTCGCTCGCCGCGGCTCCGGGCGTCCCCGTCGAGGCCTCCGTGCGGTTCGTGCCGCAGCAGTGGGGCACGCGGATCGATATGGACTGCAGCTGGGCCGACACGGCCGAGCAGTACGCGGGCTCGGCCGGCTACGTCCTCTACGTCACGGACACCTCAGGCGGCACCGAGGCCGTCGGATCGTGGACGAGCGCGCCGGGGACGACGATGGAGCCCAGCCTCGCCACCGGGCTCCCGCTCTCCGAGATCGCCTCGGTCGAGGTGCGGCTGCAGGGATCGGACACCGTCGTGCTCACCGGCCGCCCCTGAGCGGGCCGCCGGATTCCCAGGTGCGCGCGCGGCGGACTGAGTAGCTTCTCAGTCATGACGATCGCGACCCTCGCCCTCGCCCCCGCCTCCGTGGCGACCGCCTCCTCCTCCGACAGCATCGACGAGCTCTCCGGGCTCGTCGGCGTCGCCGCGCGGGTGATCGCCGCGCTCGGAGAGGCGGGCGTCGGCCTGCTGACGCTGATCGAGACGGTGTTCCCGCCGATCCCGAGCGAGCTCGTGCTGCCGCTGGCCGGCTTCCTCGCCCAGCAGGGCCGGATGAACCTGGTGCTGGTCGTGATCACGGCGACCCTCGGCGCCTACCTCGGCGGCCTGATCCTCTACGCGCTCGGCCACCGCATCGGCACGGAGCGCTCGATCCGCCTGCTCTCCAAGCTCCCTCTGGTCGACCGCGAGGACTTCGAGAAGGCGGTCGGCTGGTTCCGCCGGCACGGCACCTGGGCGGTCCTCTTCGGTCGCCTCATCCCGGGCGTGCGCAGCCTCATCTCGCTCCCCGCAGGGGCCGAGCGGATGAACCTGCTGCTGTTCTCGGGACTGACGATCCTCGGCTCCGGCGTCTGGAACGGCCTGCTGATCGGCCTCGGCGCGGCCCTCGGCACGCAGTACGAGCTCGTCGACCAGTACGCCGGCGTGCTCGACGCGATCATCTACAGCGCGTTCGGCGTGCTGCTGCTCGCGCTCGTTGTGCGCCGCGTGCGGCGGCACCGTGCCGCGGCGCGCACCGGATCGCGCCACTGACCTTCGTCCTCGGGCGGGCGGGCGCAAGGCCCCGCGCCACCCCGCCCCGGTGCCCTAACGTTCGAGGGGTCCGCACTCCCGACGCGAAGGAACGCCATGTCCGAGACCGCCGCGCCCACGATGTCCCGCACCTCCGTCGAGCGCTGGTGGATCATCGCCGTCTCGCTGATCGCGATCGTGCTCGGCGTCATCGCCGTCCTGATCCCCGGCCCGACGCTGCTGACCGTCGCCATCGTCTTCGGCATCCACCTGATCGCCGCGGGCGTCTTCCGCCTGCTGCTGGCCTTCACCGCCTCGCGGCTCGATGCCCGGGTGCGCTGGCTCGCGGGCCTGCTCGGCGCCCTGATCCTGGTCGCGGGCATCCTGTGCCTGTCGAACCCGTTCGAGTCGCTGAGCGTCCTGGGCCTCGTGATCGGCGCGGGCTGGATCCTCGACGGCGTCTCGAGCATCACCAGCGGCCGCACCGTCGCCGGCCCCGCGTGGCTGCCGATCGCGGCAGGGATCGCCTCGGTCATCGCGGGCGTCCTGACGATCATCATGCCCGTGCTGGCGCTGGCCTCCTTCGTGACGGTCGCGGCCATCCTGCTGATCGTCGTGGGCGTCTCGGGCCTGCTCCTGCTCCCGGGCCGCACGAAGCGCCCCGAGAGCGCCGAGGCGTAGACCGCGCGGATGGCCGATCCCGATCTCGTCCCCGAGCTGCTCGTCGCCGACCTCGACCGGAGCCTGGGATTCTGGTGCGGTCCCTGCGGGTTCCGGATCCACTACGCCCGGCCCGAGGAGGGCTTCGCGTACCTGGTCCTAGGCTCCGCGCACGTGATGCTCGAAGAGGCGGGGCGGGGCCGCAACTGGATCGCTGCACCGCTGGAGCGCCCGCTCGGCCGGGGGATGAACCTGCAGCTGCACGTCGACGACGCCGACCGGACGGCAGCGGCGCTCGCCGAGGCCGGGACGCCGCTGTTCTCGCCGCTCGAGACCCGCTGGTACCGGGTCGGAGCGGAGGAGGCGGGCGTCCGTCAGCTGGTGGTGGCCGATCCGGACGGGTACCTGCTGCGGTTCCAGTCGTCGCTCGGACGCCGACCGGCTCGAGCGGACGTCCCCGTCGCTCCCTGACCGGCCGACCGCGCCACCATCCGCTCGGCTCAGGACGTCATGCCAGCGAGTGACGACCGTGACACCGCGCGGCTGGTTCCCTCGAGACATGACGCAGCACCCCGCCACCGCGACCCTCCCGCAGGTCTCGGCCGCCGCCCTCTCCGAGCCCGCGATCGAGCAGGCCGCCTCGGCGGAGCACGAGCCCCTCGTCCGTCCGGCAGACCTGGTGTCGGCGCTCACGGGCGTCGCGCTCTGCTTCTTCTCCCTCTTCGTCTACGCCATCGCGCACTGGCAGTACTTCGGCACGGACGTCGACGAGGTGAGCGTCCTCGGCTGGCTCGCGCCGCTGATCGCCGGCGTGGCCTGCCTGCTGTCGGCCGTCGTGTCCGTCGGGGTCCGCGCCTCCGGGCGCCGCGCCGAGCGGACCGCGGCATGATCCCCGTCCTCGCCGGGCCCGGCCTCGAGGCCGCGGAGCAGCTCCTCGTCCGCGCCGGATGCCTCCGCCCCGAGCACCCGTGGGCGGCCGGTGCCGCCACGGAGGCCTCGCCGCGGATCGACTTCGCCGTCCTCGCCGAGCAGGCGTGCCTCCTCGACCTCTCGGAGGAGGCGGTCGCGCGCATCGCCGTGTCGCTCGCCACCGGCCGCCCCGTCGATCTGCGGAGCGCCTTCGGGCATCTCACGCGCGACCACGCCCGGCTCGTCATGACCGCGGTCGCCGCGGCCGCCGGGCACGACCGCGTGAGCAGCCGGATCCGCGTGGTCGGCGACGAGCGCCGGGTCGAGACGGCGCCGCCCCTGGCCGTCTGGCCCTCCTGACCCCCGCCCGCCCCGATCGGGCGGGCGCGCTCGCCGATCCGACCCGGCGCTCCGCGTGCCTCCGATGCTCCAGGCAGGTGAGCCGTTCGGAGGTGCCGTGCCGCCGACCCGCGTCGCTACGGCCTTTCGGAGGTGCCCGGTTTAGGGTGTCCGTGTGCAACGAGTCGACGATTTCCCAGGAGCCGGACCGGTGGCGACCTCACCCGAATCCGGTGACCAGGGGGAGGCGTCCGCGCATCGGCTCTCCCCGACGGCGACCTCTCCCGTGCAGGTGACGAGCGGCGAGGCCGGCTACCAGGGCGGCAACGTGGCCGATCCGGTGTGGCAGTCGTGGCGCGACGAGCTCGCCAAGGTCGGCGGTCCGTCGCCCCTGCTCCACTTCGTGGACTCGCCCCGGACGCGCATCGAGCTCTCGACCACGCACCCCGGCGGGCTGCCCCCGTTCATCTCGGGCAAGACGACGCTCCTCTCCTCGCTCATCCGCGACGAGCTCGCCCTGCGCACCGCGAAGAACGCCGCGGGTGCGATCACCGACAAGGGGATCGAGCTGCGCTCGGTCCGCGGCATCGAGGGCGTCCACCTCGCCATCGGCCTCGCCCAGTGGCGCGCCGGCGACACGGAGTTCACCGCACCCGTGCTCCTGCGCCCGCTCGCCATCCGCCGCTACGGCCGCGACTTCGAGCTCAAGCTCAAGGGCCAGCCCTACTTCAATCCGCAGCTCGCGCGCGCCCTCAAGCAGCAGTTCGGCATCACGATCGACCCCGAGCAGTTCGTCGAGCTGGCCGTGCAGAACGGCGTCTTCAAGCCGCAGCCGGTCATCGACCAGCTGCGCGGCCTGACCTCGCACCTGCCGTGGTTCGCCGTGCACCCGCGCCTCGTGGTCTCGAGCTTCGCCGACGTGGCGGGCGACATGCTCCGCGACGCCCGGATGCTCGAGCACCCCGTCCTCGACGCCGTCGCCGGGAACCCGGCCGCCAAGCGGGCGCTGCAGCAGTCGCAGAAGGTGGCGTCGATCATCCCGCAGGACGAGCGTCCTCCGGCGACCGACAACCTCCTCCTCGACGCGGACGCCGAGCAGGAGCAGGTGATCGCGAACATCGCGGCCGGCAACTCGCTCGTCGTGAAGACCCTCCCCGGCACGGGCGGCACCCAGACCATCGTCAACGCGATCGGCGCCCTGGCCGCCCAGCACAAGCGCGTGCTGGTCGTCAGCGCCCGCCGGTCGAGCCTCGACAGCATCCACCAGCGCCTGCTCTCGGCGGGCCTGGGCGGCATCGCGGTCGGGCCCCGCACGCTCCGCCGCGACCTCATCCAGTCGATCGGCCGCAACGAGAAGGCCGCGCGCCCCTCCGTCAGCGAGATCGACGACGCCCTACTCCGGCTGCGGAAGGTGCTGCTCGACTACCGCGGCGCGCTCTCCCGGCGCGACGAGAGCTTCGGCGTCTCGGCGCTGCAGGCCCTCGAGGAGCTCGCCCGCCTCTCGCAGCTGCGGACGCCCCCGTCGACCGCCGCCCGCCTCGACCGCCGCTCCGTCACCGCTCTCGCGCACAGCCGCCCCGAGGCGACCCGGATGCTGATCGAGTCGGCGCGCCTGGGCGAGTTCCGCTACGGCCCGGGCGACTCGCCCTGGTACGGGGCCCAGTTCGACTCCACCGCCGACGCCGAGATCGCCCACGAGCTGGCCAAGCGACTGCACCTGCGCGACCTGCCGCGCCTGCTCGACCGCGCCCAGGACGTCATCGGCCAGACGCGGATGCGCCCGTTCGAGTCGGTCGCCGAGCTCGGCATCTACCTGCGCCTGCTGCAGGACGTCCGCGAGACGCTGGACAAGTTCCAGCCGGCCGTCTTCGACCGCTCTATCCAGGACCTCATCGTCGCCACCTCGCCGCGCCGCGAGGCAGCCGAGATGTCGTCCACCAACCGCCGGCGCCTGAAGAAGCTCGCGCGCGAGTACCTGCGTCCCGGCGCGCACGTCACCGACCTCAACGCGGCGCTCCGCCGGGTGCAGCAGCAGCGGACGCTGTGGCAGCGCTACGCGGTCGCCGGCACGATCCCCGAGGTCCCGGTCGGCGTCGCCGACGTGCAGGTGGCCTACCAGCAGGTGACCGACCAGCTGAGCCGTCTCGACGAGCCGCTCGGCCGCCGCGGGACGAACCTGCAGCTCGCCTCGCTCCCTCTCGCCGAGCTGGCCTCGATGGTGTCCGGCCTCGCCGAGGACAGCGAGGTGCTGGCCAACCTCCAGGAGCGGACGACCCTCCTCGCCACCCTGCGCGACTGGGGCCTGGACCCGCTGCTCACCGACCTCTCGCGCCGCCACGTGCCGGCCGAGCTGGTCGCGGGCGAGCTGGACCTGGCCTGGTGGCGCTCGGCGCTCGAGATCATGCTGACCGACGAGCGTGCGCTGCTCGGCGGCAACACGAGCGTGCTCGACCGGCTCGAGGCCGACTTCAAGCTCGTCGACGAGGCGCACGCCGCCTCGAGCGCCGAGCTGCTGGCCTGGAAGCTCTCCGAGACCTGGAAGATCGGGCTCGTCGACTGGCCGCAGGAGCGCGACGCGCTGCGCGCGCTGCTGCGCACCGAGGCGGCGACGACCCCTCAGGAGCTGCAGAAGGCCGCTCCGCACCTCTCGCGCGTGCTCGCTCCGGCCTGGCTCGCCTCGCCGTACGAAGTGCACCGCATCGGCACCGAGACGACCTTCGACGCGGTGTTCCTCGTCGACGCCGGGGCGACCACGCTGGCCGAGAACGTCGGAGCGATCCGCCGGGCCAAGCAGGTCGTCGCGTTCGGCGACCCGGTCACGCAGACCCCCACTCCCTTCGGCCTGCGCGTCGACGAGACGCCGGAGTTCGGCTCCACCGCCTCGCGGACCGACGTGGAGGCGCTGCACGCCCAGTCGGCGCTCGCCCGACTCGGCGAGCTGCTCAACACCGTCACGCTCACCCGCAGCTACCGCGCGGGCGGCGAGGACCTGGCCGAGCTGGTCAACCGCCGCTTCTACGGCGGCCGCATCGACTCGCTGCCCTGGGCCGGCTCGTTCCTCGGACACGACTCGCTCCGCTTCCACTACATCGCGAGCGGGCACGGCATGCCCGAGAACGACTCCGGAGCCGTCGAGTCCGTCGACGCCGAGGTCGCGAAGGTGGTCGAGCTGGTGCTCGAGCACGCGGTGATCCGTCCGCGCGAGTCGCTGATGGTCATCACCGCGAGTCCTCGCCACGCCGTGCGGGTGCAGCAGGCGGTGCTGACGGCCTTCGCCAAGCGCACCGACCTGAGCGACTTCATCCTCGGCGACCGTCCCGAGCCCTTCGCCGTCGTGACGCTGGAGCAGTCGGTCGCGCAGAGCCGCGACCGCGTCATCTTCTCGATCGGCTACGGCCGGACGCCCCACGGCCGCCTGCTGTCGAACTTCGGCGCTCTCGCGGAGCCGGGCGGAGAGCGCCTGCTGGCGGTCGGGATGACCCGTGCCCGCCGCTCGATGGACATCGTCTCGTGCTTCCGCCCGGGCGACATCGACGAGTCGCGCATGCGCTACGGCATGGTCGCCCTCGCGCAGGTGCTGCAGGAGGCGGAGGACCGCGTCCAGCCGAGCGACCGCGACGACTACTCGGAGCCGATGCTGGTGGATCTCGCCGCGCGCCTCGAGCGCCGCGGACTCCGGGTCAACATCGGGCACAAGGGCAAGCTGGCCCTCGTCGCCGCGCACGGGACCCGTGCCGTGGTGGTCGAGACCGACCGCGACGTGAGCACGCAGAGCCTGCGCGTGTCGCTGCGCCTGCGTCCGGAGCTGCTGCGCCGGCTGGGCTGGCACTACCTGCGGGTGCACAACTTCGAGCTGTTCGCCGACCCCGAGGCCGTGGCCGCGCGGGTGGCCGGGCTGATCGGTGCGACCGCGGGGGAGGAGCAGACCGCTGCTCCCGCCGCCGGCGAGGCTCCTGCTCCCACCGCTGCTGCTCCCGCCGCTCCTGCTGCCGCCGCCGCTCCGGCGTCGGGGGAGACGCAGCCCGTCGAGCCGCTGCCGCGCGACTGATCGTGGCGCCGGATCCCGACGCCCCCGCGGGTGCCGACCGCCCGTTGCGGCGCACCCGCGGCGGTCGGCGGGCGACGCTCCCCGCGAAGCCGGGCACCGATCCGTCCCCGCACGACGCTCCGATCGCCGACCCCTCCGCGCCGCCCGCGCGCCCCGACACCGGCCCGAACGACGCGCGCCTGCGCCAGGACGTCCCTCCGCACTACTGACGTCAGCCGGACCGGTCGGTTATCCGCGAGTCGAGACATGTCCCGTCGGCGACCTCGGACCTCCCCCCCCGGCGCGCCCCCGCTCGACGAGCGGATGGACGCGTGGAGACAGGGCCGATCGGTCCCCGCCAGAGTCGCTCAAGGTCCCGATCGGCGACCTCCCGAAGGTGCAGGTGCCGTCCGAAACGCGTGCCGTGGTTTCGGACGCACCGTT
Source organism: Rathayibacter sp. RFBD1 (assembly GCF_002932915.1). NCBI lineage: Bacteria > Bacillati > Actinomycetota > Actinomycetes > Micrococcales > Microbacteriaceae > Rathayibacter > Rathayibacter sp. RFBD1. The sequence continues at coordinate 111,877 of NZ_PSWQ01000019.1, forward strand.
CGCACAACGCTCTGCGACGCGTTCCCCCGTCGGGAAGCCGACCGAGGTCCTCTCCCGCCTCCAGCGGAAGACGACAGAGCGACTCAGTCGACGTGCTTGCCGGAGTTCGCGGTGGTGGCGGTGCCGTTGTTGGCGAGCAGGTCGCGGATGTCGGCGAGGAGCTCGAGCTCGGTGGGGGCCTTGTCCTCCGCGGCGGGGGCGTCGGCGGCCTTCTTGGCGAAGGCGGCGTTCTTGAGGTGGTTGATCGGCAGGACGAACGCGAAGTAGAGGACGAAGGCGACGATCACGAACTGGATCAGGGCCGAGACGACCGAGCCGTAGGCGATGACGGTCGGGTCCTCGCCGTTCTCTCCCGGCCGGATGACCCAGTTCAGGGTCTCGAGGGAGGAGGCGTCGAAGATCACGCCGATGAGCGGGTTGAAGATCCCCGTCACGATCGCGTTGACGATGGTCGTGAAGGCGGCGCCGATGACCACGGCGACAGCCAGGTCGATGACGTTGCCGCGGAGGATGAACTCCTTGAAGCCGTTGATCATGATCGTTCCGTTTCTGCCGTGGGCGGTGGGTGGCGGGTCAGCTCCCGGAGGAGGAACCCGAGGAGGAGGACCCGGAGGAGCCCGAGGACGACGAGGAGGAGGACGATCCGGAGCCCGAGGACCCCGAGTCGGACGAGGAGCCGCTCGAGCCCGATGAACCCGAGGATCCGGAGGAGGAGCCGCCTGATCCCGAGGAGCCCGACGACGAGTCGGATGAGCCGGAGCCGGATGCGCCCGAGCCGGACGAGCCGGAACCCGAGGAGGAGGAGCCGCCCTCGCTCGACTTCCCGCCGGAGCGGGAGTCGGTGCGGTAGAAGCCCGAGCCGTTGAAGGTCACGCCGACCGCGCTGAACACCTTGCGCAGCGCCCCCTGGCAGCTCGGGCACTCGGTGAGCGTGTCGTCGGTGAACTTCTGCTGGATGTCGAAGGCGTTGCCGCACTGCGTGCAGCGGTAGGAGTAGGTGGGCACAGGGGGCTCCTCGGAGGCGGGTGGGGGAGAAGGAGGACGGGGTCAGTGGCGCAGGTCGACGATGCCGGAGGGAGTGACGACTCCGTCGACGGCCTGGTCGTGGACCTCGCTGGGCACCCGGTCGACGAGCTCGCTGTCGAAGACGACGGCGTAGACCGGCGGGCACTTCTCCATCGAGCCGAGGGTCTTGTCGAAGTAGCCGCGCCCCCAGCCCATCCGCATCCCCTGCCGGTCGACGGTGGCGGCCGGGACGACGATGAGGTCGACGTCGTTGATCGCGATGGGGCCGAGCAGCTGCCCGACGGGCTCGGGCATGCCGAACAGGCCCTGGGTCTCGGTGTGGCCGTCGCCGACCGCCCAGTCGAGCAGGCCGTCCTGGCGCGAGACGGGGAAGAGGACGCGGATGCCGTGGCTCTCGGCCCAGCCCAGGAACGGCCGGGTGCTCGGCTCGTCCGGAGCGGAGAGGTAGCACGCGAGGGAGCGGGCCCCCACGCGGGTGGCGAGCTCGATCAGGTGGGCGGTGATCTGCTCCGCGGCCTGGTCGCGAGCGGTCGAGGTCTGCGTGCGGCGGCGCTCGCGCAGCTCGGCGCGCAGCGCCCGCTTCTCGTGCGTGATGTCGGCTGGCATGCGCTCAGTCTAGAACCGGGCCCCGCGCCGGCCTCCGCGCGGACGACCCTGAGGGACGCTCGTCCCGGACCGCCCCGGAACGGGGTCCGGCGCCTTCCGTCGCCGGTCCTGGCGCGAAACTCCCGCGACTTCCCCCGCCGCTAGGATGGCGCCCCATGGGCACTCGAATCCGCAAAGCAGTCATCCCCGCCGCAGGTCTCGGCACCCGCTTCCTGCCGGCGACGAAGGCCATCCCCAAGGAGATGCTGCCGGTCGTCGACAAGCCGGCGATCCAGTACGTGGTCGAGGAGGCCGCGGACGCCGGCCTCCAGGACGTGCTCGTGATCATCGGGCGCAACAAGAACGCGCTCGCCAACCACTTCGACTCGGTGCCCGAGCTCGAGCAGAACCTGTCCCAGAAGAAGGACGACAAGAAGCTCGAGCACGTCAAGTACGCCAGCGACCTCGCCGACGTGCACTTCGTCCGCCAGGGCGAGCCGAAGGGCCTCGGCCACGCGGTCTCCCGCGCGCAGCGCCACGTCGGCGACGAGCCCTTCGCCGTGCTCCTCGGCGACGACCTGATCGACGCCCGCGACCCGCTGCTCTCCCGCATGATCGACGTCGCCGAGCAGCGCGACACCACGGTGGTCGCGCTGCTCGAGGTCGACCCCGACCAGATCCACCTCTACGGCTGCGCGGCGGTCGAGGCGACCGACGAGGACGACGTGGTGCGGATCACCGGCCTGGTCGAGAAGCCCTCCAAGGAGGACGCCCCCTCGAACCTCGCGATCATCGGCCGCTACGTGCTGAAGCCCGACGTGTTCGGCGTGCTCGAGCACACCGCTCCGGGCAAGGGCGGCGAGATCCAGCTGACCGACGCGCTGGAGCGCATGGCCCAGGACCCGGCCGAGTTCGGCGGCGTCTACGGCGTCGTGTTCCGCGGCCGCCGCTACGACACCGGCGACAAGCTCGACTACATCAAGGCCATCGTGCAGCTCGCCTCCGACCGCGACGACCTCGGCAGGGACCTCAAGCCCTGGCTGAAGGACTTCGTCGCCGGCCTCTGAGCCCCGGCGAGCGCGCCTCCGGAACGGACGGGACCCCCTGCTGCGGCACGGGATCCCGTCCGTTCCTCCGTTCCCCGAGAGCACGGAACGCCGCGGAGTCCAGTCCCCCTCCCGCAGTGCGGCGGAGCAGTAGGGTCGCATCATGCCGCTCCCGATCCCGACGCTCACCGAGGGTCGTGTCACCGTCCGCCCCATCCGCGTGCGCGACGCCCGCCCTCTCGAGCGGGAGCTGATCGCGAACCGGTCGTGGCTGCGCCAGTGGGAGGCGTCCGACCCCCGGGGAGGTGCCGCGTTCGACGTGCGCGCCAGCATCCGCTCGCTGCAGCAGAACGCGCGGGCCGGCGGGGGAGTGCCGTTCCTCATCGACTGGGACGGCGAGCTCGCCGGGCAGCTCAACATCTCGAACATCGGGTACGGCTCGCTCTCCTCCGGGTCGATCGGCTACTGGGTGTCCGAGCGCTACGCCGGGCGGGGGATCACGCCGATCGCCGTGGCCCTCGCGGCCGACCACGCCTTCCTCGACCTGGGCCTGCACCGGATCGAGATCTGCATCCGCCCGGAGAACCGGCCGAGCCTGCGCGTGGTCGAGAAGCTCGGCTTCCGCTACGAGGGCCTGCGGCGGCGCTTCATCCACATCAACGGCGACTGGCGGGACCACTTCTGCTTCGCCCTCGTGGCGGAGGAGGTGCCCCGCGGCGTGCTCCGCCGCTACCTCGACGGGCAGGTCCCGTCGGAGGTCGGCCTGCCGACCGACGCGGACCTCCGCGCCTCGCGCCGCTCGGGTCTCTCCGGACCCTCCGACGGCGCCGGTGTCCCTCCGACGGGGCCCCGGCTGATCCGCGATCCGCACGGACACACCTACCCGTAATGACGGACGGGAGTGCCCGGTGCTCCTAGCGTTGTCCGCATGAGTAGCGACTGGCTGGGCGGGGGCGTCGTCTGGGCGCTCGCCGCCGTTCTGTGGGTCGCCTACCTGATCCCCACGTGGATGCGCAGGCGGTCGTACAACGCGACCGAGCGCAACGCGGTGAGGCTGCAGCAGACGCTGCGGATCCTCGCCGAGACCGCGGAAGTGCCCGAGCACGTGCGTGCGGAGGCGACGGCCCGCGAGGTGGCGCTGCAGCAGCGCCGGCTCCGGGTGACCGAGACACGACGACGAGCCGAAGAGAAGGCACAGGCGATGGAGCTGGCACAGGCGGAGAAGGCGGCGCGCGACGCGCTGCGACGGGCGACCGCGAGCGCACGGCGGAGCACGCGGTCAGGGCCCTCGGTCCTGCGCTGGCGCCAGGGCGCCGCGCTGGCCGTGCTGGTCGGCGCGGTCGCCGCGCTGGTCGGGCTCGTGATGCTGCCGTTCGGCGGCACGGGCGCGGTGCCGCTCGTCGGCCTGCTCCTCGCCGTCGCGGGGCTCGGCACGCTGATCCTGCTGGCGCCGGGTCGCCGCCGCGCCGCCGCTCCGGCCGCGACAGCGACGACGGCCGCCGCGACCGAGCGCCGGCGCGCCGAGGTCTTCGAGGCCGAGCTCGCCGAGGAGGCCGCGGACGACGCCTCCGAGGAGCTCGCCGAGGACCGTGCGAGCTGGACGCCGCAGCCGCTCCCCAAGCCGCTCTACCTGTCCCGGGGCACGGTCGCCGCCTCCGCGATGGCGTCGATCGACGCCGTGGAGCGCCTGCGCACCGCCGCGGCGGAAGCGGAGCTCGCCCAGCGCGCCGCCGCGACCGCTCCCGAGGTGGCGCCGCTGCGCGTCCCGCGTGCCGCCGCTCCCGCTCCCGAGGCCCCGCGTCCCTCCTCCCGCTTCGCCGCGATGGGCGTCGTGGACGGCGTGGACGCGATAGACCTCGACCAGGCTCTGCAGCGCCGCCGCGGGGCCTGACGCGAGTGCGAGGCGCCTGCTCGTCCGTGCTAGTGTGGACGAGTTGTTCGGGCCGGTGACGGCTCGGAAGGCACGGGTCCGTGGCGCAGTTGGTAGCGCGCTTCGTTCGCAATGAAGAGGTCAGGGGTTCGAATCCCCTCGGATCCACCACCACAGAAGGCCCGCTCGAGAGAGCGGGCCTTCTGCTTTGTGCCGGCGGCCGGATCGGGAACCTCGCCTGTTCGGCGGGTCGACCGCCTCGCGGCCTCGACGCGCTCGTCGGCGGAGGAGTGGTCCGTTCGATCGGCACTCGGTACTAGGCGTCTCCGCCGATCCTGGCTCGACCGCCGAGGACGGCGACTCCCGTCGAGACTCCGGCGACTGCGACCATCGCGACGATGCCCAGTGCACGGAGCACGAACGCCTTGTGCTCCGAATCCTTCAGCGCTTCGTCGTCGATCGCTTCTGTGAACAGCCGAAGGACCGAGTAGCGGTCCGCCGCGCTCAGGGTGTCACGATCCAGTTCGCGGTTCAGGACGGCGCGGTACTCGGCGAAGGCCCTGTGAACCTTCTTCTGACTCTTCCAGTTGGCTCGAACGGCTGAACTCGCCTGATCTCGCACTTCACTGAACGAGTCGAGGACGAGATTCTTGAAATCCGGGAACTGCTCGACGACCTTCAGGGCGAGCTCCTCGCTCATGTTCGGCAGCTCGGATGCGAACGCGATGAACTTCTCTTTCGACAGATTCCTCCAGGAGTCGATACCGATCCTCTGCTTGAGATCGTCCTCGTTCGAGTAGTCCATGCTGATCCCTCTTCCCTCCACGGCGACGGCCGATCGTCGCTTCAGAGTATCGAGGAGGAGCCGTCGGTCCACGTGCTCTCCGGGCGGGAGAGCGCGCGGGCCGGTCGTGCAGGTCCTGACGATCGGGCGCCCGAAGCTGTGGGCCGCTCGCCTCCGTGCGTCCTCCGTGTCCCCCATCCGGGCCGCGCCGGGCGGGAGCCGCCCTCCTCCGGTCCGTCGGGGGAGCCGCAGCGACGTACGCTCGCCCCTCGTGCTCTCGCAGCACGCGAGGCACTCGAGCGACGGACGACCAGGGGACGGGACGACATGGGGACCACAGCACACAGGGGACGGCGGAGAGCGGCAGGGGTCGGCGCGGGGGCGATCGCGCTCCTGGCGGGGCTCCTGGCGGCACCGCCGGCGCAGGCGTCCGGGACGCAGACGCTGCTCGCGCTCGGCGACTCGATCACGCGCGCGGCGACGACCTGCGGGGTGAACCGCGACTGCGTCGAGAACTCCTGGGCGACGGGATCGGCGCCCGCGGTCGACTCGATCGCGAGCCGGATGGCGGCGGCGGATCCGCGGACGGCGGTCCGCGCGGTGAACTACGCGAAGTCGGGCGCGGTCATCAGCGGAGTCGAGTCGCGGATCGACGCCGCGGTCGCGGCCGGGGAGGAGCCGGACGTGGTCACGCTGCTGATCGGCGGCAACGACCTCTGCTCGCTGAGCCTCTCGCCCGACTCCCGCGACGGCTACGCGATGACGCCCGCGGCCTCCTTCGCCGCGTCGGCGACCCGGATCCTGCGCTCGATCGGCGAGGAGTGGCCGGAGGCGACGGTGCTCGTCGGCTCGGTCCCGGACATCGAGTCGGAGTGGGACGCTGTGAAGTCGACGCCGGGCGCCGCGATCTGGGCCTGGGGCGGGGTCTGCCGGACCCAGCGCGGAGTCGACGCCACGACCGGAGCCCCGCTGACCGGCTCGGCCTCCACCGCCTCGCTCGCGGCGGCGGAGGACCGGGAGGCCGACTTCAACGAGGCTCTCGAATCGGCCTGCGCGTCCGCCGCGAACGACTGCGTGTGGGACGGCGGCGCCCTCACGGCGGCTCCGATCTCGCTCGACCAGCTCTCGACGGACGTCGACTACTTCCACCCGAACGTCGCCGGCCAGGCGATGATCGCGGAGGAGCTGTGGACGGCCTGGGGCCTCGGCGACGAACCGGCTCCGACTCCGACCCCGACTCCCACGTCGGCGCCCACCGCGGCTCCTGCTCCGGCGCCCACGGGCTCGCCCGCGCCGTCGCGCGACACGACGGCTCCGAAGACCGTCATCACCGCGCCGACGAGCGGATCGACGGTGCGCGGCTCTGTCACCCTGGTCGCCACCGCCAAGGACGACGTCGGCACGACGAAGTTGAGCTTCTGGAGCGGAGCCACGCGGCTGGGCGACGCGACGAGGGCGTCGGACGGCACGTGGCGCCTGACCGTCTCGGCCTCCTCCTACCCGGCCGGGCGGTACGCGATCGTCGCGCACGCCTACGACGCCGCAGGGAACCTCGGGCGGAGCGCTTCGATCACCCTCAAGCGCTGAGCGGCTGAGGGGGCCGCCACCGGCCCCCTCAGCCCCGCGCGACGAGCAGCACGTCGGGACGGTCCCAGTTCTCGACGGTCTGCAGCACCCAGAAGATCCCGAAGAGGGCGAGCGCGACGGCCTCGCCGAGCAGGAGCCACTGCTCGCCGAGAAGTTCCGCTCCCCGCCCCGTGAGAAGCAGGAGCACCAGCGCCGCATCGACCGCGGCGATCAGCACCGCGAGAACGGCGTAGCAGCGGGAGTAGAAGCGCGGCGTCCCCGGCCCGCTCGCTCCCTCCTCGCGCACCGCGACGGCGTGCAGACCCGCGGTGACGGCGATGAGCAGGAAGAAGACGCCGGCGGCGGCGTAGTGGCCGAGCCGCAGGAACGACGGGAGCGTGCTCCAGGCCGCCAGAGCGATCAGGAGGGCGGCGGCGATCGCGGTGCGGACGAGCGCCCAGCGGTCGAGGACCCGGTCGAGGGCGAGCAGGATCACGGAGGCGACGAGGACGGCCGCGGCCGTGACCAGGTAGGCGGGCAGGGAGGCGGCGACCTCACCCGCGGCCGTCGCGGGAAGGCACGACGCCCCTCCCGGCGGGCACACCGCTCCCTGGAGGCGCTGCAGCTCCTCCGAGGCGAGGGGCACCGGCACGATCGCGATGACCGGCGCCGTCATGCCCGCCAGCAGCAGGAGGAAGCGCCGCACGCTTCTCCCGGCGAGGACGACCAGCGCGACGCCGACCGCGAAGAGCGCCCCGGTGAAGAGGGAGCGGACCGGGGTGTAGTACGAGGCGCTGATCGAGCGCAGCGGGCCTCCGACGACGAGCTGGTGGACGAGGCCGGCCGTGAGGAGCACCACGGCCGCCACCAGGGAGAGGCGGACGTAGCGGTAGGTGCGGAGGGAGGAGACGGCACCGCCCCCGCCCAGCGCGTCGCCGCGGGCCACCCGGCTACTCCGCGCGCAGGCCGGAGGAGGCGAGGGCGAAGTCGACGTCGATGCGGATGGCGACGCGGAGGGGGTTCGGGCGCGGGGTGCGGTAGCGCTGGGAGTAGAGCTCGACGGCGTGCTGCACGGCGTCCGGCTCCTCCTCGATCGTCGCCGGACCGCCCAGGCTCAGCCACCGGATGCCGTCGACCTGCCCGACCGTCGCGGTGCCGCCCCGCCGGACGTTGAGCACCTTCTGGCTCTCGCGGGAGGTGATGACGCGGACGACGCCGTCCTCGTAGGTGAAGCCCACGGCGACCACGTGCAGGCGGCCCTGGCGGCCGGGGGTGGAGAGGGTGGCCAGGTGGCGCTCGGTGACGAAGGCGAGGCCGTCGGCGCTCAGGATGCTCATCCCGCGAGCGTAGCCGGAGGCGCCGACGCGCTCCTGGGGGCGGACCGCCGGTCAGCCCTCGAGGATCAGCGCCTCGCCCTGGCCGCCTCCGCCGCAGAGCGCGGCGACGCCGAGCCCGCCGCCCCGGCGCCGGAGGGCCAGCGCCAGGTGCAGGGCCAGCCGTGCTCCGGAGGCGCCCACAGGGTGGCCGAGCGCGATCGCCCCGCCGTCGGGGTTGACCGCCTCCGGCTCGACGCCGAGATCGTCCGCCGACTGGAGGACGACGGAGGCGAACGCCTCGTTGATCTCGATCAGGTCCAGGTCGGACACCGCTGCACCGCGGCGGCCGAGCGCCCGGAGGATCGCCGCCGACGGCTGTGAATGCAGGGAGTTGTCCGGTCCGGCGACCTGCCCGTGCTCGGCGACGGTCGCGAGCCAGGGCAGTCCGCGCTCGCGTGCCCAGCCGCGGGACACGACGACCAGCGCGGCGGCGCCGTCCGTGATCGGGGACGAGCTGCCCGCCGTGATCGTGCCCTCGGGCGAGAACGCGGGGGCCAGCCGGGCGAGCGTCTCGACCGTGCTGTCCTCCCGGATCCCGTCGTCGGCGGACACGACGAGGTCCGGTCCGCGCCGCTGCGGAACCGCGACCGGCACGATCTCCTCGGCGAGCACGCCGGTGGACCGTGCCGCGGCGGCCCGCTGGTGCGAGAGCGCGGCGAAGGCGTCCTGGCGCTCGCGGCGGATGCCCCGTGCGGCGTTGCCGTCGTCGGTCACCCTCCCCATCAGGCGGCGGTCGAACGGATCGAGCAGGCCGTCGTGGAGGAGTGCGTCCTCGAGCGGACGCGGACCGACACCCAGGCCCGAGCGGGATCCGAGCAGGAGGTGCGGCGCGTTGGTCATCGACTCCTGCCCTCCGGCGACGACCACCTGCGCCTCGCCGAGCCGGATCATCCGCGCCGCGTCGATCACCGCGGTGAGACCCGACAGGCAGAGCTTGTTGATCGTGACCGCCGGGACGTCCCAGCCCAGGCCCGCGAGGACCGCGGCCTGCCGGGCGGGGCCCTGACCGGCTCCGGCCTGGATCACCTGGCCGAGCACGACCGCGTCGACGTCTGCCGCGGAGGCGCCCGAGCGCTCGAGAGCCCCTCGGATGGCAGCGGCGCCGAGCTCGACGCCCGAGAGCGGCGCGAAGGCTCCGGAGAAGCGGGCGAACGGGGTGCGGGCGCCCCCCAGGATCACGGGGGTGGTGTCGTCAGTGGACACGGGGACTCCTTCTCGACGGTGAGAGCGGGGGAAGCGGTGGGGAGACGGATGCCGGATGCCGGCCCGGGTCAGGGAACGAGCAGGATCTTCCCGCGGACGTGGCCGTCCTCGCTGAGCCGATGCGCCTCGGCGGCCTGCTCGAGCGGGAGGCGCGGACCGGTCGCGACCGCGAAGCGCCCCTCGCTCGCCAGCCGGGCGGCGAGCGGCACGCCCTCGCGGCGGAGGCGCTGCTCCTTTTCGGTCAGCGGCACGGGACTGCCGCCGCTCCAGGCCCGGATGCCCAGCTCTGCCGCACGAGGGCCTGCGACCACCGTTCCGACGTGCTGCGGATCCGCCACCAGCGCGAGCGAGGCGGCGAGCGCCTCGTCCGTCCCGGCCGCGTCGAGCACGCGGTCGACGCCCTCGGGCGCTGCGGCGCGCAGCCGCTCGAGCAGCCCGGGCCCGTAGGCGACCGGCACCGCTCCGAGCGCGCGCAGCGCCTCGTGGTTCGCCGGGCTCGCCGTGGCGATCACCCGGGCTCCGCGGTCGACGGCGAACTGGATCGCCGCCCGTCCTACCGCGCCGGCGCCCGCGTGGACCACGAACGTCGATCCCTCCGCGACGCCGAGCGAGACCACCGCCTGGTAGGCGGTGGAGACCGGGATGCCGAGCGCGGCCGCCTCCTCGAAGCCGAGTCCGTCGGGGAGCGGATCGAGGGAGTCGGGGGAGACCGCGACGGCGGTCGCGTAGGTGCCGGTGGCGCCGCTGACGATCACCCGGTCTCCGACGCTCCAACCGGTCACGCCCGGACCGACGGCGGAGACCACGCCGGAGCCGTCCGACCCGAGCCTCCGCGGACCGTCGAACGGCGGGCTCGGGCGCAGGCCGGAGCGCACCTTCCACTCGATCGGGTTCACGCCGGCCGCGCGGACGGCGACCACCACGGTGCCGGGCCCCGCCTCGGGCTCCGGCGCCTCGACGGTCTCGAGCACCTCGGGCCCGCCGATCCGCTCGTACTGCACGATCCTCGCCATGTCGTCCTCCTCCTCGCGGGCCACCGCCCGCTCCGGTCGCCTCAGTCCAGCAGACTCTCGCGCACCTGGCGGCGCAGCACCTTGCCGATCAGCGAGGTCGGCAGCTCGTCCACCGGGACGATCCGCTTGGGCACCTTGTAGGGCGTCAGGTGCAGCCGGCAGAAGTCGCGCAGCGCCTCCGGATCCACGGCCGTCCCGGCCCGCAGGACCACGGCCGCCGCGACGCTCTCGCCGCCGTCCTCGCGGGGGAGTCCGACGACGGCCGCGCGCGTCACGTCCGGGTGCGACTCCAGCACTCCCTCGACCTCGGAGGGGGAGACGTTGAAGCCGCCGGTGATGATGAGCTCCTTGGCCCGGTCGACGATCGTCACGAAGCCGTCGGCCGAGACGGTCGCGATGTCGCCCGTGCGCAGCCAGCCGCCGGGGAGGAGGGCCTCGGCCGTCTCCTCCGGCCGCTTCCAGTACCCCTGGAACACCTGCGGCCCCCGGAGCAGGAGCTCGCCGGACTCGCCCGGGCCGCGGTCGACCGACGGATCGGCGGGGTCGACGAGGCGGATCGTCGTGCTGGGGAACGGCACGCCCACCGTGCCGGGCCGGCGGGTCGGGCCGACCGGGTTCCCGAGGGCGACAGGCGAGCTCTCGGTCATGCCGTAGCCCTCGACCAGGAGTCCCCGGCTCGCGCGCTCCCACCGGTCCACCGTCGCGACCGGCAGGCTCATCGCTCCCGAGATCGCGAAGCGGATGCCGCGCAGGTCGAGCTCGTGGCGCTCGGAGGCGCGGGCGAGCGCGTCGTACACGGGCGGCACCGCGGGGAGGAAGGTGGGCGGCGACGACTTCGCGGCCGCCTTCACGAGGCCGACGTCGAAGGTCGGGAACAGCACGACCTTCGCGCCGATGCTGATCGCGAAGGTCAGGCACAGCGTCAGCCCGTAGGCATGGAACAGAGGGAGCACCGCGTAGAACGTCTCGTCGCCCTCGCGCAGGCCCGGCACCCAGGCGCGGCCCTGCAGGGCGTTCGCGCGGAGGTTCGCGTGCGAGAGGATCGCGCCCTTGGGCGTGCCGGTGGTGCCGCTCGTGTACTGCAGCAGGGCCGTGTCGCCGAGGACCGGGCGGGGGTGCGAGCGCGCGATGCGGCGGTTCTTCAGCAGCGACGCGAAGGGCACCAGGGAGCGGCTGCGGGGGGTCGCGGTCAGCTTCTCGCGCGACCGGCGCACCGACGGCAGGGGGAGCCGCAGCGCCAGGCGCTTGCCGAGCGGGAAGGAGCGGGTGAGGTCGACGGAGACGACGCGCTCGATGCCCAGGTCGGCGGGCATGGTCGCGACGACGTCGGCGATCTTGTCCCAGACGACCGCGAACCGGGCGCCGTGGTCCTCGAACTGCCGCCGCAGCTCGCGCGGCGTGTAGAGCGGGTTGTGCTCGACCACGATCGCTCCGAGGCGGAGAGCGGCGTAGAACGCCACCACGTGCTCCGGGCAGTTCGGGAGCACCAGCGCGACGCGGTCGCCGGCGCGCACGCCCAGGCGCCGCAGGCCCTCCGCCGCCCGCGCGACCTGCTCGCCGAGCTCGGCGTAGCTGGTCTCGGCACCGAAGAACTCGAGCGCGGTGCCGCGGCGGTACCGCGCGACCGAGTCCTCGAGCAGGTCGACGAGGGTCTGGGTGGGAGGGTCGATCTCGGCGGGCACGCCCTCCGCGTAGGAGGTCAGCCACGGCTTCGTCGCCAGGTTCGAGGATCCGGAGGTCACGGGCCGAGTATCGGGCACCCGCCTCCGCACTTCCTCCGAGGCGCGCGGAGGGGGTGCCGCACCGGGCGCGGGAGCGGCAGGCTGGCGGCATGAGCGCAGCCATCGACCTCCTCCGCGACGCCTTCGGCCGGGTGCACGAGAACGTGCACGCCGTCCTCGACGACAGCACCCCCGATCAGCTCGCGTTCCGCGCGGACGCCCGCTCGAACTCGCCCGCCTGGCTCGTCTGGCATCTCGTCCGGGTGCAGGACGACCACCTCGCCCCGCTCGCCGGCCACGAGCAGGTGTGGACGGCCGACGGCTTCCACGGCCGGTCCGGCCTGCCCTTCGGGCCCGACGAGACCGGCTACGGGCAGGAGCCGGCCGAGGTGGCGGCGCTCGCCGCGGTGCCCGCCGCGCTGCTCGCGGAGTACGCCGACGCCGTGCACCGGCAGACGCTGGCCCTCCTCGACACGCTCGGCGACGAGGACCTCGCGCGCGTCGTCGACGAGCAGTGGGATCCGCCGGTGACCCTCGGGGTTCGGCTGGTCTCGGTGATCGACGACGACACGCAGCACGTCGGCCAGGCCGCGTACGCGAAGGGTCTCGCCGAGCGCTCGGCGCGCTGAGCCCGGCCTCTACGCTGGCGGGATGCGCGCGCTCCGGACCCTGCCCGCGAGCGCGGTCCTCGCCCTCGCCACCGCGCTGACCCTCGTCGGCTCCTGGATCCCCTCCTACTGGAACGACGAGGCCGCGACCCTCCGCCTGGCGCGGCTCCCGGTGGGGGAGCTCCTCGCCTTCGTGCAGGAGAAGGACGCGGTGCACCTGGTCTACGGCCTGCTGATGCACGGCTGGATCGCGATCGCCGGGGAGTCGGAGCTCGCGGTGCGGGCGCCGTCCGCTCTCGCCACGGGAGCGGCGGCGGCGGGCGTCGTCGTCCTGCTGCGATCGTTCGACCGGCCCCGGGCAGCACTCCTCGCCGCCGCGGTGCTCGTGCTGCTCCCGCGGTCCTCGTTCTCGGGGACCGAGGCGCGATCCTCCGCTCTGGCCACCGCGCTCGTGGTGGGAGCGGCGGTCCTCGTCGTGCGGGCGGCCCGCTCCGGAGGCGCCCTGCGCTGGACCGCGTTCGCGGCCGTCGCAGGTCTGGCGAACGCCGTGTTCCTCTACTCCGTGCTGGTGCTGCCGGCTCTCGTCGCTCTCGCCGCGGCCGCGGCGCGCCGGGGTGCCGTGCGGGCTCTCCCGGCGAGCGCCCTCTCGGCACTGGGCGCCGTGCCGGTGCTGCTCCTCGCCGCAGGGCAGAGCGGCCAGGTCGGCTGGCTCCGCTCGCAGCCCGTGACCGCGTTCACCGTCATGGTCGAGCCGTTCTTCGGATCCGCGTGGTGGCTGGCCGGGATCGCCGTCGCGCTCCTCGCGGTCGCCGCGGTGCGGGGCGGCCTGCGCGGGCCGCTCCTGCCGGCCCTCGTCCTCTGGATCGTGCTGCCGACCGCGGTGCTGGTGCTCGGGACCCTCCTCGTCGAGCCGATGTTCACCCCGCGCTACCTCGCGTCGAGCACGCCCGCTCTCGCGGTCCTCCTCGGCCTCGCGCTCGACTCGTTCAGGGCCCGGACGGGCGTCGCCCTCCTCGCCCTGATCGCGGTGGCCGCACTGCCGGTCCTCGTGCAGATGCGCACGGTCACCGGGAAGCCGGCCGGGCAGGATCTCCGCGGTCTGGCGGCCGCCGTCGAGAAGCGGGCCCGTCCGGGCGACGCCGTCCTCCTCGGCTCCTCCGGGACGGTCTCGCTCCGGCCCCGCCTGGCGCTCGCCGCCTACCCGGAGGCGTTCGCGGGCGTGGACGATGTCGCCCTCGCCGCTCCGTACGGGACGACGGGCACGTATTCGGACGTCCTGCTGGAGGGCGAGGCGCTGCACGCCGCGCTCGCCGGGGAGGACCGGGTCTGGCAGGCGCTGCCGGAGGGCGAGGCGGACACGGTGCTCGCGGAGGCGGGGTTCGTCGCGCGCGAGCGGATCCGGGTGCCGACGACGGTGCTGACGCTGTGGGAGCGCCCGGAGGGCCGCTGATCCGGAGCGCTCGGGGCGTCGCAGCCCCGGAGTGGAGAGACGCCGGAGTGCCCGGAGCCCCGCCGACGGGGAGCCGCTACCCTTGTCCCCGGCGCCGTCGCAGAGCGGTGGCGTCCGCGGAGCGAGGACCGCGCCACCGAGAGGACCCGAACGTGACGTTGCCCGAGACCACCACCACCGCCATCGCGAAGCGGAAGGGGCGCGACGTCGCCCCCGAGATCGCGCGCTCCTGGCTGCTGGTGAACGCCACCCGCACCGAGACGTTCGACGCCGCGCACGCGTCCCGCGCCGACCAGATCGTCCTCGACATCGAGGACGCGGTCGACCCCAAGGCGAAGCCCGACGCGCGGACCGACGTCGCGGAGTGGCTGACCGGCGAGAAGCGCGCCTGGGTCCGCATCAACGACCACTCCACCCCGTTCTGGTCCGACGACGTCGACGCGCTGAAGGGCCTGCCCGGCCTCGCCGGCGTCATGCTCGCCAAGACCGAGGCCGCCGAGCACGTCACCGAGACCTTCGATCGCCTCGGCGGCTCCACCCCGGTGCTCGCCCTGGTCGAGTCCGCCCTCGGCATCGAGGAGGCGGTCTCGATCGCCCGCGCCCGCGGCACCTTCCGCCTCGCGTTCGGCAGCGGCGACTACCGCCGCGACACCGGCACCAGCGCCGACGACCTCGCGATGGCCTACCCGCGCTCGCGCCTGGTCGTCGCCTCGCGCATCGGCGACCTGCCCGGCCCGATCGACGGACCGACCGTCTCGAACAGCCACCCCGTGCTGCGCGAGCAGTCCGCGCTCACGGTCTCGCTCGGCCTCACCGGGAAGCTCTGCCTCGACACCGAGCAGCTCGCCGTGATCAACGAGGTCATCAGCCCGACGCCGTCCGACGTCGCCTGGGCCCGCGACTTCCTCGACGACTTCGAGGCCCGCGGCCGCGTCATCCGCGACGGCAGCGACCTGCCCCGGCTGGGCCGCGCCAAGAAGATCGACAAGCTGGCCACGGCGTTCGGCGTCAACCCGCTGTGATCCGTCGCGGGGAGCGCGCCTCCGCGGCACACTGAGGGAGCCGCGGAGACCCTCCCGCGCAGGACGGAGACTCCGATGGGCGCGGTCAGCACCTTCCTCTGGTTCGACGACGGCGCAGGGGAGGCGGCGCGTTTCTACACGGAGCTGGTGCCGAACTCTCGGATCACCGGAAGCCAGGTGCTGCCGGAGGGCTCCCCGTCGCCCGGCGAGGTGCTGTCGGTGACGTTCGAGCTCGACGGGCAGCGGTTCCAGGCGATCAACGCCGGGCCGCGGTTCCCGTTCACCGAGGCCGTCTCGATCGTCGTGACCGTCGGCGGCCAGTCCGAGCTCGACCGGCTGTGGGACGCCCTGATCGCGGACGGCGGCGAGGAGAGCCGGTGCGGCTGGCTCCGCGACCGCTGGGGGCTGTCCTGGCAGATCGTGCCGGAGGTCCTCCCGCGTCTGCTCGGAGGTGCCGACCCCGAGGCGTCCGCGCGCGCTCTGCAGGCGATGCTCGCGATGAGCCGCCTCGACATCGCGGGGCTGGAGCGGGCCCATGCCGGCGCGTGACTCCGCCCGCCCGCGCCGCTCGACCTCGCTGCGGCGCGCGTACCTCCGCGACTACCGCTACGCCTACGGCTCGCGCTTCGTGCACCTGCGGGAGGGCTGGGACGTGTCGCGGTACGCGTCCGGCGACGGCGCTCCGGTGCTGCTCATCCCCGGGATCTACGAGACGTGGCAGTTCCTCCGGCCCATCGCCGAGAGGCTGCACGCGGCGGGCCATCCGATCCACGTGCTGCCCGCGCTCGGCTACAACACGCGGCCGATCGTCGCGTCGGCCGGACTCGGCCAGGACTACCTGCGCGAGCACGATCTGCGCGGAGTCGTCGTCGTCGCGCACAGCAAGGGCGGCCTGATCGGCAAGCACATGATGGTCGTCGACGACCGCGAGGACGGGCGGATCGAGCGGATGATCGCCGTCTCGACCCCGTTCAACGGCTCGTCGCTCGCACGGATCGCCCCGGCGCGGGCGCTCCGGGAGTTCGCACCCCACCGCCCGCTGATCCGCACCCTGCTGGCCGAGCGCGAGGCCGACGCGCGCATCACGTCGATCTACGGGATGCGCGACCAGTACATCCCCGGAGGGAGCCGCCTCGCCGGGGCGCGCGAGAACATCGCGGTCTCGGTGGTCGGCCACTTCGCGCTGCTCTCGAGCCCGAAGGTGCTCGACCTCATCGCGGCTCGGGTCTGAGGCCGGACCGGATCCGCTGGACTCGCCGCCCGCGTGAGGCGCCTGCCGTGCGGCGCGTCCTCGACCGGAGGACGGCCGCCTCAGCGACGGGCCGAGCCGCCCGCCGCGCTCAGGACCAGGGAGTGAGCAGCACGAGCGGGATCTGCCGCTCGGTCTTCGTCTGGTACTCGGCGTAGTCCGGCCACGCGGCGACCGCTCGCTCCCACCAGGCCGCGCGCAGATCGCCCTCGAGCACGCTCGCGGCGTAGTCCTTCTTCACGGGCCCGTCCTGCAGCTCGACGTGCGGCTCCTTGAGCATGTTGCCGTACCAGACGGGGTGCTCGGGCGCGCCGCCCTTGGACGCGACGACCACGTACTCGCCCTCGTGCTCGACGCGCATCAGCGCGGTCTTGCGGAGCTTCCCGCTCTTCGAGCCGACGGTGGTCAGGACGATGATGGGGCGGCCGCGGAGGAGGTTCCCCTCGGCTCCGCCGGTCCGCTCGTAGAGCTCCGCCTGCTCGCGGGCCCACTCGGACGTGCTGGGTTCGTACTCTCCGGTCAGCGGCATGCCTCGATCGTACGGCCGCGGCGGCCCCGGTGGCCGACCCGTGTGCAGGAGGATGGAGCGGTGTTCTCCGCAGACCCGTTCGACCGAGCCCGTATCGCCCTCCTGCGCGACGACCTGATCCGCGCCCGCTACGGCGTGGACGCCGTGCGGGGGCTCTGGGGCGACGAAGCGGCCGAGGCGCTGCACCGCGGCGACCGGGTCCCCGCCCGCCGCGCCCTCGAGCGCAGCGGCGACCACGACGCGCTGGCCACCCTCGCCCGCCTGTTCCTCCTGGCCGATCCCGTCTCGGCCGACGACGCGGACGAGGCGTTCGGCGCTCTCGCGCTGGAGGGGGCGGTGGAGCTCGGCCTGGTGCGCGTCGAGGCCGGAGCCGTCGTCACCGCGGCCCTCGACCTGCGCCCCTACGACGTGGTCGACCAGCGCGGCGCGGCCTCCTGGTGGATCGCCTCCGACCTCGGGGAGCTCGCCCTCGGCCGCGCGCTCGACGAGGACCACGTGCTCGGCGTCGGCGGCGCGAGCCTCACGCTGACCGGCCTGATGATCCAGCGGCCCGTCGGCCGCGTGCTCGACCTGGGGACCGGCTGCGGGATCCAGGCGCTGCACGCCTCCCGCCACGCCGAGCAGGTGGTCGCCACCGACATCTCCGAGCGCGCGCTCGCGCTCGCCTCCTTCACCGCGGCGCTCAACGGGATCGAGAACATCGAGTTCCGCCTCGGCAGCCTCTACGAGCCGGTCGCGGGGGAGCGCTTCGACCACATCGTCACGAACCCGCCGTTCGTCATCACGCCGCGAGCCGAGGGCGTCCCCTCCTACGAGTACCGCGACGGCGGGCTGGAGGGCGACGAGATCGTGCGTCGCGTGATCCTCGGAGCAGCCGAGCACCTGGTGCCCGGCGGTGTCGCGCAGCTCCTGGGGAACTGGGAGTACCGGGAGGGCGCGGACGCCTTCGACCGGATCGCGGACTGGCTCGCCGACGCCCGCAGCCCGCTGGAGCAGGCGCTCGAGGCGGGGCCCGAGGGGCTCGACGCCTGGATGGGCGGGACCGCCTCTCCGCTGGACGTCTGGGTCGTGGAGCGCGAGCGTCAGGATCCGGCGGTCTACGCCGAGACCTGGATCCGGGACGGCGGCACGACTCGCGGCCCCGCGTTCGACGCGCTGGTCGACGCCTGGCTGACCGACTTCGAGCGGCGCGGGGTGACCGGCGTCGGCTTCGGCTACGTCACGCTCCGCCTGCCCGAGCAGCCCCGCCCGCCGATCCGCCGCCTCGAGCGCATCACCACGCCGATGGCGACCGCGGGCCTGGGCGGCCACCTCGCCGCCTGCCTCGACGCGGCCGAGGCCCTCGCGTCGCTCGACGATCGCGCTCTGGCGGGTCTCGCCCTGGTCGTCGCCGGAGACGTCACGGAGGAGCGGCACTACTGGCCGGGCAACGACGATCCGACGGTGCTGCGGCTGCGGCAGGGCGGCGGGTTCGCCCGGGTCGAGGAGGTCGACACGGCGCTCGCCGCCGTGGTCGGCGCCTGCGACGGCGAGCTCTCGGTGGCGGCGATCGCGGCGGCGGTCGCCTCGCTCCTCCAGGTCGAGGAGGAGGCGGTGTCCGACTCGGTGCTGCCGCGGGTGCGCGAGCTGGTGGCGACGGGGCTGCTGCGGCTGCCCCAGGGGGAACGCGGCTAGAAGAGGGTGGCGGAGTCCTCGACGGGGGGCGCAGCGGCCGCGGCGGGCGCGGCGGCGGCCGTCGGCCATCCGGGTCCGGCGTCGACGGGCTGCCGGCGCTGGTAGGCGGTCGCGGCGCTTCGGGCGCGGACGTCGGCGGCCTCGTTCATCCGGTGGTTGGCGTGCCCCTTCACCCACTCGAAGGTGACGGCCCGGCCCTGCAGCTCCTCGTCGAGCGCCTTGATGATCTCGACGTTCATCACCGGCTTGCCGTCGGCCTTGCGCCAGCCCTTCCGCTTCCAGCCCGGCAGCCACTCGGTGCAGGCCTTGATGGCGTACTGGCTGTCGCAGAGGATGTGCAGCGGCTCCTCCTCCTGCGCGGTCGCGCGCAGCAGCTCGAGCACCGCGGTGAGCTCGCCGATGTTGTTCGTGCCGTGCGACCAGCCGCCCGCGGCCCAGCGCTCGTCGTCGACGTACCAGGCCCAGCCGGCGGGGCCGGGGTTGCCCAGTGCGGACCCGTCTGCGGCGGCGATGATGCTCACGTGCGTCTCTCCTCGTGCTCTCGGTGCTCGCGCCGGTGCGGCGCCCTCCGAGGGTAGTCGGCGGGCGGGGCGGTCCGCGGCGCGCGGCGCGGAGTCAGGCGGAGGAGGAGCGGCGCGCGATCGTCACGCGCGTCGAGTACGGCATCGCGACGGTCCCGCTCCCGCCCGACTCCTCGTCCACCACGGCGTCGACCGCCGCGAGGACCGCGGCGCGCTCCTCGTCGGGCATCGCGATGACGGAGCTGCGGGACGCGAACATGTCCCGCACCCCGGCTCGGTCCAGCTCGAAGGACCACTCGAAGGCCGCGAACGCCACCCGCTCGAGAGCGGAGCCGAGCGGCGGCCGGAGCGTCTCGAAGCGCTCGGCGGTGGAGGCTCCGGCGACCTCGCCGAGCCGGCGCACCCAGGGGACCGACTCGTCGCGGATGTTCCACACCAGCGCGAGCACGCCCTCCGGCACCAGGACGCGGGCGACTTCGGCTCCCGCGCGCTCGGCGTCGACCCAGTGCCACGACTGCGCGGCGGTGACGAGCTCCGCGGAGGCGTCCGCGGCGGGGATCGCCTCGGCCGTCCCCTCCTCGGGGCGGACCCCCGGCAGATTCGAGGCGAGCCGCGCGAGCATCTCCGCGTCGGGCTCGACCGCGGTCACGGCGAGGCCGCGGGACGCGAGCGACGCGGTGAACTTGCCCGTTCCCGCGCCGAGGTCCACGGCGCGCAGCCGATCGGAGGCGTCGGCTCCCGCCGCGCGGGCCCGCTCCGGGAGGAAGGCACCCGCCACTCGCGCGGGGGCGTGCCCCACGATCCAGTCGACGGCGTCGTCGGGGTAGCAGGGCCGCCCGCGGTCGTAGGCGTCGACCGCGCTGCCGAAGGAGCGTCCGAGGCCGCTCATCGCTTCTCCGCCGCTCGCGCGAGCACGTCCACCGCGTAGCCGTAGCCGGCGATCCCGGCGCCGACGATCACGGCGATCGCGACGTCCGAGAGGTAGGAGTGCTGCCGGAACGGCTCGCGCCGGTGCACGTTGCTCACGTGGACCTCGACCATCGGCAGCTCGGTCGCGAGGACGGCGTCGCGGATCGCGATCGACGTGTGCGTGTACGCCCCGGCGTTGAGCACCACTCCCGAGACGGAGCCGCGAGCCGCGTGCAGCCGGTCGACGATCGCGCCCTCCGAGCTGCTCTGGAAGGTCTCGACCGTGAAGCCGTGCCGCTCGGCCGCCTCCGCCGCCAGCGCCACGGCGTCGGCGAGGGTGTCCGAGCCGTAGAGCTCGGGTTCGCGGGTGCCGAGCAGGTTCAGGTTCGGGCCGTTGAGGACGAGGATCGGCAGCTTCACGCTCCGACCCTAGCGCCGGCCGTCCCCGCGAGCGGGAGCGGCGGCAGCGCCGCGCGCAGGAGGATCAGCTCGCGCGCATGGGCGTCCAGACGCCGGTCCTCCTCGGTCCGCGGCTCGAGAGGCGGGACCGGCTCGGCCGCCCCGTCGGCGCCCCGCACCACGAAGACGCTCCGGCACTGCGTGGTCAGCTCCAGCTCACCGGTCCGCGGGTCCCCGGAGCGCACGTGCACCGCCAGGTGCATGCTCCGGGCGCTCGTGTGGATGAGGCGCGCCTCCACCTCGACGAGGTGCCCGATGCGCACCGGACGGTAGAAGTGGATCCCGCCGGAGTAGACGGCCACCGCGTCGCGGCCGGTCCAGCGCTGCGCGACCGCGTCGGCCGCCTCGTCGATCCAGCGCATCACGATCCCGCCGTGGGCGTTGCCGCCCCAGTTGACGTCTCCCGGTGCCGCGAGGAAGCGGAACACGATCCGCGGACCGGTGCCCTCCTCGGTGTACTCCTGGGCGCGCATCACGTCATGCAGCCTCCGGCGGCCCTCGATGCGCGCGGCGGCGCCCTCGGCGAGGGACAGGTCCTCGATCGAGCGGGGCCGCCACTCCGGGACCGACCGCGGCCTCTTCTCGTCGTCGACGGCCACGAACACGAGGAGGCAGTGCGTGGCGTCCTCGTAGAGGCCGGTCCGCGGATCCGCCTGCGCGACCTGCACCAGCACGTGCATGCTCGTGCGCCCGGTGTGGATGACGCGGGCGGTCGCCTCGATCAGGTTGCCGACCGAGATGGGCCGGGTGAAGTGGACGTTGCCGACGTACGCCGTCACGCAGTAGCCGCCGCTCCAGCCCACGGCGCAGGCGTAGCCGGCCTTGTCGATCCATTCGAGGACGCGGCCGGCCTGGGCGCTGCGGCCGTCGGCGGTGGCGTCCTGCGGGGAGGCGAGGAAGCGGAGCGTGATGCGGTCGGTCATGGTGCCCGTCGTCGTGGGAGCGGAAGGGGGGGAGTGGACCCGCGGGGGTGCGAGGAAAGGGGGATGATCCGCCCGCGGGCCACAGGGGTGTCCGGCCGGAGCCGGCTCGGTCAGGGGGATCAGGCCGCCAGCGGCAGCTTCTCGGCGAGGAGCCGGAGCCGCAGGGCCTGGAGCTCGGCGGTCAGCTCCGGCGGCAGCCGGTCGCCGAACCGCGTGAAGAACTCCTCCGTGAGCGCGCACTCCTCCAGCCACGCCTCCACCGGGACGGAGAACAGCTCCTCCTTCTGGGCCGCGGAGAGCAGGAGCCCGTGCGTGTTGATCGCGACCGGCAGGTCGCCGAGGGGGCTCCGCCGCGCCTCCGCCAGCCCCTCCAGGCGGCGGACGAGCCACTGCAGCACCCGCGCGTTCTCGCCGAAGCCGGGCCAGAGGAACTCGCCGCCCGCGTCCTTACGGAACCAGTTGACCTGGAACACCGCCGGCGCCGCATCGCCGAGCTCAGCGCCGATCGCGAGCCAGTGCGCGAAGTAGTCGGCCATGTTGTAGCCGCAGAAGGGGAGCATCGCGAACGGATCGCGGCGCAGCTCCCCGACCGTGCCCTCCGCGGCCGCGGTCTTCTCGGAGGCGACGGTCGCACCCAGGAAGACGCCGTGCTGCCACGAGGTGGCCTGCGTGACCAGCGGGACGTTGCTCGCCCGTCGGCCCCCGAAGACGATCGCGTCCAGCGGCACGCCCTCGTGGGCGTCCCAGTCGGCGGAGAGCGACGGGCACTGCGCGGCCGGCGCGGTGAAGCGGGAGTTGGGGTGCGCGGCGGGCGTGCCGGACGCCGGCGTCCACGGCTGCCCGCGCCAGTCGGTCAGCCGCTCCGGTACCTCGTCGGTCAGGCCCTCCCACCACACGTCGCCGTCCTCGCGGAGCGCGACGTTGGTGAAGATCGTGTTGCCCCAGAGCGTCTGCACGGCGTTCGGGTTCGAGCTCTCCCCGGTGCCGGGAGCGACGCCGAAGAAGCCCGTCTCCGGGTTCATCGCCCAGAGGCGTCCGTCCTCGCCGCGGCGCATCCAGGTGATGTCGTCGCCCAGCGTCTCGACCCGCCAGCCGGGGATCGCGGGCTGCATCATCGCGAGGTTGGTCTTGCCGCACGCGCTCGGGAAGGCGGCGGCGACGTGGTAGCGCCGTCCCTCGGGCGAGACGATGCGGATCAGCAGCATGTGCTCGGCGAGCCAGCCCTCCTCGCGCCCCATCGCCGAGGCGATGCGCAGGGCGAAGCACTTCTTCGCCAGCAGGGCGTTGCCGCCGTAGCCGGAGCCGTACGAGACGATCTCGCGCGTCTCCGGGAACTGGGTGATGTACTTCACGGGGCTGCACGGCCAGGCGACGTCCTCGCGGGTGACGCCGTCCGCGTCGCGGAGGGGCAGCCCCACGGTGTGCACGCCGCGGACGAACGGGGTCTCCTCGGTGAAGGCGGCGAGCGGCTCGGAGCCCACGCGCGCCATGATCCGCAGGTTCAGCACCGCGTAGGCCGAGTCGGTGACCTGGACGCCCAGCTGCGAGAGCGGACCGCCGACGGGCCCCATCGAGAACGGGACGACGTACATCGTCCGTCCGCGCATCGCTCCGTCGAGGAGGGGAGCGAGCTCGGCTCTCATCGCGGCGGGCTCGCGCCAGTTGTTGGTCGGTCCCGCGTCGGCCTCGTCGGTCGTGCAGATGAAGGTGCGGTCCTCGACCCGGGCGACGTCGTCCGGGTCGGTGCGGGCCAGGAACGAGCCGGGCCGCCACTCCGGATTGAGCGGGAGGAGCGTGCCGGAGGCGACGAGCCGCTCGGTCAGGCGGTACCACTCCGCGGGGGAGCCGTCGCTCCACTCGATCGCGTCGGGCTGGAGGATCGCGGCGGTCTCGCGCACCCAGCGGCGGAGGGCGAGGGGCGCCGGCGGCACGACGGGCGCGGGGACGGACGTCGGCGCGGTCATGGTGCTCGGCTCGAGTCGGACGGTGTTGCTGTAGATGCTCATGCTGGCTCCGCTTTCGGTGGTCGTCGTCGACGGGGGTGGGGAGTCGCCGGCCGCAGCCGGGAAGAGGCCGGCCAGGCCGGGAGGGGCGCTCAGTGGCGCCCGAAGCCAGGATGGAGGAGGATCAGAAGGTATTCCCGGCGCTGAGGCGGTCAAGAAACCGTCTTTTTGCGCTTTCGTCACAACCGACCGCTGGAGCTCGCCGTGACCGATCCCTCGACACCCGCCCCGGGCTCCGACGCCGTGCTGCTCGGGCAGCGCCTGCGCCACTTCCGCACCCGGCGCGGACTGACCCTCGGGCAGCTCGCCGAGCGCGTCGACGTGTCGGGGAGCCAGCTCTCGCTGATCGAGACGGGCCGCCGCGAGCCGCGCCTCTCCCTCCTGCAGCGCCTCGCGGCCGCGCTCGGCGTCGAGCTGGCGGCGCTGCTCTCGGACGAGCCGCCGAGCGAGCGGGCCGCGCTGGAGATCGAGCTGGCGCGCGTGCAGAAGGGGTCGCTGTACCGCTCGCTCGGCCTGCCCGAGTTCAAGGTCAACAAGGGGCTGAGCACGCCCGTGCTGGAGGCGTTCCTCGGCGTCTACCGCGAGCTCGCCCGTCGCCGGAGCGAGGCGAGTGCCACACCGGAGGAGGCGCGCCGGGCCAATACCGCCCAGCGGCTCCAGCTGCGAGAGCGCAGCTCCTACCTGCCCGAGATCGAGGAGGTGGCGGGCGAGATGCTCCGGACCGTCGGGCACCGCGGAGGAGCACTGACCCACAGCTCCGTCTCGAAGATGGCCCGGCACCTCGGCTTCGAGATCATCCACGTCGGCGACCTGCCGCACTCCGCCCGCTCGGTGATCGACCTCGCGAACGGCAGGATCTACCTCCCGCCCGCCTCGATCCCCGGGGGTCACGGCCTGCGGGCGCTGGCGCTGCAGGCGATGGCGCACCGCCTCCTCGGGCACGAGCGGCCGGTGACCTACGCCGACTTCCTCCGCCAGCGCCTCGAGATCAACTACTTCGCCGCCGCCTGCCTGATGCCGCTGGAGCCGGCGGTCGCGTTCCTCCAGGAGGCGAAGCGCGAGCGGGACATCTCGGTGGAGGACTTCCGCGACGGCTTCGGCGTCACCCACGAGGCCGCCGCCCTGCGCTTCACGAACCTGCTCACCTCGCACCTCGACATCCGGATGCACTTCCTGCGGGTGCTGGGAGACGGCTCGATCCAGAAGGCCTACGAGAACGACGGGCTGCCGCTGCCGACCGACGTCACCGGGGCCGTCGAGGGCCAGGTGGTCTGCCGCTACTGGTCGGCGCGCTCCGCGTTCACCCGGACCAACCGGACGACGGAGTACTACCAGTACGTCGACACCCCGGCGGGCACCTTCTGGTCTGCGTCGCAGACCGGCACGACCGCCACCGAGGAGTTCTCGATCACCGTGGGCGTCCCGTTCGCCGAGGCCCGCTTCTTCCGAGGCCGCGACACCGACCGCCGCGAGCTCTCCCGCTGCCCCGACGAGTCCTGCTGCCGACGTGCCCCGTCGGAGCTCGCCGCGCGCTGGGACGGCAACGCCTGGCCGAGCGCGCGCCTGCACGCGCACGTGCTCGCGCCGCTGCCGTCGGGGACCTTCCCCGGCATCGACGACGCCGAGGTCTACGAGTTCCTCGACGCGCACGCCCGCGAGTCCTGACGCGCTCTCGCCTCACCCTTCCCCTTCCGCGAGATGCCACTTGTGACGGTCTCCTCCGGCGTGTCGCCCTCACAGGTGGCATCTCGCAGGAGGGGGTGTGGAGAACGCGAGCGGGGTGGGCGGCGGATCGGGCACCCTGCGGGGCATGAGCGAGCAGCAGCACCCCGGGGTCATGAATGCATCGACGAGCGGGCAGTCGCGACACGGTCTCGTCCGGGACTACCCGGTCGCCGTGTTCCGGGGAGCCCGTGCAGCGCTTGAGCCGGCCGATGTCGACGAGCGGATCGCCGCATTCTCCGCTGTGATGCGGCCGGGCGAGTTCTTCTCCCACGGCACGGCAGCGCATCTGCTGGGCCTGCCGGATCGGCGGATGACCGCGACGAGTCCGCTCGACGTCTCGGTCGCTCCTCCGATGCGAGCCGCCCGACGGGTGGGCGTGCGGTCACACCATCTCTGGGACGAGGCGGTCGCCGTGGTGCAAACGCGATACCCGGCAGCCGACCCCGCTTCGACCTTCTGCCACCTGGCCGACTCCCGCCGTCTCGACGAGCTCATCGTCCTCGGCGACGCGATCGTCCTCCCTGATGACGAGGGACGCAGGCGCGGCCTGCGGGTCGACCTCCCGGTCCTCACGGAGCGTGCAGCGCGGTTCCGCGGGCGTGGCGGCCGGCGAGCACGCGAAGCAGCGGGCCACCTCCGGGTCGGGGCGGAGTCGCCCCGCGAGACCCTGCTGCGGCTCCTGCTGGTCAGGGCCGGGCTTCCCGAGCCGGAGCTGCAGGTGGAGCTGTCCGATGCCGACGGGTGCTTCGTCGCTCGGGTCGACATGCTCTACCGGATCGCGCGCGTCGTCGTCGAGTACGACGGTGACCACCACCGCACCGATCGTGCACAGTACGAGCGCGACATCGCCCGGATCGAAGCGATCGAGGCCCTCGGCTACCGGGTCGTCCGAGTGCGGGCCTCGGGCATGCTCGACCCGGACGCCACCGCCGCCCGGGTCCGCCGCGCGCTCGCGCTCTGACGACCCTCGCGAGATGCCACCTGTGCTGGCGACACGCCGGACGGAAGCGTCACAAGTGGCATCTCGCGGCGGGGGAGAGGGAGGGGAGCGCGGACGTCAGTCCGAGATGAGGGCGCGGGCCGTTCCCTCGTCGAGGATGAGGTCGGTGATGAGGCCGGCCGCCAGGGCGCCGCGCAGGCCCGGCAGCTTCGAGGCGCCCGAGACGACGCAGATCCGGCGCGACGCGCGGCGCACGGTGGAGAGGTCCGGACCGCTTGCACGTTCGTTCATGGGGATGTCGTCCCAGCTGCCGTCGGACCGGTAGAACACCGTCGCGACATCGCCAACGACCCCGGAGCCGCTGAGCGAGGTGAAGTCGCTCGGCTCCAGGTAGCCGCCGATGTAGACCTTCGAGGGGACCGCCGCGAACGGCGACCCGAGCCCGAACAGCGCCACGTCCATCCGCTGCTGCAGCTCCAGGACCCGTCGGGTGGAGCGCTCGCGCCACACCGCCTGCTTGGTGGTCGGGTCGTCGAAGAACGCCGGCACCGGGAACTGCTGGACCTTCGCCGCGTAGGCGTCGCCGAAGCGGCGGAGGATCTCGCTCGAGTAGTTGATGCCCGTGGTCTCGGTGTTGCCGGCGCCGTTCAGCTGCACGATCTGCGTGTTGTGCGTCTCCTTGGCGATCAGGTGGCGGCTGATCGCGCTCATCGTGGAGCCCCAGGCGATGCCGACGATCATGTTCGAGTCGATGAACTGCCCGAGGATCCTCGCTGCGGACAGGGCGACCCGCTCGAGCCGGTCGATCTCGCTGGTGTGGTCCGGCACCGGCACGATGTGCGCCGTGATGTCGAAGTGGGACCGCACCTCGGCCGAGAGGGCGCTCGCCCGGTCGAGGGGGGAGCGGATCTGGATGTCGACCAGGCCGGTCGCCCGGGCGTGCGAGAGCAGGCGCGAGACGGAGGAGCGCGACGTGTGCAGCTCGTGCGCGATCGCGTCCATCGTCAGATCCTGCATGTAGTACAGCTGGGCCGCACGCAGCGCGTCCCGCGTCTTGTCGGGATGGGTCGCGTGGGTCGTCTCGTCGAGTTCGACGACCGGTCTCACCGGGGTCATAGCGCTCCCTGCACGGATTTCCACCCGTCTTGACCGGATGTGTTGTCGGGTCAAGGATGGCTGTATTCCTCCGCGAAATCAATCGGTCATCTCCCCGGTGCACGCTGGTGCGGAGGCCTCGACGACACCCCTACGACACGAAGGCGAGTACGAAGTGGCACAGTCCGACGGAACTCCCGGAAACTCCGCTCTGCGCGAGAGCGTCGCTGCTCTCCGCGACAACCCCCGCGCCACGGTCCTGGTCATCGGCGGTGGCATCAACGGCATCGGGACCTTCCGCGAGCTCGCGCTCAACGGCGTCGACGTCGCCCTCGTCGAGCGCGGCGACTACGTCTCCGGTGCCTCGAGCGCCTCGAGCCACATGATCCACGGCGGCATCCGCTACCTCGAGAACGGCGAGTTCCGACTCGTCAACGAGGGCGTGCACGAGCGCAACGGCCTGCTGAAGATCGCTCCCCATTACGTGAAGCCGCTGCAGACGACGATCCCGATCTACTCGACGTTCTCGGGCATCCTCGCGGCTCCGCTGCGCTTCCTGACCCACAAGTCGGGCAAGCCGCAGGAGCGCGGTGCGCTGCTGATCAAGGTCGGCCTCACGATGTACGACTTCTTCTCCCGCGACGGCGGCACGGTCCCGCGCCACCAGTTCCACGGGCGCAAGCGCTCGCTGAACGAGCTCCCCAAGCTCGACCCGAAGATCAAGTACACCGCCACCTACTTCGACGCCTCCGTGCACGAGCCCGAGCGCCTCGCGCTCGACGTGCTCCACGACGCGCTGATCGGCGGCAGGAAGGCCCGCGCGGCCAACTACGTCGAGGCCGTCGGCGCCGACGAGAAGGGCGTCGTCCTCCGCGACCGCGAGTCCGGCGAGGAGTTCACCTTCGCGGCGGACGTCGTCGTCAACGTCTCCGGACCGTGGACCGACTTCACCAACACGGCCCTCGGCACGTCCACGAAATTCATGGGCGGCACCAAGGGCTCGCACATCGTGCTCGACAACCCCGAGCTGGTCGAGGCCTGCGAGGGTCGCGAGATGTTCTTCGAGCACAGCGACGGACGCATCGTCCTCATCTACCCGCTCAAGGGCCGCGTGATGGTCGGCACGACCGACATCGACGCCGACCCCACGAAGCCGGCGGTGTGCACGGAGGAGGAGATCGACTACTTCTTCGAGCTCGTCAACCACGTCTTCCCGGCCATCCGCGTGGACCGTTCGCAGATCGTCTTCAAGTTCTCCGGCATCCGCCCGCTGCCCCGCCACGACGACGAGGCCCCGGGCTTCGTCTCCCGCGACTACCGCATCGAGCCCTCGACGCTCCCCGGCAACGGCTCGCCCGTGCTCAGCCTGGTCGGCGGCAAGTGGACGACGTTCCGCGCCCTGTCGGAGCACCTCTCGAACGAGGTCTTCAAGCGGATCGGCGTGACCCGTCGCGTCTCCACCGTGAAGACCCCCATCGGAGGCGGCAAGGGCTTCCCGCGCACCGACGCGTCCCGCGCGCAGTGGATCAGCCAGCACCGCTCCGGGCTCTCCTCGGCCCGCACGGGCCAGCTGCTCGAGCGCTACGGCACCCGCGCGCAGGAGGTCATCGAGGCCCTGGCCGACGGACACGACGAGGCGCTCGACTTCGACAAGGACTTCACCACCGGTGAGATCCGCTACCTCGCCCAGCGCGAGAGCGTGGTGCACCTCATCGACCTGGTGATGCGCCGCACCAACCACGCCTTCACGGGCGGCCTGAGCCGCGAGCTCCTCGAGGAGCTCGCCGAGCACACGGGCGCCGTGCTGGGCTGGGACGACGCCGCCCGCGCGTCGGAGGTCGACGCGACCATCGCGCACCTCAAGGAGTACAACGGCGTCGACGTCGGGGGCACCTCGGTGCAGACCCCGACGGCCGTGCCCGCCTCCTGATCGGCGATCAGGCGCGGATCGACGGAAGCCCCGGACCGAGGATCACCTCGACCGGGGCTTTCGTCGTGACAACGCACAAACGTGCACGCGCCGTTCCTTGTCGCTAGGACAGGGCGCCGATAACTTCACACCGTCGGGCATCGAAGCCCGCCGCGGACGCCTGTGCGCGTCCGTCTTACGAAAAGGAAAAGGTCAACGTGGACAATCTCGGAGTGGTCTTCCTCGCCGAAGTCGTGGGAACGGCCATGCTCGTGCTCCTCGGCTGCGGTGTCGTCGCCAACGTCGCGCTCGTGAAGAGCAAGGGTCTCAACGGCGGAACCCTCATGGTCAACATCGGCTGGGGCTTCGCGGTCTTCGCCGGTGTGATCGTCTCGTACAACTCGGGAGCGCACCTCAACCCCGCGGTCACCCTGGGCCTCGTCGCGAGTGGAGCGACCGAGTTCGGTTCCGGCGTGCCCGTCGACATCGTCTCGATCCTCGTCTACATCCTCGCCCAGATGATCGGTGCGATCCTCGGTGCCGTCTTCTGCTGGCTCGCCTACAAGCAGCACTTCGACGAGGAGCCCGACGCGGCCAACAAGCTCGGCGTCTTCTCGACCGGCCCGGCGATCCGCTCGTACGGCTGGAACTTCGTCACCGAGGTCATCGGCACCTTCGTCCTCGTCTTCGTCGTCATCGGCTTCGGCGGCGGACGTCAGGGCGACGGCGGTCTGGCCGCGCTCGGCGCGCTGCCCGTCGCCATCCTGGTGATCGCGATCGGCGCCTCCCTCGGCGGCCCGACCGGCTACGCCATCAACCCCGCCCGCGACCTCGGCCCCCGCATCGCGCACGCGCTGCTGCCGATCAAGGGCAAGGGCTCGAGCGACTGGAGCTACGCCTGGGTGCCCGTCGCCGGCCCGATCGTCGGTGGAGTGCTCGCGGGCCTCGCCTCGCTCGTGCTGCTCCCGGTCCTCTAGACCGCCGCGCTTCCTTTCACCCCCGTTACGAAGGAGTAATCATTCATGGCTGACTACGTCATCGCTATCGACCAGGGGACCACGTCGTCCCGCGCGATCATCTTCGACAAGAAGGGATCGATCGTCTCCACCGGCCAGAAGGAGCACGAGCAGATCTTCCCGCGCGCCGGCTGGGTCGAGCACGACCCGATCGAGATCTGGAACAACGTCCGCGAGGTGATCGGCCAGGCTCTCTCCCGCGCCGACCTGACCCGCCACGACATCGCCTCCGTCGGCATCACCAACCAGCGCGAGACCGCTGTCGTCTGGGACAGGACGACCGGCAAGCCGGTCTACAACGCGATCGTCTGGCAGGACACCCGCACCCAGTCGATCGTCGACCGCCTCGCGGGCGACGAGGGCGCTGACCGCTTCAAGTCGATCGTGGGCCTCCCGCTCGCGACCTACTTCTCCGGCACCAAGATCGTCTGGATCCTCGAGAACGTCGAGGGTGCTCGCGAGAAGGCCGAGGCGGGCGACCTGATCTTCGGCACGACGGACACCTGGGTCCTCTGGAACCTGACCGGCGGCATCGACGGCGGCGTCCACAAGACCGACGTCACCAACGCCTCCCGCACCCTGTTCCTCGACCTCGAGACCCTCGAGTGGCGCGACGACATCCTCGAGGCCTTCGGGGTCCCGAAGTCGATGCTCCCCGAGGTCTGCTCCTCCTCCGAGGTCTACGGCCACGTCGAGTCGTCGTCGCTGCTGCGCGAGGTCCCGATCGCCGGCATCCTCGGCGACCAGCAGGCCGCGACCTTCGGCCAGGCGGCGTTCGACCCGGGCGAGGCGAAGAACACCTACGGCACCGGCAACTTCCTGATCTTCAACACGGGCACCGAGATCGTCCACTCGAAGAACGGTCTGCTCACCACCATCGGCTACAAGCTCGGCGACGGCGAGGTGCACTACGCGCTCGAGGGCTCGATCGCGGTCTCCGGCTCGCTGATCCAGTGGCTGCGCGACAACCTGGGCCTCATCGGCTCGGCCCCCGAGGTCGAGGCGCTGGCCGCCACGGTCGAGGACAACGGAGGCGCGTACTTCGTGCCCGCCTTCTCGGGTCTGTTCGCCCCCTACTGGCGCTCCGACGCACGCGGAGCCCTCGTCGGCCTCACCCGCTACGTCAACAAGGGCCACATCGCCCGCGCCGCGCTCGAGGCGACCGCCTTCCAGACCCGCGAGGTCCTGGACGCGGTCAACGCCGACTCCGGCGTCCCCCTGCAGGAGCTCAAGGTCGATGGCGGCATGATCGCCAACAACCTGCTCATGCAGTTCCAGGCCGACATCCTCGGCGTCCCGGTCGTCCGACCGGTCGTCGCGGAGACCACCGCGCTCGGAGCGGCCTACGCGGCCGGTCTCGCGGTCGGGTTCTGGGAGAACCTCGACGACCTGCGCCAGAACTGGCAGGAGGACTCGCGCTGGACCCCGCAGATGGACCAGGACGAGGCCGCCCGCCAGTACCGCCTCTGGAAGAAGGCCGTCACCAAGACCTTCGACTGGATCGACGAGGACGTGCAGTAGTTTTCTCCGCGGCAGTCCCTGCCTGCCGCGGCGCGGTCGGCTCATCGAGGTGGTCGCGTCTCGGGGAGCGGGTTCCGTCCGGTTAGGGGACAACACTGACACGCGTTCTCCCCGTTCGCCTCGTGCGGCGAGCGGATGATGTGCGTCCGTTCACGGTGAAGCGCCCTGTCCGACCCTCGGGTCGGGTGGGGCGCTTCGTCGTTCCGATGACGGCGCAGGGGGTCTCGCAACGGGGTGGTTCGGGCATCCCCATGCTGGTCGAGTGGTCGCCGCAGCCGGCTCATCGAGACCCGGCAATTCGGACCTGCATGCTTGTCGGGTAGTCGCTGCAGGCGGCTTATCGAGACCCGAACCGGGTGAGGACTCAGTCCGCCGACAGCCCGAGCTGCGCGTCCAGCTCGTCCAGGGAAGCGATCCGGCGCACGCCCAGCTCGACCGCCTCGGGCGGCAGCTCGCGGCCGTGCTCGGGACCGCCGACGCGGTCGAGCCAGACGCCGCGCAGGCCCGCAGCGGCCGCTCCGACGGCGTCGGTGCCGAGCCGGTCGCCGACGTAGAGGGCCTCCTCCGGAGAGACCCCGAACCGCTCGCAGGCGATCGCGAAGATCCGCGCGTCCGGCTTGGTGACGCCGACGTCGCCGGAGGCGACCACGTGCTCGAAGCGACCGGAGAGGCCCGTGCCCTCGATCTTCCCCCGCTGGAAGTCGAGCACGCCGTTGGTGATGACGCCGAGGCGGACTCCGGCGGCGTCGAGCCGGTCGAGGACGGGCAGCGCGTCGTCGTGGAGGGTCCAGGCGGCGACGTAGTGCTCGAGGTACCCGCGGAACCAGGAGCTCGCCTCCTCGGGAGTCAGCCCGACTCCGGCCTCCGAGGCGAAGTCCGTGGCGCGCGCCCGGCGCTGGCCCTCGTAGTCGAGCTCGCCCGCGAGGTAGCGGTGGTAGTGCTCCTCCTCGAGCAGGTGCCAGCGGCGCTGCACGTCGGCCGGCTCGCCGGCGTAGGCGGCGCCGAGCGAGGCGGCGTACGCGACGATCCCCTCCCGCACAGCGCGGGCATGGGCGAAGAGGGTGTCGTCGAGGTCGAAGAGCGCGAGCCGCAGCACGGCCGCCTCAGCGGACGCGGCGGAGGAGGCCGACGGAGTCGTAGACGGCGGCGAGCGTGCGCTCCGCGGTCTCGGACGCGCGGTCGGCGGCGAGGGAGAGGACCCGGTCGAGCTCGGCCGGGTCGGCGAGCAGCTCCGCGGTCCGCGCTCGGATCGGGTCGAAGGTGGCGGCGACCACCTCGACGAGGCCCTTCTTGAGGTCCCCGTAGCCGCGGCCCGCGTACTCCTGCTCCAGCGACTCGACGGAGCGGTCGGCGAGGACCGAGTAGATCGTCAGCAGGTTCGAGACGCCGGGCTTCGCCGCCCGGTCGAAGCGCACCTCCGACTCGGTGTCCGTCACGGCGCGCATGATCTTCTTCGCGGTCGCCTTCGGCTCGTCGAGCACGCTGAGCAGGCCCGCATCCGACTCCGCCGACTTCGACATCTTGGCGCCCGGGTTCTGCAGGTCGAAGATCTTCGCGGTCTCGCGCACGATGTGGGGCTCCGGCACGGCGAAGGTCTCGCCGAAGCGCGAGTTGAAGCGCGCGGCGAGATCGCGGGTGAGCTCCAGGTGCTGGCGCTGGTCCTCGCCGACCGGCACCGCGTCCGTCTGGTACAGCAGGATGTCGGCCGCCATCAGGATCGGGTAGGTGAACAGGCCCACCGAGGCGGCCTCGGCGCCCTGCTTCGCCGACTTGTCCTTGAACTGCGTCATCCGGCTGGCCTCGCCGAAGCCGGTCAGGGTGTTGAGGACCCAGGCGAGCTCGGCGTGAGCGGGTACGTGGGACTGGATGAAGAGGGTCGAGCGCGCGGGGTCGATGCCCGCGGCGATGTACTGCGCGGCGGTCGCGCGGGTGCGCTCGCGGAGCTGCTGCGGGTCCTGCGGGACCGTGATCGCGTGCAGGTCGACGACGCAGAAGTAGGCGTCGAAGTCCTCCTGCATCGCGACCCACTGGGTCAGCGCGCCGATGTAGTTGCCGAGGTGCAGCGACCCGGAGGAGGGCTGCATGCCGGAGAAGATGACGGGCTTGGCGCCCGGGGTGCTGGGAGTCATGGGTGGCCTCGAGGGGTCGGTTCGCGGGGGAGAGGGTCAGAGCTCGTAGTCGACGACCACGGGGGAGTGGTCGGACCAGCGGGTGTCGTAGGAGGCGGCGCGGTCGACCTCGTAGCTGCGGGCGAGGTCGGCGAGCGCGGGCGTGGCGAGCTGGTAGTCGAGGCGCCAGCCGGTGTCGGTGTCGAAGGCCTGGCCGCGCTGGGACCACCACGTGTACGGTCCGGGCACCTCGCCCGCGAACCGGCGGCCGAGGTCGACCCAGCCCAGTCCGGCACCGGCGTTGTAGTCCGGGTCGCCCTCGGCGCCGACGAAGCGGTCGACGTAGGCGCGCTCCTCCGGGAGGAAGCCTGCCTTCTTGACGTTGCCCTTCCAGTTCTTGATGTCGAGCGTGCGGTGGCCGACGTTGAGGTCGCCCATCACCACGGCGAGCTCGCTGTGCGCCCGGATCTCGGGCAGGCGCGCTTCCATCGCGTCGAGGAAGCGGTACTTCTCGACCTGCTTGGGGGTGCCGACCTCGCCGGAGTGGACGTAGGTGGAGACGACGGTGAGCGAGCGGCCGCCGACCTCGTAGTCGGCCTCGAGCCAGCGTCCGGCCGAGTCGAAGTCGTCGGCGCCGAACGTCACGCGGTGGATCGTGGCGCGCCTGCGCGAGGCGAGAGCGACTCCGGCGCGCCCCTTGGCGGTCGCCTCGTCGTGCAGCACGTCCCACTCGTCCCCGAGGAGCCCCGTGAGGTCGTCCGTGGAGGCGCGGACCTCCTGCAGGGCCAGGACGTCGACGTCGCGAGCGGCGAGCCAGTCGCCCATCCCCTTGCGGTAGGCGGCGCGGACGCCGTTCACGTTGACGGAGGCGATGCGGAGGGTGCTGCGAGTCACCGGAGCAGTCTATTCGGAGCCGCGGAGCGGGCCGCCCGGCCGCGCTCGCACCTCGGAACGCGGAAGCCGGCGGCCGCCTCGCGCGACTCCCTCGGAGAGGGGGAGGAGCGCGGAGGCGACCGCCGGCGGGACCGCTCAGGACGGTCGGTCGGAGGGGATCAGGCGGGGACGGCCTGCGCGGTGGCGGGCTCGGGCACCTCGGCGACCACCGGGGCGCGCTTGATGCTCTTCGCGATGATCACGCAGACGGCCGTGACGACCATGCCCACCAGGATGGCGACCAGGTAGAGGATCGGCTGCCCGACGAGACCGGTGACCCAGACGCCGCCGTGCGGGGCGCGGAGGGTGGAGCCGAAGAGCGCGACGAGCGCACCCGTGACGGCCGAGCCGACCATGGCGGACGGGATCACGCGCAGCGGGTCGACCGCGGCGAACGGGATGGCTCCCTCCGAGATGAAGGACGCGCCCAGCAGGTAGGCGGCCTTGCCGTTCTGGCGCTCGGCGTCGGTGAACAGGCGCTTGCGGAGCGTCGTGGCGAGGGCCAGACCCAGCGGCGGGGTCATGCCGGCGGCCATGACGATCGCCATCACCTTGAACTGCACGGAGTTCGGGTCGCCGTCGGCGGGGACGGAGGCGAGGCCGGTGGTCGCGAAGGCGTAGGCCACCTTGTTGACCGGACCGCCCATGTCGAACGCCATCATCAGGCCGAGGATGATCCCCAGGATGATCAGGTTGCCGCCCGAGAGGCCCGAGAGCCAGGACGACAGGCCCTCGCTCAGTGCGCGGAGCGGCGCTCCGAGCACCACGAACATCAGGAAGCCGGTGATGAAGGTGGCGATCAGGGGGATGATCACGACGGGCATCAGCGACTTGAACGCCGCGGGGAGCTTGATCCGCGAGATGTAGAGGGCCGCGTAGCCGGCGATGAAGCCGGAGGCGAGGCCGCCCAGGAAGCCCGCGCCGACGGTGACCGCGACCGCGCCGCCGAGGAAGCCCGGCGCGATGCCGGGACGGTCGGCGATGCCGAAGGCGATGAAGCCCGAGAGCACCGGCACCAGGAACGCGAAGGTCGCGCTTCCGATCAGGAACATCACTCCGGCCCAGTCGGTGATGTTCGCGACGTTGAAGCCGTCGTCGATGATCTGCTGGGCCGTGAAGTCGACGATCCGGTAGCCGCCGAACAGGAACGACAGCGCGATCAGCAGACCGCCCGCCGCGACGAACGGGATCATGTAGGAGACGCCGGTCATCAGGTTCTGGCGGATGCGCGTGCCGACGCCGACCTTCTTCGGCGCGGCGGGGGCCGCGGCCGGAGTCGAGCGGGCGGGGGCGGACGCGGCGGAGCCGGAGCCGCGGAGGGCCAGAGCGCGGTCGAGGACCTCGTCCGGCTTGGACAGTGCCTCGGCGACGCCCACCTGGAGGATCGGCTTGCCGGCGAAGCGGTCCTTGCCGCGGACCTCGAGGTCGGCGGCGAGGATGACGACGTCCGCGGCGGCGATGTCGGCGGCGGTCATCTCGTCCGAGCCGGCCGCGCCCTGGGTCTCGACGTGGATCGGGTAGCCGCGCTTCTTCGCGGCCTGCTCGAGCGCCTCCGCCGCCATGTACGTGTGGGCGATGCCCGCGATGCAGCTGGTCACGGCGACGAAGCGCGGGCCGGAGGCGGGGCTCGCGGCGGGCGCGTCCTGCACCTTCGCGACGGCGCGGTCGATGACGTCGGCCGCCTTAGCGAGCGCCTCCGACGTGCCCACCTCGAGGGTGGGCTTCCCGGCGAAGCGCTCCTTGCCGCGGACCTCGAGGTCGGCGGCGAGGATCACGACGTCGGCGTCGGCGATGGTCCGGTCCGACATGGGATCGGAGCCCGCGGCGCCCTGGGTCTCGACCTGGATCTCGTACCCCTTCTTCTTCGCGGCCTGCTCGAGGGCCTCGGCCGCCATGTAGGTGTGCGCGATGCCGGCGATGCAGCTGGTGACGGCGACGATCCTCATGAGACGACGACCTCTCGGGCGATGATGTCCGCGACCTCCTGGCCGCTGGCGGCGGCGCGGAGGGAACCGGTGAAGGACTCGTGGATCAGCTTGCGGGCGAGCTGGGCGAGGATCTTGAGGTGCGCCTGGTCGGCGCCGTCCGGAGCCGCGATCAGGAAGATCAGGTCGGCCGGGCCGTCGGGGGCGCCGAAGTCGACGCCCTGCTTCGCGATGCCGACCGCCACGCTGGGCGAGACGACGTGGGAGGAGCGGGCGTGGGGGATCCCGATGCCGCCGGGCATGCCGGTCGCCATCTGCGACTCGCGGTCGCGGACGTCGGCGAGGAAGCCGTCGAGGTCGGTGACGCGGCCGGCGTCGGCGAGCGTCTTCGCGAGCTGCGCGGTGGCCTCGTCCTTCGTGGCGGCGGTGAGGTCGACGATGACCGTCGACGCCTCGGTGAGAGCAGTCATGCGCTCAGTTCTCCAATCGGGAGGGTGGGGTCGGGGTTCTCGACGACGGAGACGTCGTCGAGGCGAAGGGAGTCGGGACCCGGGGCTTCGCTGCCCGGGAGCTGGACGGCGGCGGTACCCCACGCGACTGCTGTCGCGAGGCGCTCCGCCTCCGTGGCGTCGACGGCCGAGAGGTAGCCGGCGAGCGTGCTGTCGCCGGCGCCGACGGTGCTGAGGGGCACGACGGCGGGGGCGCCCGCCCACCACGACGCGTGCGCCGTGACGAGGAGGGCGCCGTGCTCTCCGAGACTGACGAGCGCTCGCGCGTCGGGCAGCTGCAGGAGTTCACGGGCTCCGGCGACGACGTCTCCGACCGTCGTCAGGGAGCGGCCGAGGAGCTCCTCGAGCTCCTCGAGGTTGGGCTTCACCAGGGTGGCGGTGCCGGCCGCGATGATCGCGGTCAGGGGGGCTCCCGAGGTGTCGACGGCGAGGGGGACGCCGAAGTGCAGGGCGAGGCGGCCGAGGGCGGGGTAGAAGTCCGCTCCCAGTCCCGGGGGGACGCTGCCGCAGGCGACGAGCCAGCGGGGCGAGGCCGAGACGTGCTCGCCGATCAGCTGGGAGAGGGCGCGGGCCTCCTCCTCCGTGACGGCGGGGCCGGGCTCGTTGATCTTGGTGGTGCGGCCCGTCCGGTCGTCGACCACGGTGATGTTGGTGCGGATCGGGTGGGCGATCGCCGCACTGGCCGAGCGGACTCCGGCGGCCCGGAGCATCGTGGACAGGTCGAGGCCGGTGGAGGCGTCGGCCGGGTAGACCGCGGTCGCCTCGACGCCGTTGCGCGCGAGGGCACGGGCGACGTTGACGCCCTTGCCGGCCGGGTCGCGCCGCACGTCGTGCGCACGGTTGACCTCGCCGACGGCGAAGCCGCTCGTGGAGAGGGTGACGTCGATGCTCGGGTTGGCGGTGACGGTGACGATCATGCGCGGACGACCTCCGGGCCGGCCGACTCGATGTCGTCGGCGAGCTCGTCGTCGACATCGGCGTCGGTGATGACGGTGTCGACCGCGGACAGCGGAGCGACGTGCCCGAAGTCCTGACGGCCGAACTTCGAGTGGTCGGCGAGGACCACGACCCGGCGCGCGGAGGCGATGATCGCGGACTTGACGACGGCCTCGTCGAGATCGGGGGTGGTGAGCCCGCGCTCGACGCTGAGGCCGTTCGTGCCGATGAAGGCGACGTCCACCGAGACCGTGGAGAGGGCCTGGGCGGCCCACGGCCCGACGGCGGCCTGCGTGACTCCGCGCAGGTGCCCGCCGATGAGGTGGAGGTCGATGTTGGGCCGGCCGACGAGCGCCATCGCGACGGGGAGGGAGTGGGTGACGACCGTCAGCCGGCGGTCCAGGGGGAGCAGCTCCGCCAGCCGCACCGTGGTGGTGCCGGCGTCGATGGCGATCGAGCCGCCGTCGGGCACCTCGGCGAGGGCCGCGGTGGCGATGCGGTCCTTCTCGCCGGCGAGGTGTCCCTCGCGGGCGGCGACCTCGGGCTCGATGCCCAGCCGCTCGACGGGGATGGCGCCGCCGTGCGCACGGCGCAGCAGGCCCCGCTTCTCGAGGCTGGTGAGATCGCGGCGGATCGTCTCCGGCGTCACGGCGAGGGAGAGGGCGAGATCGCGGACCTCGACGCGCCCGTCGGTGCGGGCGCGGTCCAGGATCGCCTGGTGCCGCTCCGGTGCGTACATGTGGACTCCGTCGTCTCGCCGTGGGTGGTGCGCCGGATCCGCGGTGTCGTTTCCGACCTCGGATCTGCGTTTACCTCTTTTTAGACCCGTTCGGGAGGGAAGTCAACAGAAACGGACAGACTCGGCAGGCGGAATCGGGCGCGGCGACGCCGGGAGGGACGCGAAGTAGTCCGCCGGGTCAGGCGGCGAGCTGCTCGAGCTCCTCCTCGAGCTGCGCGAGCTGGCGCTCCAGGCGCCGTCGTTTGAGGAGGGACGCCTCCGGCAGCGCGGCGCGAAGCCGCTCGCGCTCGGCCTCGGCGAGAGTGCGGCGGGCGGTGCGAAGCTGCTCCTCCCGCTCCTTCTCGCGCTCCTCCGGCGTGAGCTTGCGCGCCGAGATCCCGGCGTCGCTCATCCCGACGGAGATCCACGACGCGGCGATCAGGATCACCTGGCAGACGAGGTTGAACCAGATCAGCAGACCGATGAGGACCGCGAACGAGGCGAGCAGCGGATTGCGGGAGGCGCCGCCCAGCAGCTGCGTCCCGAGGACCTTGAGCGCGCCGAGAGCGATCCCGCCGAGCAGAGAGCCCGCCCAGAGGTTCTTCCAGGGGATCGAGATGCCCGAGAGGATGCGGAAGGAGCCGGCGAGCGTGCCCGTGTCCAGGGCCAGCATGATCAGCAGGCCGACCGCGCTGCCGGCGAGTCGGGCCGGCATCGACTCGCTGCCGATCCCGAGGAAGCCGAACGCCACGTCCACCAGCGAGGTCGAGAACACGGAGAGACCGGCCGAGACCAGCAGCACCGCCCCGAAGACCAGGGCGAGCCCCGCGTCCTTGAGCTTGAGCAGGACGAAGAGGGTCGTGGGTCCGGGGAGCGAGAAGAGCAGCCGGACCGCCTGGCGCAGGCTCCCCAGGAAGTTCAGCGCCGTCCAGAGCAGGCCGGCGGCCGCGATCGCACCCGTCCAGCCGAGGATCGACGAGTCGAGCAGGTCGTCGACCGACACGAGGGCGTTCTTCCCGCCGATCAGACCGGGGACGGAGCGGGTCACCAGGTCGAGGAGGGAGTCGCGCAGCACCGAGTCGTCGCGCACCCAGAAGCCGAAGACGGCGAAGAAGACGAAGAGCGCCGCGAAGACCGCGAACAGGGCCTGGAAGGCGAGTCCGGAGGCGAAGAGGGGCCCGCCGGTCTCGGAGTAGTGGAGCATCACCCGCACCGGCCGCGTCCGCATGACCCGCTCGAACAGGCCCGGGATCCCGCGGGGAGTGTCGGCCGCCTCGGTCATTCCTCCAGCGTACTGAGGCCTCGCGGCGCTCCCGTGCACGCGCCCGCCTACACGCAGGAACGCGTCCGGCCCGCCGGATCCGAGGATCCCGGCGGGCCGGACGCGTTCGCGAGGGGGAGGATCAGGCGCGGCCGCGGATGACGGCCTGCTTCACCTCGGCGATCGCCTGCGTGATCTGGATGCCGCGCGGGCACGCCTCCGTGCAGTTGAAGGTCGTGCGGCAGCGCCACACGCCCTCCTTGTCGTTGAGGATGTCCAGGCGCGCTCCACCCGCGTCGTCGCGCGAGTCGAAGATGAAGCGGTGGGCGTTCACGATCGCCGCGGGGCCGAAGTACTGCCCGTCGGTCCAGAACACGGGGCAGGACGAGGTGCACGCGGCGCAGAGGATGCACTTCGTGGTGTCGTCGAAGCGGGCGCGGTCGGCGACCGACTGCACGCGCTCCTTGCCCTTGGGCGCCGGGGTATTGGCGACCAGGAACGGCTGCACCTCGCGGTAGGAGGCGAAGAACGGCTCCATGTCGACGACGAGGTCCTTCTCGAGGGGCAGACCCTTGATCGCCTCGATGTAGATCGGCTGCGAGATGTCGAGATCCTTGATCAGCGTCTTGCAGGCCAGGCGGTTGCGGCCGTTGATCCGCATCGCGTCGGATCCGCAGATGCCGTGCGCGCACGAGCGGCGGAAGGTCAGCGATCCGTCCTGGTCCCACTTGATGCGGTGCAGGGCGTCGAGGACGCGGTCGGTCGAGTACATCTCGACGTCGAAGTCCTGCCAGCGCGGCTCGGCGTCCACCTCGGGGTCGAAGCGGCGGATGATGAACGTGACGGTGAACGCCTCCGGGGCCGCGGGGGCGGCGGGCGGCTGCTCGAGGGTAGCGGTCGACATGGCTAGTACTTCCTCTCCATCGGCTGGTACCGGGTGATCACGACGGGCTTCCAGTCGAGCCGGATGTGGTCACCGGCGTCGGAGGAGTGGGCGTCACCGGAGAGGTACGCCATCGTGTGCTGCATGTAGTTCTCGTCGTCGCGCTTCGGGAAGTCGTCGCGCATGTGGCCGCCGCGGCTCTCCTTGCGGTTGCGCGCCGAGTAGACGACGACCTCGGCGAGGTCGAGCAGGAAGCCCAGCTCGACGGCCTCGAGGAGGTCGGTGTTGAAGCGCTTGCCCTTGTCCTGCACCGAGATGTTGCGGAACCGGTCGCGCAGGCGCTGGATGGTCCCGGTGACGGCCTCGAGGGACTCGTCGGTGCGGAACACCTGGGCGTTCTTGTCCATCTCGTCCTGCAGCTCCTTGCGGATCGAGGCGATCCGCTCGGTGCCGGTCGCGGAGCGGAGCGAGGCGAGCATGTCGCGGATCGCGCCGGCCGGGTCGGCGGGCAGGGGGGTGAAGTCGACCGTCTTGGCGTAGTCGGCGGCGTTGTTGCCGCTGCGCTTGCCGAAGACGTTGATGTCGAGGAGGGAGTTGGTGCCGAGGCGGTTGGAGCCGTGCACCGAGACGCACGCGCACTCTCCGGCGGCGTAGAGGCCGGGGACGACGGTCGTGTTGTCCGAGAGCACCTCGGCCTTGACGTTGGTCGGGATGCCGCCCATCGCGTAGTGCGCGGTCGGCATGACGGGGACCGGCTCGACGACGGGGTCGACGCCCAGGTAGGTGCGGGCGAACTCGGTGATGTCGGGGAGCTTGGTCTCGAGGACCTCGGCGCCCAGGTGGGTGCAGTCCAGCAGCACGTAGTCCTTGTGCGGTCCGGCGCCGCGGCCCTCCGCCACCTCCTGGACCATGCAGCGGGCGACGATGTCGCGCGGCGCGAGGTCCTTGATGGTGGGGGCGTAGCGCTCCATGAAGCGCTCGCCCGAGGCGTTGCGGAGGATCGCACCCTCTCCTCGCGCTCCCTCGGTGAGGAGGATGCCGAGGCCGGCGAGGCCGGTCGGGTGGAACTGGAAGAACTCCATGTCCTCCAGGGGGAGGCCCTTGCGCCAGATGATGCCGACGCCGTCGCCGGTGAGGGTGTGCGCGTTGGAGGTGGTCTTGTAGATCTTGCCGAAGCCGCCGGTCGCGAAGATGATCGCCTTCGCCTGGAAGACATGCAGCTCGCCCGTGGCCAGCTCGTAGGCGACGACGCCGGAGGGCTTGGCCACTCCGTCGACCTCGGTCATCACCAGGTCGAGGACGTAGAACTCGTTGTAGAAGTTGATGCCGAGCCGGACGCAGTTCTGGAACAGCGTCTGCAGGATCATGTGGCCGGTGCGGTCGGCCGCGTAGCAGGCGCGGCGGACGGGCGCCTTGCCGTGGTCGCGGGTGTGGCCGCCGAAGCGGCGCTGGTCGATCTTGCCCTCCTCGGTGCGGTTGAAGGGCAGGCCCATGTTCTCGAGGTCGATGACCGCGTCGATGGCCTCCTTCGCGAGGATCTCGGCCGCGTCCTGGTCGACGAGGTAGTCGCCGCCCTTGACGGTGTCGAAGGTGTGCCACTCCCAGCTGTCCTCCTCGACGTTCGCGAGGGCGGCGGCCATGCCGCCCTGCGCCGCTCCGGTGTGGGAGCGGGTCGGGTACAGCTTCGAGATCACGGCCGTCTTCGCCTTGGGGCCGGCCTCGATGGCCGCGCGCATCCCGGCACCGCCGGCGCCGACGATGACGACGTCGAACTGGTGGTAGTGGACGCCGTCGGGTCCGACGGTCTGCGCGAAGGCGCTCTGGTCGGCGCCGGTGTGGGAGTGGCCTGGTGTGCTCACGGGGTGGGTGCTCCGTCGTACGGGGATGGGAGGGGGAGGTGCCGGGACGCGGTGCCGCGGACCGGGAGGGGCGCGGGCCCCTCTCCGATCCGCGGCACCGTGGTCACGCTGCGCAGAAGGAGG
The DNA here is from genome assembly GCF_002932915.1 of Rathayibacter sp. RFBD1. Classification (NCBI taxonomy): domain Bacteria; kingdom Bacillati; phylum Actinomycetota; class Actinomycetes; order Micrococcales; family Microbacteriaceae; genus Rathayibacter; species Rathayibacter sp. RFBD1. Next base: position 154,875 of record NZ_PSWQ01000019.1, read on the forward strand.
GCAGCAGATCCGCGGCGGTGCCGGCGGGGCACGGGTCGAACGCGAAGACGACCCAGGTGCCGAGCGCGATCAGCGCGACGACGGCGACGAGGATGCCGCCCTTGAAGGCCTTGGCCAGCAGGGGCGAGGTCGCGTAGTCGTTGACCAGCGTGCGCATGCCGTTGCCGCCGTGGATCAGCGCGAGCCACAGCATGAGGACGTCCCACCACTGCCAGAACGGGTTCGCCAGCTTGCCGCCGACGAAGCCGAAGTCGATGGCCTTGATGCCGTCGCCCAGCAGCAGGTTGTAGATGAGGTGCCCGAAGATCAGGACGATCAGCACGACGCCGGAGGCGCGCATGTAGATCCAGCCCCACTTCTCCCAGTTGGTGCCGGAGGAGCGGGTCGGGGTGTGCGGGGTCCGCGGTGCGGCGACGGTGCTCAATGCGCACCCCCCTCGCTGAAGACGTTGATCAGGTGGCGCGGCGCGAAGCCGAGCATCAGCACGACCCAGAGGCCCATGACGACCCAGAAGAGGACGCGCTGGTTGCGGGTCGCCCAGCTCCAGAAGTCGACCAGGATGATCCGCAGGCCGTTCAGCGCGTGGAACGCGATGGCGCCCACGAGCCCGGTCTCGCCGAGTCCCATGATCGGGTTCTTGTACGTGCCGATGACCGCGTTGTACGCCTCGGGGCTCACGGCGATGAGAGCGGAGTCGAGGACGTGGACGAGGAGGAAGAAGAAGATGGCTACACCGGTGATCCGGTGGAGCACCCACGACCACATGCCTTCGCGACCGCGGTACAGGGTGCCGGCCGGACGCCGGATCTTCCCCTGCTTCCGGGGTGCGAGGGTTTGAGCAGCTTGAACTGACACGAACAACCCTCCCTGGTTGTGCTCCGACGGCCTGACCTGTTCCCACGTCGCGTGGACGGGGACGGGGCGGGGAGCGACGAGAAACTCGCCCTCCGATTCTAAGCGCGCTCGCAGGCGGGCGCGGCTTAGGCGAGCCTTAGCTGCGGGGCAGGGCGAGGGCGGGCGCCCCCGCGGTCGCGTAGTGCGCGAGGAGCTCGTCGGTGAGCGCGCTCCAGGTGCGGTGGAGCACGCGGCGGCGGCCCGCCTCGCCGAGCCGGGCGCGCAGTGCGGGATCGCGGACCAGGCGCTCCACCTGCCGGCGCAGGTCCGAGTCGCTCTCGGGCGCGTAGAGCAGGCCGTCCACGCCGTGCTCGATGAGGTCGGTGGGGCCGCCCGCGTGCGGCGCGACCACCGCGGTGCCGGACGCCTGCGCCTCCTGCACCGTCTGGCCGAACGTCTCCTCCGTTCCGGTGTGCACGAAGACGTCGAGCGCGGCGAAGACCGCCGGCAGCCGGTCGCCGTCGAGCCGGCCGAGCATCCGCGCCGCCGGGCCGAGGGCGGCGGCGACCCGGGCGGAGGAGGGGCCGTAGCCGCCCACGACCAGCTCCGTGTGCGGGAGGGAGGCGAGTGCCGCCATCCGCTCCACCCTCTTCTCGGGGGAGAGGCGCCCGATGTAGCCGACGAGCGCGTCGTCGGCGCCGAGTCCGGCTCGGACGGCCTGCGCATAGGGGGAGGAGCGGCGGCGCGGGTGGAAGCGCTCGCTCTGCACGCCGCGGCCCCACAGCGCGGTGCGCTCGATGCCGGCGGCGGCGAGGTCGTCGAGGGCGCTGGTGGAGGGGGCGAGGGTCAGGTCCGCCCCGGCGTGGATCTGGCGGATCACCCGCCAGGCGAGGGCGCGGGCGCCGCGGATGCCGTAGCGGGCCGCGAATCGCGCGACGTCCGTCTGGTAGATCGCGACACTCGGCACGCCGAGCCGGCCGGCCGAGGCGATGGCGCGGGCGCCGAGGAGGAAGGGCGAGGCGATGTGCACCACGTCGGGCTCGAAGTCGGCCAGCTCCCGGGTGAGGGCCAGCGTGGGGATCCCGACCGGGAAGTCGCGGTAGGCGATCGCCGGGTGCTCCACGACGCGGTGGCCCGCGTAGTGGCCCGGCGCCCCCGCGGCCGGACAGACGACGAGCGCCTCGATCCCGCGCTCCGCGAACTCGTCGAGCACCCGCAGGACGCTCGTGGTCACGCCGTTCAAGGACGGCAGGAAGCTCTCGGTGACGACCGCGACTCTCACGCCCCGGACGCTACGGCGGCGGGATGAACGGCGGCGCGCGCTCGGGTGAACGGACGGTCGCGCTCGGGCTCCCTTGTATCCTGCGGACATGACATCACCTGAGACCGATGGCCGCGCCCCGCTCGACCGCTTCTACAGCGTGATCCCCGCCGGCGGGATCGGCTCGAGGCTGTGGCCGCTCTCCCGGGCCGACGCCCCGAAGTTCCTGCACGATCTGACGGGATCGGGACAGACCCTCCTCCGCGACACCTGGGACCGCCTCGCGCCCATCTCGGGCGCCGACCGGATCATGGTCGTGACCGGCCGCGCGCACCGCGCCGCCGTCGAGGAGCAGCTCGAGAGCCTCGAGGACCTCAACGTCGTCCTCGAGAGCGAGCCGCGCGACTCCTCCGCCGCGATCGGCCTGGCCGCCGCCATCCTCGAGCGCCGCCAGCCGGGGGTGATCATCGGCTCGTTCGCCGCCGACCACGTCATCAGCGGTCAGCAGCTGTTCCACGACGCGGTCGCCGAGGCCGTCGTCGCGGCGGACGCGGGCTACATCGCGACCATCGGCATCACGCCGACCGAGCCTGCCGTGGGCTTCGGCTACATCCGCACCGGGAAGCACCTCGGGATCGACGGAGCGACGCACACGCTCGCCGTCGACTCCTTCGTCGAGAAGCCCGACGCCGACACCGCGCGCGCCTACCTCTCCAGTGGCCAGTACCTCTGGAACGCGGGCATGTTCATCGCCCGCGCCGACCGCCTCCTCGAGGAGCTCGGCCGCGCGAAGCCGAAGCTGCTCGCCGGACTGCTCGAGCTCGCCGCCGCGTGGGACACCCCGGAGCGCGGCGCGGTCGTCGACCGCATCTGGCCGGGCCTGGAGAAGATCGCGATCGACTACTCCGTCGCCGAGCCGGCCGCGGCCGCGGGCAAGCTGGCCGTCGTGCCGGGCCACTTCTCCTGGGACGACGTGGGCGACTTCGCGTCCATCGCGAAGCTGCACTCGAGCGGACTCCGCTCGGACCTCGCCATCCTCGGCGAGGACGCGCGTGTGCTCGCCGACTCCGCGACGGGCATCGTCGTCAGCGGCGGCAACCGCACCATCGCCCTCATCGGAGTGAAGGACATCGTCGTCGTGGACACCCCCGATGCGCTCCTGGTGACCACGACCGAGAACGCCCAGAAGGTCAAGGGCGTCGTCGACGCCCTGCGCCTCTCCGGCCGCACCGACGTCCTCTAGCACTCCGTCCCACCCGTCGAAGCGCGGCCCTCCCCTCGGAGGCGCCGCGCTTCGCCGTTCCGCCCCTCGCCGTTCCGCCCCTCGCCTCATGCGCGTGCGGCGGTCCCGATCCGCCGTTCGCGCGGCCACTCGACCACCCTCGATGAGGGCCTCGGCCGTCGCCCTGGGTGCTGGTGGCTGGGTCTCGATACGCCGCTTCCGCGGCAACTCGACCACCATGGAGGAGCATCGCGTCGAGCCCGACCGCGCGCAGCGCGGAGCTCCTCCGAACGCCTTCGACGTCCGGCAGCAGGGGAGAGGGCCGCGAGCCGGAATCGCGTGCCAAGCGATTCAGGCCAGCCCGACGCGACCCGCTCTGCGGAACGCACCCGTCGCGAAGCCGACCGCGCCGAGCCGCCCCGCGGCTCGGAATCGAGCCCAGCCGACCGCGCCGAGCCGCCCCGCGGCTCGGAATCGAGCACAGCCGCCCGCACCCCGCGACACGCTCCGCGTGTCGCGAAGATCAACACTGTGTAACTCTTCCTGACCACCACCGTCCGGGCGGCTGAGCGGCTTGTCACATTGGGTAACGTGTGGGGATCGACGCCCTGCTGCGCTCGTCGCGCGGGGCCGCATTCCTGGAGGACGACATCTTGACTATCACCTCGCGTAAGGCCGCGTTCGGCGGTCTCGCCGCCCTCGGCGTCACCGCGCTTCTCGCCGGTTGCGCCTCCGCCCCCGAGGAGAGCGGCTCCAGCGCCGCCGCCGGTGGCGACTTCCTGCCCTGCATGGTCTCCGACGCGGGCGGGTTCGACGACAAGTCGTTCAACGAGCTCGGCTACAACGGCCTCGTGAAGGCCTCGGAGGACCTCGGCGTCACGCCGAAGACCGTCACCTCGGAGTCCGAGACGGACTACGCCCCGAACCTGACCAGCCTCGTCGACCAGGGCTGCAACCTGATCATCACCGTCGGCTTCGCGCTGGCCGAGGCCACGTCGGCCGCGGCCGAGGCGAACACGGACATCGACTTCGCGATCATCGACGACGCGTCGATCGACCTGCCGAACGTCAAGCCGATCACCTTCGACACCTCGCAGGCGGCGTTCCTCGCCGGCTACACGGCCGCGTCGTACTCCAAGACCGGCGTCGTCGGCACCTACGGCGGCCAGCAGTTCCCGACCGTCACGATCTTCATGGACGGCTACGCCGACGGCGTGAAGTACTACAACGAGCAGAAGGGGAAGGACGTCAAGGTCGTCGGCTGGGACGTCGACGCGCAGACCGGCTCCTTCACCGGCGGCTTCGCGGCGGGCGTCGAGGCCAAGTCGGCCGCGCAGTCGCTGATCGACCAGAACGCGGACGTCATCCTCCCCGTCGGCGGTCCGATCTTCCAGTCGGCGATCGAGGCGATCCGCGACTCCGGCAAGGACATCGCGATGGTCGGCGTGGACGCGGACCTGTACGAGACCTACCCCGACGGCGCCGACCTGTACCTGACCTCGATCCTCAAGGGCATCGAGGCCGGCACGACCGACGTCACCAGCTCCGCCGGAGCCGACGACTTCGACCCCACTCCCTTCGTGGGCACCCTCGAGAACGACGGAGTCGGCATCGCGCCGTTCCACGACTTCGAGTCGAAGGTCTCGGGCGACCTGCAGGGCGAGCTCGACACCATCAAGGCGGGCATCATCGACGGCTCCATCACCGTCACCTCCCCGTCCGCTCCCGCGGCGTCCTAGCCGCTTCCTCGAAGAGGCCGGCGGGCCCGAGCACACCTCGGGACCGCCGGCCTCTTCGTCGGTCCGGCGGGCGGATCGGCTCCGCTGCGTCCCTCGATCCCGGCCGACGGCGCATCGTGGCGCGAACCGAAAGTTAGATTGGTCCCATGAAGCTCGAACTGCGTGGCATCACGAAGCGCTTCGGCGCGCTCGTGGCCAACGACCACATCGATCTCACCGTCGAACCCGGTGAGATCCACTGCCTCCTCGGCGAGAACGGCGCGGGCAAGTCGACGCTCATGAACGTGCTCTACGGCCTGTACCAGGCCGAGGAGGGGGAGATCCTGCTGGACGACGCGGTCCAGCACTTCTCCGGTCCGGGTGACGCCATGAAGGCGGGCATCGGGATGGTCCACCAGCACTTCATGCTCGTCCCCGTGTTCACCGTCGCCGAGAACGTCATGCTGGGCCACGAGGAGACGAAGGCCGGCGGGCGCCTGGACCTCGCTGCCGCGCGCGCCCGGGTGCGCGAGATCTCGGACCGCTTCGGCTTCGACGTGGATCCCGACGCCCTGGTCGAGGACCTCCCCGTCGGCGTGCAGCAGCGGGTCGAGATCATCAAGGCGCTCTCCCGCGACGCCCGGGTGCTCGTGTTCGACGAGCCGACCGCGGTGCTGACCCCGCAGGAGACCGACGAGCTGATCGCGATCATGCGCCAGCTGCGTGCGGCCGGGACCGCCATCGTCTTCATCACGCACAAGCTCCGCGAGGTGCGCGAGGTCGGGGACCGCATCACGGTCATCCGCCTCGGCAGAGTCGTGGGGGAGGCGTCGCCGACGGCGAGCAACGCCGAGCTCGCCTCGCTGATGGTGGGCCGCGCCGTCGAGCTGACGGTGCAGAAGGAGCAGGCGGTGCCGGGCGACGAGGCCCTCGTCGTCTCGAACCTCACCGTGCGCGACGCCAACGGCCAGGCCGTCGTCGACGACGTCTCCTTCGAGGTCCGCCGCGGCGAGATCCTCGCGATCGCGGGCGTGCAGGGCAACGGCCAGACCGAGCTCACCGAGGCGATCATGGGCCTGCAGGAGCGGGTCGAGGGCTCGGTGACCCTGGACGGGCGCCGCCTCGACGGGCTGTCCGTGCGCCGCGTCCTCGAGTCGGGGGTCGGCTTCGTCCCCGAGGACCGCACCGAGGACGGTCTGGTCGCCGAGTTCACGATCGCCGAGAACCTCATGCTCGACCGCAGCGACCGCGGTCCGTTCGTGAAGGGACTGGGCCTGCGGCTGAAGGAGCTCGAGCGCTTCGCCGAGGAGCGGGTGCGCGAGTTCGACGTGCGCGCCCAGGGGATCGGCACCCACGTCGGCCGCCTCTCCGGAGGCAACCAGCAGAAGGTGGTGCTCGCGCGCGAGCTCAGCCGGGAGCTGCGGCTGTTCATCGCGGCGCAGCCCACCCGCGGCATCGACGTCGGCTCCATCGAGTTCGTCCACAAGCGCATCGTCGAGACGCGCGACACCGGGGTCCCCGTGATCGTGGTGTCGACGGAGCTCGACGAGGTCGCGGCGCTCGCCGACCGCATCGCGGTCATGTACAAGGGCGGGATCATCGGCATCGTCCCCGCCGACACGCCCCGCGAGGTCCTGGGGCTCATGATGGCCGGGCAGGCGCCCGCCGAGAAGGGAGCGGCGGCGTGAGCGACGCGCAACTGCCCGCGGTCGATCCCGACGCGGAGACCGAGAAGGCGTCCGGGCTCGAGCCCGGCCAGAAGCCGGATCAGGAGGTGCGCCCCGGCCCGCTCGAGAGCGGTGCCTCCCGCGTCCTGCGCGAGATCCTCTCCGGCACCGCGCTGATGTCGGTGCTCGCCGTGCTGCTCTCCCTCATCGCGGGCGGCGTGCTGATCGCCGCGACCGACAAGGACGTCCAGGCGGCGTCGGGCTACTTCTTCGCCCGGCCGCTCGACACCCTGCAGGCGATCTGGCAGTCCGTCTCCGGTGCCTACTCCTCGCTCTTCCAGGGCTCGGTCTACAACTTCCGCCGCGAGGGCTTCGCCAACGGCATCAAGCCGCTGACGGACACCCTGGCCTTCGCGACCCCGCTGATCGCCGGCGGCCTCGGAGTGGCGCTGGCCTTCCGCGTCGGCCTGTTCAACATCGGCGGCCGCGGCCAGATGCTGATCGCCGCCGCCTGCGCGGGCTGGGTCGGCTTCTCCTTCGACCTCCCGTGGGGCGTGCACCTGATCGTCGCGCTCGCCGCCGGCATCCTGGGCGGCGCGCTCTGGGGCGGACTCGTGGGACTGCTCAAGGCCCGCACCGGCGCGCACGAGGTGATCCTCACGATCATGCTCAACTACGTCGCGTTCTACCTGATCTCCTACCTCCTGCGGACGCCCGGCGCGCTGCAGGCGCCCGGCTCGAACAACCCGAAGTCGCCCGGGATGAAGGAGACCGCGGTCTTCCCGGCGCTCCTCGGCCCCGGCTACTCGCTCACGCTCGGCTTCGTCTTCGCGGTCCTCGCGACCGTGTTCGTCTGGTGGCTCCTGAACCGCTCGACGATCGGCTTCAAGTTCCGCGCGGTGGGGGAGAACCCGCACGCGGCACGGGTCGCGGGCATCGACGTGAAGAACAGCTACGTGTACGCGATGCTCCTCTCCGGCGGCCTGCTCGGCCTCGCCGGCAGCGCCCAGGTGATGGGGACGGTCACGACCGGCTTCACCTCCGGGATCGACGCGGGCATCGGCTTCGACGCGATCACGGTCGCGCTGCTGGGCCGCTCCCGCCCCTGGGGCGTGTTCTTCGCCGGCATCCTCTTCGGCGCCTTCAAGGCGGGCGGCTACTCGATGCAGGCCGCCGAGGGCGTGCCGATCGACGTGGTCCTCGTCGTCCAGTCGCTGATCGTCCTCTTCATCGCCGCGCCGCCGCTGGTGCGCGCGATCTTCCGCCTCCCGACGCCCGGGGCCGCCCCGAAGCGCCGCACCCGCCGCACCTCGGAGGTGTCCGCATGAGCACCGCCGTCGCCACCGCCCCCGACCGCGTCGTGATCCGCAGCTGGAAGGCGCCGATCGCGTTCGGCGTCTTCGCGCTGCTCGCCGTCGTCCTCTTCGTGGCCCTCGGCCGCGATGGGACGAGCTCGTTCCGCCTCGCCGCGGGGACCGACTTCTTCGCGCTGCCGGACATCCCGTTCCCGACGCGGGGGACGGGCGTGGTCGTCGCGATCCTCCTGGTCGCCCTGGCCGTCGCGTCGGCCGCACTCACCCGCGCCGGCCGCCGGATCCCGCTCTGGCTCTCGGCGGTCTTCGCCCTGGTCTTCCTGATCGGGTTCCTCGTCTGGGCATCGGCCGGTGCCGCCCTGCCCGTCTCGGGACTTCTGCTCGGGACCGTCGGACTCGCCACTCCGCTGATCTTCGGCTCGCTCGGCGGCGTCATCTCGGAGCGTGTCGGAGTCGTCAACGTCGCGATCGAGGGGCAGCTGCTCGCCGGCGCCTTCACCGCGGCGATGGTCGGCTCCCTCACCCGCCAGCCAGTGCTCGGCCTGCTCGCGGCGATGGTCGCGAGCGTCCTGGTGTCGTTCGTGCTGGCCGCCTTCGCAATCAAGTACCTGGTCGACCAGGTGATCGTCGGAGTCGTGCTGAACGTGCTGGTGACCGGCCTGACGAGCTTCCTCTACTCCCAGGTCCTCTCCGCCGACGCGTCGACGTTCAACTCGCCGGTGAAGTTCGACCGCCTCCCGATCCCGGTGCTCAGCCAGGTGCCGATCGTGGGCGCCGTCCTGTTCAACCAGACGGTGATCGTCTACCTGATGTACTTCGCGATCTTCGCGGTGTGGTGGGGCCTGTTCAAGACCAAGTGGGGCCTCCGCCTGCGCGCCGTCGGCGAGCACCCGCAGGCCGCGGACACGGTGGGCATCGATGTCGCCCGCACGCGCTTCTGGAACGTCTCCCTCGCCGGGGCGATCGCCGGAGTCGGCGGCGCGTACTACACGCTCGACGCGGTCGGCGCGTTCGGCAAGGAGATGACCGCGGGCGCGGGCTTCATCGCCCTGGCCGCCGTCATCTTCGGCCGGTGGGACCCGATCAAGGCGACGCTCGCGTCGCTCCTGTTCGGCTTCGCGACCAACCTGCAGAACGTGCTCGGCGTCATCGGCTCGCCCGTGCCCAGCGAGTTCATGCTGATGCTGCCGTACGTCGTGACGATCTTCGCGGTGGCCGGTCTCGTCGGCCAGTCCCGCGGACCGGCCGCCGCCGGCAAGCCGTACCTGAAGTCCTGAGAGGAGCCGTCGTGACCGACATCGACTGGGAGGCGCTGCGCGAGGCCGCCCTCGAGGCCATGAGCCACGCCTACGTCCCGTACTCGAAGTTCCCCGTCGGGGTCGCCGCGCTCGTGGACGACGGCCGGACGATCTCGGGCTGCAACGTCGAGAACGCCTCCTACGGGCTCACGCTCTGCGCCGAGTGCGCGCTGGTGTCCTCTCTGCACATGACGGGCGGCGGCCGGCTCGTCGCCTTCACCTGCGTCGACGGGAAGGGCGGCGTCCTGATGCCCTGCGGGCGCTGCCGCCAGCTGCTCTTCGAGCACTCGGCCGAGGGCATGCTCCTCCAGACCGTGTCGGGCGTGAAGACGATCGACGAGGTCATCCCCGACGCCTTCGGCCCGCGCACGCTCGAGGCCTACGCCGCCTCCTAGGGCCGCCGTCACCGCTCCCACTCCCGAACCGAGGACTCCGCATGACCCGCACCACCCCCGTCGAGGACTTCGACGCCGTCGACATCATCCGCACCAAGCGCGACCGCGGCACGCTCTCGACCGCGCAGATCGACTGGCTGATCGACGCCTACACCCGCGGCTACGTCGCTGACGAGCAGATGGCGGCCTTCGCGATGGCGGTCCTGCTGAACGGGATGGAGCGCGACGAGATCCGCGACCTCACCCTGGCCATGATCGCCAGCGGCGAGCGCATGCGCTTCGACGGACTCGGCAAGCGCACGGTCGACAAGCACTCCACGGGCGGGGTCGGCGACAAGATCACGCTGCCGCTGATGCCGCTGGTCGCCTCCTTCGGCGTGGCGGTGCCCCAGCTCTCGGGACGCGGGCTCGGCCACACGGGCGGAACGCTCGACAAGCTGGAGTCGATCCCGGGCTGGCGGGCCGACCTCGGCAACGAGGAGATGCTGGAGCAGCTGCGGACGGTCGGCGGCGTGATCTGCGCCGCGGGCTCGGGCCTGGCCCCCGCCGACAAGAAGCTCTACGCGCTCCGGGACATCACCGGGACCGTCGAGGCGATCCCGCTGATCGCGTCCTCGATCATGTCGAAGAAGATCGCCGAGGGGACCGACGCCCTGGTGCTCGACGTGAAGTTCGGCTCCGGTGCGTTCATGGTCGACATCGAGCGCTCGCGGGAGCTGGCGCGGGCGATGGTCGACCTCGGCAACGACGCGGGGGTGCGGACCACCGCGCTGCTGACCAACATGAACGTGCCGCTCGGTCTGGCCATCGGCAACGCGAACGAGGTGCGGGAGTCGGTCGAGGTGCTCGCCGGCGGCGGCCCCTCGGACGTCCGGGAGCTGACGCTGGCCCTGGCCCGCGAGATGCTGGCCCTCGCCGGGCAGCCGGACGCGGACGTCGAGCGCGCCCTCGACGGCGGCGCGGCGATGGACACCTGGCGCGCGGTCATCCGCGCTCAGGGAGGGGATCCGGATGCGGCGCTTCCCGAGGCCCGCGAGACCCACGTCGTGGTCGCCGAGCGCGACGGCGTCCTGGTGGAGCAGCAGGCGCTGCCGTTCGGCATCGCCGCCTGGCGCCTGGGCGCCGGACGCGCCCGCCAGTCCGACGCGGTGCAGCACGCGGCGGGGATCGACCTGCACGCGAAGCCGGGCGACCGCGTCCGCGCGGGCCAGCCCCTGCTCACGCTGTCGGCCGACGAGCCGGAGCGCTTCGCCCGGGCGCTGGAGGCGCTCGCCGGTGCCTACCGGATCGGCGACGAGGGCGACGAGGTGCTCGACGGCGGCCCCCTCGTGGCGGAGCGCGTCTCCTAGCCCCGCGCCGCCCGGCACGGAGGAGGCGCCGCCCGGCGAGCCGCTCCCGCCGACCCTCTAGGGTGGTCGGCGAACCACCGCCTACCTGCGAGGAGCACCGTGACCGATCAGACCGAGGAGTACCTCCTCCCGGGCGAGGGCGTCCTCATCGACGAGCTCCCCAAGGTGTCGCTGCACGACCACCTCGACGGAGGCCTGCGGCCCGGGACGGTCCTCGAGATCGCCCGCGAGACGGGCGTGCCGCTCCCGGCCGAGGAGCCGGACGCGCTCGCCGAGTGGTTCCGTGCCACGGCCGACTCCGGCTCCCTCACCGACTACATCGCCACCTTCGAGACGACGGTCGCCGTGATGCAGACCGCGCCGGCGCTCGAGCGCGTGGCCCGCGAGTTCGTGCTCGACCTCGCCGCCGACGGAGTCGTGCACGGCGAGGTGCGCTGGGCGCCGGAGCAGCACCAGCGCGCCGGGCTCTCGCTCGACGCGGCTGTCGAGGCGGTCCAGGAGGGGCTGCAGCAGGGCGTGCAGGAGGCGGCGGCGCAGGGACACCGCATCCGCGTCGGCCAGCTGATCACCGCGATGCGGCACGCCGACCGCTCGCTCGAGGTCGCCGAGCTGGCGCTGCGCCACCGCGAGCGCGGTGCGATCGGCTTCGACATCGCCGGAGCCGAGGCGGGCTTCCCCGCCTCGAGGCACCGTCCCGCCTTCGAGCTGCTCGCGGCGGCGCACTTCCCGACCACGGTGCACGCGGGGGAGGCGGACGGCCTCGACAGCATCCGCTCCGCCCTGCTCGACGGCCGCGCGCTGCGCCTGGGTCACGGCGTCCGGATCGCGGAGGACATCCGCATCGAGCGCCAGGACGACGACGCGAGCTACGTGACCCTCGGCGAGCTCTCGGAGTGGGTGAAGGACCGCGAGATCGCCCTCGAGCTCAGCCCCTCCTCCAACCTGCAGACCGGCGCCGTCGCGGCGTGGGGTGCCGAGCTCGCCGACCACCCCTTCGACCTGCTCTACCAGCTGGGCTTCCGCGTCACGGTGAACACCGACAACCGCCTGATGAGCGCGACGACCCTCAGCCGCGAGCTCGCCCTCCTGTCCGACGCGTTCGGGTACGACCTCGACGACTTCGAGGCCTTCCAGCTGAACGCGGCTCACGCCGCCTTCCTGCCGCTCGACGAGCGCCGCGAGCTCGTCGAGACGATCAGCGCCGGCTTCGAGGCGGCCTGACGATGCCGCTCGACGCGCTCCCCGAGGAGGCGGTGGCCCTCCGCCACTCCGCCGGATCGTGGCGGGAGGCCGTCCTCGAGGCGGGCCGTGCGCTCGAGCGGACCGGCGCGGTCGACGCCGCCTACTCCCGGCGCATGGTCGAGCAGGTCGACGTGCTCGGGCCGTACATCGTCATCGCGCCCGGGCTCGCCCTCGCGCACGCCCGGCCCGGCAACGACGTCCTCGCGGACGGCCTCTCCGTCGTCACGCTGGCCGAGCCCGTCGCCTTCGGCCACAGCACCAACGACCCGGTGTCGGTCGTCATCGGGATCGCCGCCACCCAGGCGCACGGACACGTCGGCTTCGTCTCCGGGCTCGCCGACGTGCTCAGCCGTCCGGACGCGGTCGGTGCCCTCGCCGCCGCCCGCACCGTCCGCAGCATCAACGCCGTCCTCACCGACAGCACCCCGCACCACCCGCATTACGGAAGAAGCGCATGAAGATCGTCACCCTCTGCGGCGCCGGAATCGGCACCTCCGCCATCCTCAAGCTCGGCGCCGAGCGCGCCCTCGAGACCCTCGACCTCGAGGCCGAGGTGATCGCCTCCGACCTGGCCTCCGTCGACGCGCTCGCCGCCGACGCGCAGGTCATCCTCACCTCCGGCGAGCTCGTCGACCGCATCGGCCGCACCTTCGCCGAGGTCGTCGTCATCGACAACTACCTCGACCAGAACGAGATCACGGAGAAGATCGAGCGGGCGCTGGGCTGAGCTCGACTCTGAGCCGCTCCCTGCGCGGCTCAGCGCGGTCGGCCTCCCGACGGGGTGCGTTCCGCAGAGCGTATTCCGTCGGGCTGCCTCGAATCGCTGCCACGCGATTCTCGGACGCGCCCTCCGCCTTGCGGTGAGAGGGCGCTCCCTCCTCCTGCTGGTCGAGTAGCCGCAGAGAGGCGTAGCAAGGTTCCCATTTCCAGGGCGCGATGTGTCTACCGTGCGGTGGGAGGGCGTCCGTCGTCCGCCCCTGCTGGTCGAGTGGCCGCGGAGCGGCGTGCCGGGAGCCGGCTTCCCGCGCGGACGGCTGCTCGGACCTCGGGGGGTCAGCGGGCGGCGAGCTGCTCGAGGACGGTGCCGATCAGGCGGCGGGCGCGGGCGGGGGAGCCCGGGGTCGATCCCTTGACGTAGGGGA
>NZ_PSWQ01000012.1:0-142694 GCF_002932915.1 Rathayibacter sp. RFBD1
GACCTGCTGGTCTACCCGGCGTGAGGGGCGCGTCGGCGGAGGGGGCTCACGTCGGGCAGCGAGCCGCCTCCGCCGACGCGCCCCTCACGCCGGGTAGACCAGCAGGTCCTCCGGAGCGACGGTGAAGCCTGCCTCGCGTCCGGGCGCGAGGTCGAGGCGCGCCGCGTCGGCCGCCGGGACGTCGGCGGTCAGGAGCGCGCTGCGCACCCGCACCGCGTCTCCCCGCTGCTCCACATCGGTGATCACGGCGCGGAGGCCTTCCTCTCCGACGGAGACGGCGGAGGGGCGGACCGCGGCGAGCACCGCGGCGCCGACCGCGACCGGCTCGGCCGCCACTCCGGACAGCTCGTGACCGTCGGCGGTGCGCAGACCCGTCGCGGTGCGGACGCCCTCGAGCAGCTCGAGCCCGGCGAGCTCGGCGGTGAACGCGGTGCGCGGGCGCGTGAGGACCCGGGCGGTCGGCCCCTCCTCGACCACGCGGCCGCCGTGCAGCACCAGAACCCGGTCGGCGAGGGTCCAGGCGTCGAGCACGTCGTGGGTGACCACGATCGCCGAGCGGTCGGCGAGCACCTCGCGGAGCATCCGGCGGAGGACCGGGGCGGTCCGGGCGTCGACCGCGGCCAGCGGCTCGTCGAGCAGCAGGAGGCGCGGGTCGGTCGCGAGGGCCCGGGCGAGGGCGACCCGCTGCGCCTGGCCGCCGGAGAGGCTCCCCGGGCGCCGGTCGGCCAGGTCGGCCACGCCCGCGGCGGCAAGCTCGCGCTCGGCCCGCTCGAGGGACCGCGCCCGTCCGGCGCCGGCGCTGCGCGGACCGAACGCCGCGTTCTCGCGCACGCTGAGGTGCGGGAACAGCAGCGGGTCCTGCGCCAGCAGGGCGACGGGGCGGCGGTGCGGAGGAGTCCAGCGGCGGTCGTCGAAGAGCAGCGCGCCGCCGGCGGTCGCCCGCCCGGAGTCGGCGCGGACCAGGCCGGCGATCAGCTCGAGCACGGTCGACTTGCCCGCGCCGTTGGGCCCGAGCAGCGCGATCGTCTCGCCCTCGGCCACGTCGATCCGCACGTCGATCCCGCGCGCCGCGAGCCGCGCCTCCAGCAGCAGGCTCACCGCGGCACCCCCCGGGCGGAGCGGCCGTGCGCGAGACCGATCACGAGCACCGCGACCACCACGAGCACCAGCGCGAGGGCGACCGCCGCGTCCGGATCGCTCTCGCGCTGCAGGTAGATCTCGAGCGGGAGGGTGCGCGTCGTGCCCTCGAGGCTGCCGGCGAAGGTCAGCGTCGCCCCGAACTCGCCCAGCGCCCGCGCGAACGAGAGGATCGCGCCCGAGGCGAGGCCCGGCAGGATCAGCGGCAGCGTGATCCGCCGGAGCACCGTACCGGGGGAGGCGCCGAGCGTCGCGGCGACCGACTCGTACCGCGCGCCGGCGCTGCGCAGCGCGCCCTCGAGCGTCAGCACCAGGAACGGCAGGGCCACGAAGGTCTGCGCGATCACGACGGCGGTGGTCGAGAACGCGATGCGGACGCCGAGGGCCTCCAGCGCGCCGCCGAGGAGGCCCATCCGCCCGAAGGTGAAGAGCAGCGCCAGCCCGCCGACCACCGGCGGCAGCACCAGCGGCAGCAGCACCAGCGAGCGGAGCAGGCGCTGGCCGGGGAAGGCCGTGCGGGCGAGCACGAGGGCCATCGGGGTGCCGAGCAGCAGGCACAGCAGGGTCGCGACGGCGGAGGTGCGCAGGCTCAGCAGGAGCGCGGCGATGGAGGAGTCGGAGGTGATCAGCGGCAGGAACTGCGGCCAGTCGACGCGGGCGAGGATCGCGGCGAGCGGGAGCAGCACCAGCAGGGCGCCGAGCGCGGCGACGGCCACGACCCAGCGCGGCAGGCCGGACCCGGTGCGCATCAGCCGCGGGCGAGCGGCGTCTCGACGATGACCGTGGTCGCCTTGACCACCGCCACCGCGGGAGACCCGGGCTCGAGCCCGAGCTCGCGGACCGCCTCGCTGCTCATCAGCGAGACCACGCGGTGCGGACCGCACTGCAGCTCGACCTGCGCCATCACGGTGTCCATCACGATGCCGGTGACGATCCCGACGAAGCGGTTGCGGGCCGAGCGCGCGACCGGGGACGGATCCTCCGGCAGCACGGCGTTCGCGCGGGCGAGCCGGGCGACCTCGAGGCCGTCGACGACGCGTCTCCCGGACGCGTCCTTCGCGCTCTCGAGCGTCCCGTTCTCGATCCAGCGCCGCAGCGTGTCGTCGCTCACGCCGAGCGCGGCGGCGGCGTCCCTGATCCGTATCTGCGGCATGGAGTCGATCCTACGTCCGCGGCTGAGCCTGTGCCGTGTCCCTCTCCTCTCCACGAGGCGCCGCCGCGGTGCGCCTCCTCCGGCGCGCCGCGTACCCGCACGGCATCTTGTGGAGAGGGAGGAGAGGAACGCGGAGGAACGGGCGCTGGGGATCCCGGGCCGCGCGCGCAACCCCCTGGAGGACCGGCGGGAGCACGACGCACGCTGAAGGGACGACGACACAGGAGGCGGCATGCGCGCGATGGTCTACCGGGGCCCCTACAAGGTCCGCGTGGAGGAGAAGGACCGGCCGAGGATCGAGCACCCGAACGACGCGATCGTCCGGGTGACGATGGCGGCGATCTGCGGATCCGATCTGCACCTCTACCACGGGCTGCTCCCGGACACCCGGATCGGCCACACCTTCGGCCACGAGTTCATCGGCGTGGTCGACGAGGTCGGCTCGTCGGTGGAGAACCTCAGCGTCGGCGACACGGTGATGGTCCCCTTCACCATCTACTGCGGCTCCTGCTGGTTCTGCTCCCGCGGCCTCTACTCCAACTGCCACAACGTGAATCCGAACGCCACCGCGATCGGCGGCATCTACGGCTACTCGCACTCGGCAGGCGGCTACGACGGCGGGCAGGCGGAGTACGTGCGCGTCCCGTTCGCCGACGTGGGCCCGACGAGGATCCCCGAGTGGCTGCCGCACGAGGACGCCCTGATGCTCACCGACGCCTTCTCGACCGGCTACTTCGGCGCGCAGCTCGGCGACATCGTCGAGGGCGACACGGTCGTGGTGCTCGGAGCCGGACCGGTCGGCCTGGCCGCCGCGCGCTCCGCCTGGCTGATGGGCGCCGGCCGCGTCATCGTCGTCGACCAGATCGACTACCGCCTCGCCAAGGCCCGCGACTTCGCCTTCGCCGAGACCATCGACTACACCGAGGAGGACGACCTCATCGTCACCCTCAAGAAGACCACCGGCGGGCTCGGCGCCGACGTCGTGATCGACGCGGTCGGCGCGGAGGCCGACGGGAACCTCCTCCAGCACGTCACCGGCGCCAAGCTCAAGCTGCAGGGCGGCTCGCCGATCGCGCTCAACTGGGCGATCGACGGCGTCCGCAAGGGCGGCACCGTCTCGGTGATGGGCGCCTACGGTCCGCTCGCGAGCGCCGTCAAGTTCGGCGACGCCGTCAACAAGGGCCTCACGCTGCGGATGAACCAGGCCCCCGTCACCCGCCAGTGGCCGCGCCTGTTCGAGCACATCCGGGCCGGGCACATCACGCCCAGCGACCTGATCACGCACCGCATCCCGCTCGAGCACATCGCCGAGGGGTACCACCTGTTCTCGTCCAAGCTCGACGGCTGCATCAAGACCGTCGTCGTCCCGTAGGAGGATCCCGTGCCGTACACCGCCGACCGCCCCGTCCGCGTGCCGACCGCCGAGGAGCTGCGCGCCCGCATCCCCGGCTGGGGCGCCGACCTCGATCCCGCCGACCGGCCCGCGTTCCCCCGCGAGCGCAGCGACCTCGTCTCGGGCGCGCACTGGGAGCGCCCGGAGAGGATGCGGACGCACGGCCGTCGCGAGAAGAGCATCGAGCACCTCGAGCTGCCCGCCGTCTTCGGCACGGCGCAGCCCCTCCACGGCCTCTCGGGCGCGATCCGCCGCTACGCCTACGACCGGTTCAGCGAGGGGCGCCACGCGCACTGGCTGCTGCTCGTGCTGGGCGACCGGGTGGAGTCGACCGGGGCGCACCTCCGCTCGCTGCTCACGACACGGCCGGACGATCCGATCACCGAGACCGGTGTGCTGGCCGAGGCGCACGCGCACCCGATCGCCTCGCGCCGTGGCCGGTCCGACGTGCGCCACCAGATCCTCGACCCGCTGCTCGTCGGCGGTCCCTGGGCCCTCGCGGCCCTCGGCGCCGTGGCCGTCGCCCGCCGCCTCCTGCGCTGACGCCCGTTCCCCTCTCGCGAGAGGCCGCTCCGGTACGCCGCCGTCGGCGTGTCGCGGACCGGAGCGGCGTCTCGCGGAGGAGGACGGGGTTCAGCGGCTGCGGGGCGCGGCGCCCGCGGTCGGCGCGGTGCGGGTGTCGACGCTCGCCGTGAGTGCCGCGGAGTAGCCGGACGCCGGGCTGCCGGACATCGCCGCGAGCTGCAGGGCTCCGCCGTCGTCGCCGAAGACGGAGTCCGAGTCCAGGCCGACCCGGGCGAGGTTCGCGGCCGAGCCCGCGTACGCCTCGAGGGCGTAGACCGCGGTGCACGCCTCCTCATGCAGGGCGACCTGCGAGGTCGCGATCGCGTTCGATGCGTCGGTGATCGAGTCCACTCCCGGGTACACCTCGAAGTGGATGTGCGGCCATCGGCCGGAGTAGCAGGCCGGGACGATCGAGGCGAAGGAGACGACGCCCGACGCGTCGGCGACCTGCACGCCGCGGAGGTACGTCTCGTCCTCGACGCCGCTGGAGTACATCGAGTAGTCCCCGTGCGCGTCGCAGTGCCAGACGTACACGGCGGCTCCGGCGAACGGCACGCCCCCGCTCGCCGCGTCGAGGATCGTCAGAGTGAGCGCCAGGGGGACCCCGTCGGCCGTCGCGCCGCCGCCGATGCTGGTCCGCAGGTCGCTGCGGACGATCCCGGAGCGCTCGAGGACGTCGACCCCGTTCGAGCCGTCGCCCGGGTAGGGGCCGGCCGTCTCGTCGGGGATCTCGCCGGCGACCGCGGTGCCGGCCCCGGCCGTGGCGGTCGCGGTGGGAGTCGCGGTGGCGGTCGCGGCGGCGGAGGAGGCGGATCCCGATCCTCCGGTGGCGCACGCCGCGAGCCCGAGGGTCGCCGCCCCCGCGCCGACCAGCGTCAGCACGCCGCGCCGCGAGAAGAGGGTCCCCACGTCGAACGGGAGGCCCTGGTCGACCACCTCCTCCTCGGGGCGGTCGAGGCGGCGGCCCTCATAGGCCGGTCCGTCGGGCGTGCTGCGGGGCTCCGGGATGCGGGTCATGGTCGTGCTCCTCGTCGGTCGTGGTGTCCGTCGCGAGCAACCCTGGCGGCCGAGGCTCTGCGCCTTCGATGACCGTCCTACGACCCTCCTATGACCGACCTGCCGACCGCCCTGCAGGCCTCCTCCGACGCCGCGACGCCTCTCACGGCGCTCCGAACCCGGCCGCCGCGAGCACCGCGCGCCCGGCGTCGGAGGCGACGTACGCGACGAAGGCCGCCGCCGTGGCCGGGTCGCCCGCTCCGGTCAGCGCCGCGATCGGGTACGTGTTCACCGCCTCCGAGGCCTCATCGAAGGGGATGCCGGTGACCGAGCCCGCGGCCCCGCGGACGTCGGTCGCGTAGACGAGCCCGGCGTCCGCTTCACCCGAGGACACCTTGCCGAGCACGTCGGTGACCGACGACTCCTCGCTCACGGGGGAGATGTCGACCCCGGCGGCCTGCTCGACGGCGGCGGCGGCTGCTCCGCACGGCACCTGCGGCGCGCAGACGACGGTGGCGGTTCCGGGCCGGGCGAGGTCGGCGAGCGAGGCGACCTGCGCCGGGTTGCCGGGGGGCACGGCGATCTCGAGCGTGTTCGTGGCGATGTCGACCGGGTCCCCGTCGACGAGCCCGCCCTCGGCGACGGTGGACATCGTGCGCTCGTCGGCGGAGGCGAAGACGTCGGCCGGGGCGCCGTTGACGATCTGCGTCGCGAGGTCGGAGGAGCCGGCGAAGGAGAGCTCGACCTGCGCTCCGGGCTCGGCGGCCTCGAACCCCGCGGCGAGCTCGGTGAACGCGCCCTTCAGCGAGGCGGCGGCGAAGACCGTGAGGGAGCCGCCGACCGAGGACGTCGCGCCGCCGGGGGCCGCATCGCCGGCGGGGGTCGACGGAGCGGAGCAGCCCGCGAGCAGGAGGAGCGCGGCAGCGGCCGGAACGAGGGGGAGCAGGCGACGACGCACGGAGACCTCCGGATCTGGAGTCCGCAGATGCGGCGGACAGCTGATCCTAGGACCTCAGGTGCGGAGAAGGGCTGTAAGTGGGGCTTCACATACGGCGGAGAGACGATCCGAGGACCGGACCGGCCGGGCGACGCACCTGCGCGGGGAACGACCGCCCGCGCGACGCACAGCGGCGGGCGGACCGCAGCCCTCCGGCTCCGGCCCGCCCGCCGCTCGTCGCGACCGCCTCGACGGCGGTCCTCCGCTCAGCCCTGCGGCGGCGAGTAGAACTGGAGGTCGTTGCCCTCCGAGTCCTTGAAGGGGAGGATGCGGCCCCACTCGTGGTCGCTGATCTCGCCCTCGATCGACGCGCCCCGCGCCGTGAGGCGCTCCAGCTCGTCCTCGATCGAGCCCTCGGGCTGGAACGAGATGACCGCCCCGCCCTGCTCCGCGACCGTAGCCGACTCGCGGGCGTTCAGGCCGATCATCAGCCCGCCGGCGTCCAGCTCCGACCAGTCGTCCGAGGTGTCCTTGACCTCGAGGCCGAGCGTGTCGCGGTAGAACGCGACCGCCCGCTCCATGTCCGTGACGGGGACCCAGACCGTTGCGACTCCTGATGCCATGTCGTGCTCCTTCGCTCGATGATGCCGATCCTCCGACGCTAGGTCGGGGACGCCCGGAGCGGGGGCCCTTGCGCCGACGCGCGGAGGCTGCTCTCGCGCGGGCGCCTCTCCGCCGAGACACCGCCCCCTCGCCGGCGTCTCGGCGCGCAGCGGGACGTCTCCGCCCGGCCTCCGCGCGAACGCTCGCCGCCTCAGCGCTCGGCGACGAAGCGGTGCACCACCGCGAGGTCCTCGTCGCCGAGGCCGGCGTCGACCAGGTCGCGGAACACGGTGCGGAGCGTGCCGAGCAGCGGAGCGGAGGTGCCCGTCGCCTCCGCCTCGTCGGCCGCGGCCCGCAGGTCCTTGTCCATGAAGGAGGCGACGCCGGTCGGCGTGTAGTCGCGGGCGACCAGGGCGGCGCGCTTGGTCTCGAGCACGCGGCTGCCCGCGTAGCCGCCCTGCAGCAGGGCGAGCAGCGTGTCGAGGTCGAGGCCGGAGCGCTCGGCGATGACGGCGGCCTCCGCGATCGCGGTCATGGTCGCGGCGACGACGAGCTGGTTGCAGGCCTTCGCCACCTCGCCGGCGCCGAGCGGCCCGAGGCGGACGGCGGTTCCGCAGGCGGACAGCACGGGCAGCACCCGGGCGACGTCCTCCTCCGCCCCGCCGACCATGATCGAGAGGGTCCCCGCCTCGGCGCCCTCGGTGCCGCCGCTGACGGGGGCGTCGACGAGGCGGAGCCGCGGGTGGCGTCCCGCCAGCTCGCGCAGGCCGGTGGCGGACACGCTGGAGCAGACGACGAGCACGAGGTCCGACCCCGCGGCGAGCACTCCCTCTTCTCCCTCGAGCACCTCCTCGAGCTGCGGCAGGTCCGGCACCATCACGATCAGCACGTCCGAGGCGGCGGCGAGCGAGCGGGCGGAGTCGTGCCACTGCGCCCCGGGGACGGCGCGGCGGGCGCGGTCGGCGGAGCCGGGGCGCGCGGTGATCCCGAGCGGGACGCCAGCGGCGACGAGGCGCCGGGCCATCGGGGCGCCCATGCTCCCGAGCCCGACGAAGCCGGTGCGCGCGGGCGGGAGGGCGGCGGTCGTGGTGTCCGGCATGCGCCCAGCATATCGAACACGGTTCACAGGAGTGAAGTAGGGTGGGCGCGGGCCGATCCGGGGGAGAGCCTCCCGCACCGTCCCGCGAAGGGACACCCGTGACCGATCGCCTCCGCGTCGTCATCGCCTCGCCGCTCAGCCCCGAGTTGATCGCCCGCATCGTCGAGCTCGAGCCGCGCCTCGACGTCGTCGCCGACCAGAGCCTCCTCCCTCCGATGCGCCACCCCGGCGACCACGGCGGAGACCCCTCCTTCCAGCGCACCCCGGAGCAGCAGCGCGCCTTCGACGAGCTCGTCGACTCCGCCGACGTGCTCTACGGCGTGCCGGACGAGACCCCCGCCGCCCTCGCGCGCACGGCGGCCGCGAATCCGCGCCTCCGCTGGGTGCAGACGATGCCCGCGGGCGGAGGCGCGCAGGTGCGGGCCGCGGGGCTCGACGACGCGCAGCTCGAGCGCATCGCGTTCTCCACCTCGGCGGGAGTCCATTCCGAGCCGCTCGCCGAGTTCGGGGTCTTCGGACTCCTGGCCGGTGCCAAGTCCCTCCCGCGCCTCCAGTCCCTCCAGCGCGAGCGCGTCTGGGGCGGCCGGTGGACGATGGGGCTGATCTCGGAGCAGACGGTCCTGATCGTGGGGCTCGGCACGATCGGGCGCGCGACGGCCCGCAAGCTCCAGCAGCTCGGCGCCCGCGTGATCGGCACGAGCCGCCACGAGACCGAGGTGGAGCACGTCGACGAGATCGTCGCTCCCGACGCGATCGCGGAGGTGGCGGGCCGGATCGACGGGGTCGTCGTCACGCTCCCCGGCACCGCCGCCACCGAGAAGCTGGTCGGCTCAGAGTTCTTCGCCGCACTGCGCCCCGGCGCCTCGTTCGTCAGCGTCGGCCGAGGGACGGTCGTCGACGAGGAGGCGCTGCTCGCCGCCCTCGACGACGGCCGCGTCGGCTTCGCCGCGCTCGACGTGGTGGCGGAGGAGCCGCTCGAGCAGAGCAGCCCGCTCTGGAGCCACCCGAGCGTCCTGATCAGCCCCCACACCGCGGCGCTGAACGTCGCGGAGGACCGCCTGATCGCCGAGCTCTTCGCGCGCAACGCCACCCGCTTCCTCGACGGGGAGCCCCTGATCAACCGAGTCGATACGGTGGAGTTCTACTGATCCCGCCCCCGGAAGAGGACGCCATGGCCCGCCCCGATGCGCCCCCGACGACGGTCGACTCCGACAGGGGCTCGGGCGCCCCGGCCGTGTCGCGCGCCATGCGGATCCTCGATCTCCTCGCCGACGCGGGCGGCCCGCGCACGCTGACGGACATCGCCCGCGAGCTCGGGATCGCCAAGTCGTCGACCTCGAACCTCTGCGCCGCGCTCGAGGAGGGCCGGCTGATCCGCCGTGTCGGCTCCGGCTTCCTCCTCGGCCGGCGCACCGTCGAGCTCGGCAGCCACTACCTCGCCGGCTTCGACCCGGTGCGCGAGTTCTACCGGCTCTGCGAGGAGTCGCCGGTGCTTTCGCGTCAGCTGGTGCAGATCGCGCTGCTCGACGGCACGCGGGTCCTCTACCTGGCGGTGCACGAGGGGCGGGAGCGGTTCGCGCTCTCCGCGAGCGTCGGCGACCGGTACCCCGCCTCCGCCACGGCCGTCGGAACGGCGCTCCTGGCCGAGCTCGACGACAGCGAGATCGCCGAGCGCTTCGCCGACGACCGCGACATCGTCGTCTTCACCGACCGGTCCACGTCCTCGACCCGCGAGCTGCTCCGCAAGGTCGCCGCGGCGCGCGTGCGCGGCTACGCGATCGACGACGGCGAGCTGCACCCCAGCGTCCTGGGCGTCGCCGTCGCGGTCCCGGCCGCCACCCGCTCCGATCTCTCGGTCGCGGTCGGCGTCTCGCTGGTCCGGCCGGTCGGCGACGATCAGGAGGAGGTCGTCGCGGCCCTCCGCGAGGCCGCCGCGGCGCTCGGCCGCCCGCCCCTCGTCGCCGGAGCACCCGCCTGACGCCTCGCCGTCCATTCTGTTGAATGCCGTTCACTGGGCTGTTACGCTCGGCCCATCCCGCCTCTGCGGGCCGGAGTGAGCGAGGCACCGTGGCGACCAGCAGAACCAGCACGAGCGGCGTCGAGCCGAGGGGCGTCCGCTGATGCGCCTCGCGCGGATCCGGGCCGAGGACGGACCGGCTGTCGTCCTCCAGGTCGCGGGGGAGTGGCGCGAGATCGCGGACGCCTTCGCCGCGGAGCCGGTCGAGACGGGCCGCCGCTGGCCCGTCGAGGGCGCGCACCTGCTGGCCCCGGTGGAGCCCCGCGTCATCCTCGGCATGGCGCACAACGGCTCCGCGGCCGACCGGCTGCTGCCGCCGCAGGCCTTCCACAAGACCGCGCACACGCTGGCCGGGCCCGGCGATCCGATCGTCCTCGACGAGGGCATCGGCCCGGTGGTCGTCGAGGGCGAGCTCGCCCTGGTCATCGGCCGCACCGCGCGGCACCTCACGCCCGAGGACGCGCTCGCGCACGTGCTCGGAGCGACGGTCGCGAACGACGTCACCGCTCCCGGAATGATCGCCGCCGACGGCCTCTTCCTCCAGGGCAAGAACGGCGACGGCTGGACGCCGCTCGGACCGTGGATCGAGACCGGAGTCGACGTCGACGCGGTCGGCATCACGGTGAGCGTCGACGGGGAGGTGCGGGCCGTCTCCTCGACCGACCGCCTCGGCTGGCGCGCCGCCGAGATCCTGGTGCACCTCACCTCCCACCTCACGCTCCACCCGGGTGACGTCGTCCTCACCGGCTCGCCCGGCACGGCCGTCGAGGTCGGGCCCGGCCAGGAGGTCCTGATCGCCCTCGACGGGATCGGCGCGCTCGCGAGCCGCACCGTCGCGGGCCCTCCGCGCGCGGCGCCTCCGCAGCCCTGACACCCGCTCCGACCCTCTGGAGGAACCGTGCTCTTCGACCTGACCGACCGCGTGGCGCTCGTCACCGGATCCAGCCGCGGCATCGGCCGCGCCGTCGCCACCGGCCTCGCCGAGGCGGGCGCCACCGTCGTCCTGAACGGCCTCGACCCCGAGCGCCTCGAGGCCGCCCGCGCCGAGCTCGCGGAGCGGTTCCCCGGCACCGACGACCGCCCGCGGATCCACGCCCGCGCCTTCGACGTCACCGACGACGCGGCCGCCGAGGCGGGCGTCGCCTGGATCGAGGAGGCGGTGGGTCCGTTGCGCATCCTGGTCAACAACGCCGGCGTCCAGCACCGCGTGCCCCTGCTCGAGCTCGAGGTCGCCGACTGGGAGCGGGTGCTGCGCACGAACCTCACCAGCGCCTTCGTGGTCGGCCGGGCGGCGGCGAAGCGGATGATCCCGCGCGGCGCCGGGAAGATCGTCAACGTCGCCTCGGTGCAGGCCGATCTCGCGCGGCCGACGATCGCGCCCTACACCGCCTCGAAGGGCGGGATCCGCAACCTCACCCGCGCGATGACGGCGGAGTGGGCGCAGCGCGGCATCCAGGTCAACGCGATCGCTCCGGGGTACATCCACACCGAGATGACGCAGGGCCTCGTCGACGACGAGGCGTTCAACGCCTGGATCCTCGGGCGCACGCCCGCCGCGCGCTGGGGCCGCGTCGAGGACCTGATCGGCCCCGCCGTCTGGCTCGCCTCCGACGGCTCGGACTACGTCAACGGGCAGGTCGTCTTCATCGACGGCGGCATGACCGTCGTCGTCTGAGCCACCCCTCGACCCACCGAACGGAACCCGCATGACCGCGCTCGTCCCCGACTCCACCACCCGCGTCGTCGTCCACGCCGCCGGCGACCTCCGCGTCGAGGAGGCGCCGCTCGCGCCGCGCGGCTCCGGCGAGGCCCTCGTCGCCGTCGCGTACGGCGGGATCTGCGGCTCCGATCTGCACTACTGGACGCACGGCGCCGCGGGCGAGTCGATCCTCCGCGAGCCGCTGACGCTCGGCCACGAGGTGGTCGGCACGGTCGTCGAGGCAGCGGCGGACGGCTCAGGACCCCCGGTCGGCGCGGCCGTCGCCGTGCACCCCGCGACCGCGCGCGGCGAGTGGCCCGACGGGCGCCCCAACCTCGCGACCGAGGGCACCTATCTGGGCAGCGCCGCGCGGATGCCGCACACCCAGGGCGCGTTCGCCCGCCACGTGGTGCTGCCGGTGCGCATGCTCCGCGAGCTGCCCGCCGGCCTCGGGCTCCGGGAGGCGGCGCTCGCGGAGCCGGCGAGCGTCGCCTGGCACGCGGTCTCGCGCGCGGGGGAGGTGGCGGGACGGCGCGCGCTGGTGATCGGCAGCGGCCCGATCGGAGCGCTGATCGTCGCCGTGCTGAAGCGGGCGGGGGCGGCCGAGATCGTCGCCGTCGACCTGGCCGAGGAGCCCCTCGCGATCGCCCGGGCGGTCGGCGCGACCCGGACGATCCGCGCGACCGACGCCGACGCGATCGCCGAGGTCGCGGCCGACGTCGTCTTCGAGTCCTCGGGCAGCCCGCGCGGCCTCGCCTCGGCCGTCCGGGGCGCCGCCCGCGGCGGCACCGTCGTGATGGTGGGACTCCTCCCCTCGGGCGAGCAGCCGGCCCTGATCTCGCTCGCGATCACCCGGGAGCTGCGCCTGATCGGCTCCTTCCGCTTCGTCGACGAGATCGACGAGGTGCTGGCGGCGCTCGCCGACGGGAGCCTCGCGGTGGCGCCGGTGGTCACGCAGGTGCTGCCGCTGGAGCGCGCGCTCGAGGCCTTCGAGCTCGCCCGCGACGCCTCGCGCTCGAGCAAGGTGCTGCTCGACTTCACCCCGTGACGGGCGCTCGAGGCGCCTCCGGAGGGTCGGGATCGCCCGAGCGTTCGGGGTTCCCTCGGACGGCGGTGCCGCCGGAGCACTACCGTTGCACCATGGCGTCCACCGATACCCCCGATTCCGCCCCCGAAGCCGACACCGCTTCCGAGAGCACCTTCTCCGACCTCGGTCTCTCCGACCCGGTCCTCAAGGCCCTCAAGGAGGTCGGCTACGAGACGCCCTCGGCCATCCAGGCCGCGACGATCCCGTCCCTCCTCTCCGGCCGCGACGTCCTCGGCGTCGCCCAGACCGGCACCGGCAAGACCGCGGCGTTCGCGCTGCCGATCCTCTCGCGCCTCGACGTCTCGCAGAAGACGCCGCAGGCCCTCGTGCTGGCCCCGACCCGCGAGCTCGCGCTGCAGGTGTGCGAGGCGTTCGAGCGCTACGCGTCCGGCCTCCGCGGCGTCCACGTCCTCCCCGTCTACGGCGGCCAGGGATACGGCACCCAGCTCTCCGCGCTCCGCCGCGGCGTCCACGTCGTCGTCGGCACGCCCGGCCGCATCATGGACCACCTCGAGAAGGGCACCCTCGACCTCTCGCAGCTGAAGTTCCTGGTTCTCGACGAGGCCGACGAGATGCTCAAGATGGGCTTCGCGGAGGACGTCGAGACGATCCTCGCCGACACCCCCGTCGAGAAGCAGATCGCGCTGTTCTCGGCGACGATGCCCGCGCAGATCCGCCGCATCTCCGGCAAGTACCTGAAGGAGCCGGAGGAGATCACGGTCAAGAACAAGACCACGACCTCCGTCAACACCACCCAGCGCTACCTGATGGTGTCGTACCCGCAGAAGGTCGACGCGCTCACCCGCATCCTCGAGGTCGAGAACTTCGAGGGCATGATCGTGTTCGTCCGCACGAAGAGCGAGACGGAGACGCTGGCCGAGAAGCTGCGCGCCCGCGGCTACACCGCGGCGGCGATCAGCGGAGACGTGGCCCAGGCCCAGCGCGAGCGCACCGTCGAGCAGCTGAAGTCCGGCAAGCTCGACATCCTCGTCGCGACCGACGTCGCCGCCCGCGGCCTCGACGTCGAGCGCATCAGCCACGTCGTCAACTACGACATCCCGATCGACACCGAGTCGTACGTCCACCGCATCGGCCGCACCGGTCGCGCGGGGCGCAGCGGAGCGGCGATCAGCTTCGTCACGCCGCGCGAGCGCCGCCTCCTCGCCGCCATCGAGAAGGCCACCCGCCAGCCGCTGACCGAGATGCGGATGCCGAGCGTCGAGGACGTCAACGTCACCCGCCTCTCGCGCTTCGACGACGCGATCACCGCGGCGCTCGCCGACACCGAGCGCCTGCAGCGCTTCCGCGACATCATCGGCCACTACGTCGAGCACCACGACGTGGTCGAGTCGGACGTCGCCGCCGCGCTGGCCATCGTCGCGCAGGGCGAGGAGCCGCTGCTGCTCTCGCCCGACGACCCCCGCTTCGCCCGTCGCGAGCGCGAGGACCGCGACTCCCGGCCCGACCGCGGCGACCGCCCCGAGCGCGGCGACCGCTTCGACCGCGGCGGCGACCGGGGCGAGCGTCCCGAGCGCCGTCAGCGCCCGGCGAACAGCAACCTCGCCTCGTACCGGATCGAGGTCGGCCGCCGCCAGCGCGTCGAGCCCCGCCAGATCGTGGGCGCGCTCGCGAACGAGGGCGGCCTCAACCGCGGCGACTTCGGGCACATCGACATCCGCCCGGACTTCTCGATCGTGGAGCTGCCGGCCGACCTGCCCCAGGACGTGCTCGACCGCCTCGCCGACACCCGCATCAGCGGCCAGCTGATCGAGCTGAAGCCGGACCGCCGTCCGAGCCGCGCCGGCGCCGACCGCGGCGCACGCCCCAGCGGCCCGAGCCGCTCGAGCGAGCGCCCGGAGCGCAAGCCGCGCTACTGACGCCTCCCGCCCCGGCGGACGGGCCTCCACGAGACGCCACTCCGGTACAGCGACCCTCGCGTGTCGCGTACCGGAGTGGGGTCCCGCTTTCGTGCGGGGGCGGCCTCAGCGGCGCAGGACGCGCCGGGCCAGCACGTTGCCGAGCAGCTGCACCAGTTGCACGATCACGATGATCACGAGCACCGCGGCCCAGGTGACGACCGGCTCGAACTGCCGGTAGCCGTACTGGATCGCGAAGTTGCCGAGCCCGCCGGCGCCGATGTAGCCGGCGACCGCCGACATGTCGATCACGGCGACGAACACGAACGTGTAGCCGAGGATCAGCGGACCGAGCGCCTCCGGCAGCAGCACCGTGCGGACGATCCGGAACCGGCTCGCTCCGACCGACCGCGCCGCCTCGATCACGCCGGGCTGCACGGTCAGCAGGTTCTGCTCCACGATCCGCCCGATGCCGAAGGCGGCGCCGAGCGAGAGGGTGAAGACGATGGCGTCCGTGCCGATGCCGGAGCCGACCACCAGCCGGGCCAGCGGCTGGGCCGCGGCGATGAAGATGATGAACGGGATCGGCCGGAACACGTTCACGATCACGTTGAGCAGTCCGTGGACCACCCGGTTCGCGTAGAGGGCGCCGCCGCGGGTGAGCGCGAGGCCCAGTCCGATCAGCAGTCCGCCGAGCCCGCCGAAGAGGAGGCTCAGCGCGACGATGTAGAGCGTCTCGCCGGTCGCCTGGACGAGCTTGGGCAGGAGCGGGATCAGCTCGTTCATCGGGGCACCTCCGTGAGGGCGACGCGTTCGCCGAGGCGGGCGAGGAGGGGGTCGACGACGCCGTCCGGCGCGTCGAGGGCGACCGTGAGGTGGCCGAAGGCCCGCCCGCGGACGTCGGTGATGCCGCCGTAGACGAGCTCGAGCGGCACGCCGGCGGCCGCGACCTCGGCGAAGACGTCGCCCTGGGAGGCGGAGTCGTCCGAGAACGAGAGCGTGACCAGCCGGCCGCGGTGGCGCGCGCGCAGCACGGCCGCCTCCGCGGGCGAGGGCACCGAGCGGACGACCGTGGAGACGAAGCGGCGGGTGACCGACTCGCGCGGGGCCGAGAACACGTCGAAGACGGGCCCGCGCTCCACGATGCGGCCCGACTCCATCACCGCGACCTTCGTCGCGAGCTGCTGGACCACGTCCATCTCGTGGGTGATCACGACGATGGTGACGCCCAGCTCCTCGTTGATGCGGCGGAGGAGGGCGAGCACCTCGCCGGTGGTGTCCGGGTCGAGCGCGCTGGTGGCCTCGTCGGCCAGCAGGATGCGCGGGGAGGCGGCGAGGGCGCGGGCGATGCCGACGCGCTGCTTCTGCCCGCCCGAGAGCTGCTCGGGGTGGCTGCGCGCCTTGTCGCTCAGGCCGACGAAGCGGAGCATCTCGTCGACGCGGGCGCGCTGCTCCGCCCGCGGGACGCCCGCGACCTGCAGCGGGTAGGCGACGTTCTGCCCCACGGTCTTCGAGCCGAACAGGTTGAACTGCTGGAAGATCATCCCGATCCCCAGGCGCAGCCGGCGCAGCTCGCGCTCGGGCAGGCCCACGGTCTCGCGGCCGTCGATCTCGATGCTGCCGCTGGTCGCGGGCTCGAGGGCGTTGACGAGGCGCGCGAGCGTGCTCTTGCCGGCGCCGGAGTAGCCGATCACGCCGTAGACGTCGCCCGCCTCGATCTCGAGGCTCACGCCGTCGACGGCCGCGGTCGGGGCGGCGCCGCGCCCTGCGCCGGGGTACACCTTGCGCACGTCGGTCATGCGGATGAGCGGCACGGGGCGCCCTTTCTGTTGCGGGGGAGGCGCGGGACCGCGCCGGTGGGGAGCTCCGCGAGCGGAGGACCCGACCGGCGCGGTGCCGCGGGTGCCGGAGTCAGGAGGCGGCGGAGATGTCGGTCTCGGCGGACTCGAGCGAGGTCTCCAGCTCGGAGGCGGGGGTCTTCAGGAAGACCGCGGTGCCGCCGGACTGCTCCGAGACGCCGTCGAGCACGTCCTGGCTGTCCTGGTAGATCGAGACGAGCTTCGTGTAGGTCTCGTTCTCGGCGTCGTCGGCCCGGGCGGCGAAGATGTTCGTGTAGAGCAGGGAGGCGGGGTCGCTCGGGTCGTCCTGGGCGATCGCGTCCGAGGCCTTGAGGCCCGCGTTCTCGATGAAGTCGTTGTTGATGATCGCGGCGGCCACGTCCGGGAGCGACGTCGGGGTGAGGGAGGCCTCGAGCGCGGTGACCTCCACCTTCGAGGAGGACTCGACGTCGTCGACGTTCGAGAGCACTCCGCCGCCGTCCTTCAGCTCGACGAGCCCGGCCGACTGCAGCACCAGCAGCGCGCGCGCCTGATTGGTCTCGTCGTTGGGGATCGCGACGGTGGAACCGGCGGGGATGTCCGCGACGTCGTCGTACTGCGAGGAGTAGAGGCCGAGCGGGTAGATCGCGGTCGCGCCGATCGGCACGAGGTCGGCGTCGGCCGAGGTGTTGTACTGCGCCAGGTAGGCGATGTGCTGGAACTGGTTGAGGTCGATCTCGCCCTCGGTGAGGGCGGGGTTGGGCTGGTTGTAGTCGCTGAAGTCGACGATCTCGACGTCGATCCCGGCGGCGGCGGCGGCCTTCTCGTAGGTGGCCCAGTAGGGGTCGCTCGCGCCGACCACGCCGATGCGGACGGTGTCGTCGCCGCCGCCCGCGCCGGAGCAGCCGGCGAGGAGGAGGGCGGCGGAGGCGGCGATCGCGGAGGTCGCGAGGAGTCGGGTGCGCAGGGTCATGGCTGTGGGGATCCTTCCGTGGAGAGGATCCGGGCACTCGGCGCCGACCGAGCGGTGCTGGTCACCGCCGGCGCTGCGACCGGCCTCCGGTCGCTCGGCGCCGCGACTGCGCGGATCCCGGGGATCACCTTACGAAAGCGGTCGGACCCGCGCGGAACCCGCGCGTAACACGGCGACTCGGAGGCAGCGGAGGCGCGCGCTCACCGCCTGAGCGCGCCGTGGCGGCCGCTCAGCTCGCGAGCGCGCCGTCCTCGCCCGCCGACGCCTCGTGCTTGGCGATCCGCTTCGCGATCGCGTCGCGCTCGGCCCGGAGCGACGCGATGGTCGGCTTGTCCAGGCGGGGGTCGGCCAGGTCGGCGAAGGGGCTCGCGGCGCCGGTGCGCGCGGACACGAGCGCGGCGTACGCCTTCGTCGCGGCGCGGAGCTCGGCTCCCGCCCGTTCGACCTTCCGCGGCTTCGACTCCTTGTCCGAGACGAGTCGGGCGTGCTTGTCGAGGGCGTCTACCAGCGCGCGATGCGCGGCGTCAATCTTCTTGCTCATAGGCGCATTATGGCGCAGGATCGGCGCACCGCGCCGAACGCGTCCCGCACCAGCCCTCCGTCCCCCTTCGCGAGAGGCCGCTCGGGTACGCGACACGCAGGGGAGGCGTACCGGAGCGGCATCTCGCGGGGAGGGGACGGGCGGGTCAGCGGGCGACCGGCGTGGAGACGGACGACGCGCCGGCGCTGGTGGCCACCGCGTCGAGGACGCGCTGCACGTCGAGGGCGTCGGCGAACGTGGGCGTGACGGCGGTGCCGCCGGCGATCGCCTCGACGAGGTCGACGACCTGGTGGGTGAAGAGGTGCTCGTAGCCGATGCCGTGCCCGGTCGGCCACCAGGCCGCCATGTACGGGTGCGCCGGCTCGGTGACCTGGATGCGCCGGAAGCCCTGCGCCTCCTCGGGGTCGCGGGCGTCGTAGTACTCGAGCTCGTTCATCCGCTCGAAGTCGAACGCGATCGAGCCGAGCTCGCCGTTCACCTCGATCCGGTTGGCGTTGCGGCGGCCGGTCGCGACGCGGGTCGCCTCGAAGACGCCCAGGGCGCCGCCCTCGAAGGAGGCGGTGAAGGCCGCGGCGTCGTCGACGGTCACGGCGCCGCGCGGGGCGTCGGCGCCGGCGCGGCCGCCGAGGCCGACCTGCTCGCTGAGCACGGGGCGCTCGGTGGTGAAGGTGCGCAGCGTCGCCGAGACCGAGGTGATGCCGCGGCCGGTCAGCCACTGGGCGGTGTCGATGCTGTGCGCGCCGATGTCGCCGAGGGCGCCCGAGCCCGCGCGCTCCTTCTGCAGGCGCCAGGTCAGCGGCGCCTCGGAGTCGGACAGCCAGTCCTGCAGGTACTGGGCGCGCACGTGGCGGATGTCGCCGAGGCGGCCCTCCTCGATGAAGCGCTTGGCGAGGGCGAGGGCCGGGGTGCGGCGGTAGCTGAAGCCGCACATCGCCACCTTCCCGGAGGCGGCGGCCGCGGCGACCATCCGCTCCGCCTCCTCGACGGAGTTGGCCAGGGGCTTCTCGCACAGCACGTGCTTGCCGGCCTCGAGGGCCGCGATGGCGATCTCGGCGTGGGTGTCGCCCGGGGTGCAGATGTCGACGAGGTCGATGTCGTCGCGGGCGATGACGGCCCGCCAGTCGGTGGAGGCCTCGCTCCAGCCCAGCCGCTCGGCGCGCTCCGCGGTCGAGTCGGGGTTGCTCCCCACGAGCACGGCGAGCTCGGGGCGGAGGGGGAGGGGGAAGAAGCGGGAGGCGGTGCGCCAGGCGTGCGAGTGGGTGCGGCCCATGAAGGCGGTCCCCACCATCGCGACGCGCAGGGCTCGGTCGTTCGACATCGTCGTCCTTTCGTCGGCCGTACGACCCTGCCACGGGTCGGGGCGCGGGCGCTACCGCGCTCGGCGAGGCCGCCTCCGGGGCGACGCGCCCGGGCTGCACGGACATGAGCGCGTTCATAGGGTTCGGAGAGCGCTCTATCACGGACGGAATGTCTCAACCGCCGCCGTCAGATGTCGCGTAATCCCGCGGATCCCAGCCCTGACGCGGTAGCAGGAAGCCCTCGGGGCGACTGGGCGATCACTCGAACCGCCTTCGAATCGGTTCAGAACTTTTGCTTGACCCGCGACGTAAGTGGAAGTAGCTTCATCCGCATGGTCACCGCAGACCCCCGCAGCACTGCTGCACAGCCTCTTCCCCGCACCTCCGACGAGTCTCAGCAGCTGCTTCTGCAGATGCGCGGCATCGTGAAGGTCTTCCCCGGCGCCCGTGCTCTCGACGGCGTCGACCTCGATGTCCGACCCGGTGAGGTGCACTGCCTCCTCGGCCAGAACGGCGCCGGCAAGTCCACCCTCATCAAGACCCTCGCCGGGGCCCACCAGCCCACCGAGGGCGAGATCCTCGTCGACGGGAACGTCGTCACGATCCCGTCCCCGACGGCGGCCCTCGCCCTGGGCATCGCGACGATGTACCAGGAGCTCGACGTCGTCGACGGCCTCTCCGTCGCCGAGAACATCTTCCTCGGCCACGAGCTCTCCCGCGGCGGCTTCACCGCCCGGGCGAAGGCCACGAGGATCACCCGCGAGCTGATGGAGCGCCTCGGGCACTCCGAGATCTCGCCGAACCGCGAGGTCGGCACGCTCTCCGCCGCCGGCAAGCAGATCGTGCAGATGGCCCGTGCCCTCTCGCACGACGCGCGGGTCATCATCATGGACGAGCCCTCCGCGGTGCTCGACTCCGAGGAGGTGGAGAACCTCTTCCACGTGGTGCGCCAGCTCACCGCCTCCGGCGTCGCCATCGTCTACATCTCGCACCGCCTCGACGAGATCCGCGCCATCGGCGACCGGATCACTGTGATCAAGGACGGCGCCACCGTCGCGCAGAACCTCGCGGTCGCCGACACCCCCACCTCGAAGCTCATCACCCTGATGACCGGCCGCGCCGTCGAGTACGTCTTCCCGGACCGCCAGGAGCTCGACGTCGAGGCCGAGACGCTGCTGAAGGTCGAGAAGCTGGGCCTGCAGGGCTCCTTCTCGGACGTCTCCCTCGAGATCCGCGCCGGCGAGGTCGTCGGCCTCGCGGGGCTGGTCGGCTCCGGCCGCTCCGAGATCCTCGAGACCATCTACGGGGCGCGCCGCGCCAGCACCGGGACGGTCAGCGTGGCGGGCAAGCGCCTGCGCGCCGGCTCCGTCACCTCGGCGGTCGACGCCGGCATCGGCCTCTGCCCGGAGGAGCGCAAGAGCCAGGGCCTGCTCCTGGACGAGCCGGTCTACCGCAACATCACCCTCTCGA
Source organism: Rathayibacter sp. RFBD1 (assembly GCF_002932915.1). Lineage (NCBI taxonomy): Bacteria > Bacillati > Actinomycetota > Actinomycetes > Micrococcales > Microbacteriaceae > Rathayibacter > Rathayibacter sp. RFBD1. The sequence goes on from NZ_PSWQ01000012.1 coordinate 20,641, forward strand.
CCTTCGACCGCTTCGCCAAGCGCGGCTTCCTCGACGAGCGCTCCGAGCGCGCGGCGGCGGCCGAGCAGGCGGTCTCCCTCGACCTGCGGCCCTCCGGGGTCGACCGCGACGCCCGCACCCTCTCCGGAGGCAACCAGCAGAAGGCGCTCCTCGCCCGCTGGCTCGTGCGCGGCTGCCGCGTCCTGCTGCTCGACGAGCCGACCCGCGGGGTCGACGTCGGCGCACGGGCCGAGATCTACACCCTGATCAGGGACCTCGCGACCAACGGCGCCGCCGTGCTCGTGGTCTCCAGCGAGATCGGCGAGGTCCTCGGACTCTCCGACCGAGTGCTCGTGATCTCCGACGGCGCCGTGGTCCACGAGGGCCCGGCCGATTCGATCGACGAGCACCGCGTGCTCGATCTCGTCATGGAAGGAAGTGCAGCGTGAGCGGACAGCTCGACACCGCGTCGCCGTCGATCGGCGGTCCGCAGGAGGACGCCGCCCGTCACGCGTCGGCCGCGACGGGAGGCTCCTCCGGGGGCGTGCCCTCGAAGGACTCCCGCTCCGGGATGGCCCGCCTCATGCAGGGCTCCCTCGGCCGCAACGTCGGGCTGCTGCTCGCGCTGGTGATCCTCTGCATCGTCGGATTCGCGACCGCGGGGGAGCGCTTCGCCAGCGTCGACAACGTGCTCACGATCCTCCGCCTCGCCGCCGTCATCGGCGTGCTGAGCATCGGCATGACCTTCGTCATCACCTCCGGCGGCATCGACCTCTCGGTCGGCTCCGTGATGGGGCTCGCGACGGTCTGGGCGAGCACGGTCTCGACCCAGTACTACGCGGCCAACACCTCCTGGCTGGTGATCGTGCTCACCGCGGTCGTCGTCGGCCTCGTCTGCGGCCTCATCAACGGCGCGCTGATCGCCTACGGCCGGGTCGTCGCCTTCATGGCGACCCTGGCGATGCTCGTCGCCGCCCGCGGCTTCGCCGAGCTGATCTCGAACCGCCAGACGCAGGTCGTCACGGTCACGCCGTTCCTCGACTTCTTCCGCGCCGACGTGCTCGGCATCCCGGTGCTCGTGCTGATCTTCGTGGTCGTCGCCGTCGCCGGCTGGATCCTGCTCAACCGCACCACCTTCGGCCGCCGCACCATCGCGGTCGGCGGCAACCCCGAGGCGGCCCGTCTCGCAGGCATCAAGGTCCGCCGTCACACCATGTACGTCTACGGCCTCGCCGGGCTCACCGCCGGCATCGCCGCCGTCATGATGCTCGCCCGCACCACCGCCGGAAGCTCGACCAACGGCCTCCTCTACGAGCTCGACGCCATCGCGGCGGTCGTCGTCGGAGGCACGCTGCTGGCCGGCGGCCGCGGCACCATCGTCGGCACCGTGTTCGGCGTCCTCATCTTCACGACCCTGACCAACGTGTTCACGCAGAACAACATGTCGACCTCGACTCAGGCCGTCGCGAAGGGCGCGATCATCGTCGCCGCCGTCCTGCTGCAGCAGCGGTTCGCCGCCCGCGGCAGGAAGTCCTGACCCCGGGGCTCCGGCCCCGCTCCTCCACACACAGCAACCCACCCGACCACTCAGGTCACCTCTCCGCAGGACACGTGTGCCCTCGGACCCCTCGGATCGATCGAAGGAGATCACTTCCATGCCCGCACGCCCCTTCACCCGCAGCCGCCTCTCCCGCACCGCCCGACTCGGCTCGGCCGGCGTCGCCTTCGGCGCCGTCGCGCTCATGCTCACCGGCTGCATCTCGAACGCCCCGGTCGAGACCGGCAACGCCGCCTCCGGCGGGACCGCCGCCGCCGTGGCCGCCTCGGACAACGACGCCTCCGGCGACAACGTCGTCATCGGCTTCACCGCTCCCGCCGCCGACCACGGCTGGATGGGCGCGGTCAGCCGCGCCGCCATCGCCGAGGCCGAGAAGTACGACGACGTGGAGCTCCGCACCGCGGAGGGCACCAACGACGTCAACCTCCAGATCAGCCAGGTCGAGACCTTCATCAACGACGGAGTCGACGCGATCGTGCTCCTGCCGATCGACGGAGCGGCGCTCACGCAGGTCGCCACCCAGGCGATGGAGGCGGGCATCACCGTCATCAACGTGGACCGCGAGTTCTCCAGCCCCTTCGCCGCCCGGTCGACCATCCTCGGCGACAACTACGGCATGGGCGTCAGCGCCGGCACCTACATCTGCGAGGAGCTCGGCGACAACCCCGACGCCGTCGTCGCCGAGATCGCCGGCATCGACTCCCTCCCGCTGACCCAGGAGCGCAGCCAGGGCTTCTCGGACGCGCTCGAGGGCTGCGGACTCGACGTGGACAACCGCGTCGCCGCCGACTTCACCGTCCAGGGCGGAGAGCAGGCCGCGGCCAACCTCCTCCAGGCCGCGCCGAAGATCGACGCCATCTGGAACCACGACGACGACCAGGGCGTCGGCGTCCTCGCGGCGATCGACACCGCCGGACGCGACGAGTTCCTCTTCGTCGGCGGTGCCGGATCGGCCAACGTGATGCGCGCGATCGAGGCCGACGACTCCGTCGTCAAGGCCACGGTCGTCTACCCCTCGACCCAGGCCGCGGACGGCATCAAGCTCGCCCGCCTCGTCGAGCAGAACAAGTCGATGGCCGACACCAGCTCGCTCGGCGTCCCGCGCCAGATCCAGCTCTTCGCGCCGGTCGTCACCAAGGACAACGTCTCCGAGTACCTGCCCTCGGCCTTCGAGTCCTGATCGGCCCCACCAGCCCGGGTCGGCGCGGGAACCATCCCGCGCCGACCCCCACCTCGGCGCCGCCCCGGGATCACTGACGACCCGCAGCGCAGCGCCACCGGCATCCGCGAGAGGAGGAGGAGTGCAAGACACCGGCCCCAGGGCCGGACAGGAGGAGACCGGATCCGCTCAGTCGTGCGGACAGCGACGGACCCGGCCTCTGCGATGAACACCTCATTGAAGGAATCACATCACGCATGAATGGTAAGCGATCCTCGAGAAGAAGCATCAGGCGTCTTCTCGCACTCGGCATCGCCGGGATGGTGACGGTCTCCGGACTCACCGCCCTCGGCCTGCCCGCCTCGGCCCACGACGGAGTGGACCACGGTTCCGAGGGCGGAGCATCCGCTCTCGACTGGAGCAACTACGAGAAGGTCCTGCTGACGAAGAACGTCGGCGAGCCCCTCGACCTGGCCGTCCTCCCGGACAAGTCGGTCCTCCACACCGCTCGGAACGGCGAGATCCGCCACACCGACCCCAAGACCGGCACCACCCGTGTCGTCAACACGATCCCCGTGTACCAGAACTCGGAGGACGGACTGCAGTCCGTCGGCATCGACCCCGACTTCGCCGAGAACAAGTGGGTCTACCTCGTCTACGCGCCCCCCGGGAACACCCCGACCGGCGCGGCTCCGAACATGCTGCCCGAGGGCGCGACCGACAGCTACTGGGACCAGTGGAAGGGCATCAACCGCCTCTCCCGGTTCAAGTGGACCGGCTCGGGCCTCGACCTCGCGAGCGAGCAGAAGATCATCGACATCGAGACCCAGCGCGGGCAGTGCTGCCACGTGGGTGCCGACTTCGACTGGGACGCCGACGGCAACCTGTACCTCTCCACCGGCGACAACACGCCGGCGAGCGCTCCGGGTGCCGCGGGCTTCGCGCCGAACAACGACGCGCCCCGCATGAACCCGGGCTTCGACTCGCGTCGCGGCGCCGGCAACACGAACGACCTCCGCGGCAAGATCCTCCGGATCACCGTGCAGGAGGACGGCTCGTACACGATCCCCGACGGCAACCTCTTCCCGGTGGGAACCGAGAAGACCCGCCCCGAGATCTTCGTGATGGGCGTCCGCAACCCGTTCAAGATCGACGTCGACGCCGAGACGAACACCCTCTCCTGGGGCGACTACGGCCCCGACGCCACGAAGGCCGCTGCGGCCGACGGCGTCCGCGGCCCGATGGGCCTCGTCGAGTGGAACGCGACCGGACTGGACGAGCCGCACAACTCCGGCTGGCCCTACGTCCACGGACCCAACGCGCCGTACAACGAGTGGAACTTCGAGACGTCGACGCCCCGCGGCTTCTTCGACCCGGAGAACCTGAAGAACAACTCGCGCTGGAACACCGGCCTCGTCGACATCCCGGACGCCAAGGCGGCGACCGTCTACTACGGCGACAACCCCGGCGACCAGCCGTTCGACGAGCTCGTCAACTTCGGGACCAGCACCGGCCAGGGCCCCATGGGCGGACCGGTGTACCACTTCGACGCGGAGAACACCTCGACGTCGAAGTTCCCGGAGTACTGGGACAAGAAGACCTTCTTCGGCGAGTTCTCGCAGGACTACATCGCGGCGTTCACGCTCGATGAGGACCGCGCGGTCACGCACATCGAGGACTTCCTCCCCAACGCGGCGCTCAGCCAGGCCGCGCAGCCGATCCACGACAACCCGATGGACATGGAGTTCGGCCCCGACGGGTCGATGTACGTGATCGAGTACGGCGACGGATTCTTCCGCGCCAACCCCGACGCGGGCCTGTACCGGATCGACTACGCCGAGGGCAACAAGGCGCCGCAGGCCCGCTTCACCGCGACCCCCCTGTCCGCCTCGCAGACCCCGCTCGAGGTCACGTTCGACGCCAAGGGATCGACCGACCCCGAGGGCGACGCGCTCACCTACGACTGGGACTTCGACGGCGACGGCACCTTCGACGCCACCGGAGTGACCGTCAAGAAGACCTACACCGAGCTCGGACAGTTCACGGCCCGTCTGCGCGTCACCGACGCCAAGGGCAAGTTCAGCCTGACCTCGCGGGTCATCTCGGTCGGCAACCAGGCGCCGCAGATCCAGATCCAGACGCCCGGCAACGGCTCGTTCTTCAGCTGGGGCGACGCGATCCCCTACCAGGTGACCGGCAAGGACGCTGAGGACGGCGACCAGATCGTCAGCAGCCGCGTGGGCTGGACCTACGGCCTCGGCCACGACGAGCACGCCCACCCCGAGGTCACCGGCACCGGTGCCAAGGGAGCGTTCCCGACGTCCAAGGACTCGCCCGAGCACGGCCCCGGCGCGCTGCTGTACGGCACCGTCGTCGTGACCTACACGGACGGCGGCTTCAACGGCCTGCCCCCGGCTGCGGCCGAGGCGACGCTGCGGCTGAACCCGAAGACGCAGGAGGCGGAGCACGCCGCCCGTGAGGGCGTCCTGCCCTACGCGGACACCACCGCCAGCGGCGGCAACGCCGTCAGCGGACTCGGTGCGGGATCCTTCCTGCGCTGGGACCCGGTGAACTTCGCCAACCTGACCGGCGTCGTGGTCCGCGCCACCGGTGAGGGCACCGTCGACCTCCGCTGGAACGCTGCCGACGCAGCGCCCTTCGGAACGGCGATCATCCCCGCGGGAGCCGGCTGGAAGGACGTCCTCGTCCCCTTCGGCACCAACGTCCCCCGCGGCACCGGCTCGCTCTACGTGACCTCGCCCAACGGCCTGTCGCTCGACTCCCTCACCTTCCAGGGTGCCGGCGCCGGTGACAAGACGGCTCCGACCGTCGCGGCGACCCTCGACCCGGCAGCGCCCGCGGGCGTCGGCGGCGTCTACAACAAGCCCGTGACCCTCGGCCTCACCGCCACGGACAACGGAGCGCTCTCCACCGTCCAGTACTCCGCCGACAACGGCACGACGTGGACCACGGTCCGCGCCGTCAACGGCGCGTACACGGTCCCGTTCACCACGAACGGCGCCCGGACGATCCAGTACCGCGCCACCGACACCGGCGGCAACGTCTCGGCGGTCGGCACGGTGAAGTTCACGATCGACCTGGCCGCGGCGAACGCCCCGACCGCCGCGTCGACCACCACCGTGGCGCTCTCGGCTCCCCGCGTGACCTTCGGGGCACCGGGCGAGGCGACCGTCACGGTCACCGGTCAGGGTGGGAACCCCGGCGGAGAGGTCGTCCTCTACGAGGGCGCCACCGAGCTGGGCCGCGCGACGCTGAAGGACGGCAAGGCGACCTTCGCCCTGCCGAAGACCCTCGGCGCCGGCACCCACACCTTCCGTGCGGCGTACGGCTCGGACGCCACCTTCAAGGCCTCGGAGGGCACCGCCCGCCTGATCGTCTCGAAGGCCGCCTCGGAGCTCACCGCGACCGTCTCGCCCAACCCGGTCAAGCCGGGCGCCAGCGCGCAGGTCACGGTCGACGCGAAGTCCTCGACGGGTGTCGCCGGTACCGGTCAGGTGAGCGTGATGGTGAAGAGGAACCTCTCCACCGTCGCGATGCTCACCGGGACCCTCGACGAGAACGGGCACGTCGTGGTGACGCTCCCGAAGCTCGCGGCGGGCAGCTACAAGCTGACCGTCACCCACACCGCCACGGCGGACACCAACGCCGCGTCGGCGCTGCTGAACCTCACCGTCCAGCAGTAGCCCCCGCGCAGGGGCCGGCCGGCTCGACCGGGCCGGCCGGCCCCCCACCCCCTGCACCATCTGCCATTTCGAAGGAGAAATGATGCACCACCACCACGCATCCATCACGGCCAAGCCGATGAGCCGGCGCTCGCTGATGACGGCCCTGGCCGCATCGACCGTCGCGGTCGGCGTCGGAGCGGGAGCCCTCGCGGCACCCGCCACGGCCGCCCCCGCGCCCTCGTCCGGATCCACGCGCCTGGTCCCGATCAACCGCATCGGCATCCAGCTCTACAGCGTCCGCGACAAGGTCTCGTCGCTCGGCTTCCGGGCCGTCTTCGAGGAGCTCGGCCGCATCGGCTACAGCGAGATCGAGTTCGCCGGGTACACCCAGGGCAACGTCGGAGCGATCACCCCGCAGCAGATCCGCCAGCTGCTCGACGACAACGGCCTCCGCGCCGTCGGCTCGCACGTCGGCACCAACCTCCTCCGCTCGGAGCTGGGCAAGCAGATCGAGATCGCGCAGATCCTCGGCACGCCGCACCTCGGCACCGGCAATGCGCCCACCAACGTCAACACCAAGGCGGGCTACCTCGCCGCGGCGGAGGAGTGGAACAAGTGGGGCCAGCAGGTCTCGGCTGCGGGCATGAAGCTCTACCAGCACAACCACGCCGGTGAGTTCGGGTTCGCCACGGACGACCCCAAGACCCGCCTGTACGACCTCTTCTACGACAACACCGACCCGCGTCACGTGTACCTCGAGATGGACGTCTACTGGGCGTACGTCGGCAAGAAGCTCTACCCGGGCTTCGAGCCGCTCGACTACATCAAGCGCAACCCGCGCCGCTACCCGATCCTGCACCTCAAGGACGGCAAGACGAACAACGCCAACACCAACGGCTACGACATCGTCGAGTTCGGCGCGGGCAACCTGCCCTACCAGGCGTTCCTCTCGGAGCTGCGCGACCGCGGCCAGCGCTTCGGCGTCTGGGAGCAGGACACCGCTCCCACGCTGGCGACGCCGCCGAGCACGGGGAACTCCCTCGAGGCCGCTTCCCGCAGCTACTCCGCGATCGCTGCGCTCCGTGGCTGAGCGCACCCCGCGCCGCGCGCGCCGCACCGACAGCACCACCACCAGCACGACGCGCACGAGCGCACCGAGGAGAACCCCCATGAAGTGGAAGACGCCCACGGCGGTCCTCGCGGCCGCCTCCCTCGCGATGGTCGCCGCACCGTCCGCCTTCGCGGCGACGACGGACTGCACCACCGAGCTCGGGAACCAGACGATCACCGGAGACCTCAACGTCGGCGCGGGCCAGACCTGCGTGCTCGGCAACGTGACCGTCACCGGCAACGTCATCGTCGGCGACGACGCCTGGCTGGACGCCACCTCGGCGACCATCGGCGGCGACGTCATCGGCACCGACGCGTACGGCATCTCGATCGACGGCACCAGCGTCGGCGGAGACGTCGTGTCGTTCTCGGACGGCAGCCGCAACGGCTTCCTCTACCTGCGCGACCTCACGGTCGGCGGCATGGTCGAGGCCGGCGGGATCGACGTCGAGTTCAGCGACCTCTCGGTCGACGGCTCGGTCAGCACCGACGCGGCGAACTACGTCGACGTCGACCGCACCAGCGTCGGCGGCGACGCCACCTTCGCCGGCAGCGACTTCGGCGTGAACGTGCAGGGCGCCATCGTCGGCGGCTCGCTCGCCGTCACCGGCTCCTCGCGCGGCGTCCTCCTGGGCGCGAACGAGGACGGCTCGGCCTCGGCCCTCGGCAACACGGTGGGCGGGAACCTCACGCTCTCGGGCAACTCCGGCAACGTCCAGCTCGCGGGCTCGACGGTCGGCGGGCGCATCGCGCTCACCGACAACGCGCCGGCGGTCAACTTCGGCGCGGGCAACACCGCCGCCGGAGTCGACGGCACCTTCACGGGAACGGCGGCGGGCGCTGCGGCGGCCGGCGACCAGGCCGTGGCCGTCATCGTCCCCGAGGCCAACAAGGGCGAGCTGACCTGGACGCTCGAGGGCACCAGCAACCTGGTGAACCTCGGCGTCGCCGAGGAGCAGGGCGACCACTTCGCCGCCTCCGGTGAGCTCGTGCCGGTCCGCGTGACCGACACCCGCCTCAACGGCCCGGCCTGGTCGGTCACCGGCCAGCTGAGCGACTTCCGCTCCGGCGAGAAGACGTTCTCGGGCAAGCACCTCGGCTGGACCCCCGAGGTCCTGGAGAACACGGGCGGTGCCGTCGCCGGCGCGGCCGTCCCCTCCGGGTTCGACTCGGGCAACGGCCTCGCCACGCCCCGCGTCCTCGGCTCCGCCGCGGCGCAGCACCCGACCGGATCCTCGGTCCTGGGCGCCGACCTCGACCTGAAGCTCCCGCTCTCGGTCGGAACCGGCACCTACACCGCGACGCTGACGCTCACCGCGCTCGGCTAGCACCGGTGGGGCGGCCTCCGGGCCGCCCCACCCTCCCCCCGTCTCCCCGTGAGACGCCACTCCGGTCCGCCCCGCTCGGCGTGCCGCGGACCGGAGCGGCGTCCCGCAGAGAGGCATCCCCCCTTGCAACGGAAGCCTGATCGATGTCGCTCATGCCACGCACCTCCCGCACCACCGCCGCCCTGCTGCTGATGACGCTCCTCGCAGCCGGCGGCCTCTCGGCTCAGGCGGGTGCCCAGGAGGCGGACCCCGCCTCCACGCCGGTCACCTGGGGGGTGCGCCCCGCCGACACCGAGCAGGGCAGCGAGCGGCCGAACTACGCGTACGCCCTCGATCCCGGCGGACGCCTCAGCGACGCCCTGATCGTCTCCAACTACGACGACGAGGAGCAGACGTTCCGCGTCTACGGCTCCGACGGCTTCATCACCGAGGCCGGCCAGCTCGACCTGCTCCCCGCCGCGGAGCCCTCGACGCAGCTCGGCAGCTGGATCGCGTTCCCCGAGCCCGAGGTCACCGTGCCCGCCGGCGAGAGCGTGCAGGTCCCGTTCGAGGTCGTCGTCCCCGACGACGTGACCCCGGGCGACTACGCCGCGGGCGTCGTCTCCTCGATCCTGGTGCAGGGCGAGACCGGAGTCTCGGTCGACCGGCGCCTGGGCTCGCGCATGTACCTCCGCGTCGGCGGCGAGCTCGCCCCGCGCCTGTCGATCGACGGCCTCGCCGTCTCGTACCAGGGCGGCTGGAACCCCTTCGCCCCCGGCTCCGCGACCGTCGACTACACCGTGACCAACGCGGGCAACACCCGCATCGCGCCGGGCGCCGAGATCAGCGTCGCCGGCCTCTTCGGCCTCGCGCCGGTGTCCGCGACCGACCCGGAGCCGCTGCCCGAGCTCCTCCCCGGAACCTCCGTCTCGCGCACCGTGACCGTCGCCGGAGTCTGGCCGCTCTTCGTCGCGACCGCCCGCGCCGCGCTCTCGGGCACCGTCGTCACCGCCGACCAGGCCGCGCAGGCCGACTCCGCCGTCGTCGTCCCCGACGTGCCGGTCGCCACCGCCGAGACCTCGGCCGCGGCCGTGCCGTGGAGCGCCGTGCTCCTCCTCGCCCTGCTCATCGGGCTCATCGTGCTGACCGTCGTCCGCCGCCGCCGCCGGGCCGCGGGGGAGCAGGCGCGCATCGACGCCGCCGTCGCCGCCGCTCTCGGCGCCCAGCCGGAGGACGCCGACCGCGCGGAGGTCCGCTCCTGACCGGGTGCGGCCGACGCGGTCCACGGGGGATCGCGCCGGCGCGGGCCACCGCCTCCGGGCGCGCGGCCGCCGCTCTAGCGGACCGCCCGCCCCTCGGCGCGCAGCTGCTCGAGGAAGCCGTCCACCACGGCGGGGCTGAGCAGGTGCCCGCGCAGCATCAGCGCGGCACCGCGCACGCCCCCGCTGCCGCCCAGCTCGGCGGTCACCACGTCGAGCCGCTGCGTCGCGAGGGGGAGGGAGCGCTCGTCGATCACCGAGCGCACGGCCGTCAGGATCTCCGGGCTGGCGAGGGCGACCGCGCCACCCAGCACGATGACGGAGGGGTTCAGCAGGCTCACGCAGGTGGCCAACACCTCGCCGAGCTGGAGGCCCGCGATCCGCGCCGCCTCGACGGCTTCGGGATCGCGCGCCTTCAGCAGATCGATCAGCTCGCGCACCGACTGCACGTCGCGGCCCGCCCGGGCGAGCCCGGCGGCCAGAGCGGAGCCGCCCGCGACCGCCTCGAGGTCCCCCTCCTGACCTCCCGCCGCTGCCGGGGCCGTGCGCGGCACCTGGACGTGGCCGAGATCACCGGCGGAGCCGAGGGCTCCGCGCTGGAGCAGCCCGGACGAGACGATGCCCGCGCCGATGCCGGTGCCGACCTTCACGAACATCAGATCGAGGGCGTGCGGGAAGCGCGAGGCCCGCTCACCGAGCGCCAGCAGGTTCACGTCGTTGTCGACGAGCACCGTGGTGTCGTAGCGCCGGCGCACGAAGGCGGGGATGTCGAAGCCGTCCCAGCCGGGCATGATCGGCGGGCGCACCGGGCGGCCGCTCGCGTGCTCCACCGGGCCGGGCACGCCGACCCCGATGCCCGCGAGGGCGGAGCGGTCGACCCCGGCCGCGGCGAGGATCCCGTCGCAGACGTCGAGCGCGTGCCCGAGCACCGCCACGGGGCCCTGCGCGATGTCGAGCTCCTCGCGGCGCTCGGCGATGATGCGGCCGTCGAAGTCGGTCAGCGCGATGGTCGAGTGCGCCGCGCCCAGGTCGATGGCCAGGAGCGAGCGGACGGCCGGGTCGAAGACGAGACGCGCGGACGGACGGCCGCCGGTCGACGGAGCGCGGTCGAGGTGCGCGATCAGTCCGAGCTCGAAGAACTGCTCCAGGCGAGTCATCACCGCGGTCCGCGCGAGGCCCGTCTCCTCGACCAGCTCGGCGCGGGTGCGCGGTCGACCGTCGGCGAACAGCCTCAGCATGTCGCCGGTCGCGGTACCCGCGCGCTCGGCCACGCTCAGCTCCTTCTCTCGGCCCGGAGGACGGGTTCGGGGGACAGCACACCTGAGGAAACCAGTCGACGCACGGTCGCGCAATCTCGGCGGGCCCTGCGTGCGGGTCCTGCGCAACACGGCCGGCCGGAGGCGCGACGCGCGCCCGGCCGAGGCCCCTCCCCACTCCGATCGCCCGGGTGCGCCCCGACGATCGCCGCTCAGCCAGCCCTTCCAGACAGGAGAGAACGATGACCTCGTCCGACACCACCACCACAGGCGCCCCCCGATCGAGCGGGCGCATCGGCCTCTGGCTGATCGGGGCCCGGGGCAGCGTCGCCACCACGGCCGCCGTGGGCCTGCACGCCATCGCCGCCGGAGCCGCGCCCAGCTCGGGCTGCGCCACCGCGACCCCCGCCTTCGAGGACGTCCCGCTCGCCGGGTTCGCCGACATCGTCATCGGCGGCCACGACGTCTCGCCGACCCCGCTGCTCGAGAAGGCCACGGGCCTCGCGGCCGGCGGCATGTTCCCGACCTCGGTCGTCGCCGAGGTGGCCGACCGGATCGACGCGACCGACGCCGAGATCCGCCTCGCCCCCGCCGACGCCGCGTCGCAGCAGGAGGAGATCGACCGCCGGGCCGCCGACATAGTCGCCTTCCGCGAGCGCCACGGCCTCGCCCGGGTCGTCGTGATCGACGTCGCCTCGACCGAGGTGCTGCCGGCCGACCGTCCCGAGTTCCACGACCTCGCCGCTCTGCGCGCCGCCCTGGCGCGTCCGGGCGAGCGCCTCCTGCCGCCGAGCTCGATCGCCGCCCTCTCGGCCGTCGTCGCGGGCGCGGCCTACGCCTGCTTCACTCCCTCGACCGCGCTGGCCCTGCCGGCCCTGGAGGAGTGGGCCGCCGAGGCCGGGATCCCGATCGCCGGCCAGGACGGCAAGACGGGGGAGACCCTGCTCCGCAGCGTGCTCGCGCCGATGTTCACGGCGCGCGGGATGCGCGTGCTCTCGTGGGCGGGCGCGAACCTCCTCGGCGGCGGCGACGGGCAGACCCTCGCCGACCCGGAGGCGGTGCGCTCGAAGCTCGTCTCGAAGAACCGCGGACTCCGCAGCCTCCTCGGCGACGACGTCGTCACTCCGCTCCACATCGACAACGTCCCGGACCTCGGCGACGTCAAGACCGCCTGGGACCACGTGCACGCCGAGGGCTTCCTCGGCTCGCGGATCACGGTGCAGACGATCTGGTCGGCGTACGACTCGGCCCTCGCGGCGCCGCTGATCCTCGACCTCGCCCGCCTGCTGGCGCTCGCGGACGAGGCCGGCGTCTCGGGCCCGGTCGGCGAGCTCGGCTTCTTCTTCAAGGACCCGTGGGGCAGCGACGTGCACGGCTTCGCCGAGCAGACCGCGGAGCTGGTGGCCTGGTCCGCCCGCACCGGCGCGCTCGTCGCCGAGCGCCGCACCCCGGTGACGAGCGGGACGCGGAGCGATGGCTGAGCTGCGCGACTACCTCGAGCTCGTCCGCGCGAAGGCCGCGCTGACCGTGATCGGCGACACCGTCGCGGGCGGAGCGTGGGCGGGCCGCGGAGTGGGAGCGCGCACGGTCGCGCTCCCGCTGTCCTCGGCGCTGCTCTACTCGGCGGGCATGGCGCTCAACGACTACGCGGACGCCGAGCTCGACGCCCGGGAGCGGCCCGAGCGGCCGATCCCCTCGGGTCGGATCCGGCGCTCGGCGGCGCTGGGCACGGCGGCCGCGCTGACCGCGGCGGGGATCGCCGTGGCGGCCGTCGTGGACGGGCGGCGCTCGCTCGCACTCTCGCTGCCGCTCGCGGCCGGGATCTGGTCGTACGACCTGCTCGCGAAGCCGACTCCGCTGGGCCCGGTCGTGATGGCGGCCTGCCGCGGTCTCGACGTGCTGCTCGGCGCGGGCGTCGACGGCGTGCGCGCGGCGGCCCCCGCCTCCGCCGCCGTGGCCGCGCACACGCTCGGCGTCACCGTGCTCTCGCGCGGCGAGGTGCACGGCACCACCCCGGTCGCGGCGGGAGCGGTCTCGGCCGGCACCGCGGCGATCGCGCTGTCCACCGCGGCCGGCGCTCTGGCCGAGCGCCGGGCCGCCCCCGCCGCGGTCGTCGCCGCGGGCCTCGGGCGCTGGCTCCTGCTCGTGCTCACCGCGCAGCTGCAGGCCGTGCGGACGCCGACGGCCGCGGCCGCGCGGACGGCCACCCGCGCGGGCATCACCGGGATGATCCCGCTGCAGGCCGCGCTCGCCGGTCTGAAGCGTCCCGAGCTGGGGGCGGCGCTGCTCGCGCTCGACGCGCTCGGCTCCCTCCTGCTCCGCCGCCCGCGGACGGCGGACATCACATGAGCGCCACCGGACCCGTCCTCGGCTACGGCACCAACGGCTTCGCCGACCACACCATCGACGACGCGCTCACGGTGATCCACGCCGCGGGGTACCGCGCCGTCGCGCTCACCCTCGGGCACCCGCACCTCGATCCCTTCACGGCCGACTGGCGCGAGCGGACGCTGGCGCTCCGGTCGCGGCTCGACGAGCTGGGCCTGCGCGTGGTCGTCGAGACGGGAGCGCGGTACCTGCTCGACCCGTTCGCGAAGCACCGCCCCACGCTGGTCGACGAGGAGGCCGGCCCCCGGGTCCGCTTCCTCGAGCGCGCGATCGAGATCGCCGCGCTGCTGGGCGCCGACGCCGTCTCCCTCTGGTCGGGGGTCGTGCCGGCGGGCGCCGATGCGGCCGCTGCCTGGCGGCTGCTCGTCGAGCGGATGCGCGGCGTCGTCGCGACGGCCGAGCGCCACGGCGTGCGGCTGGCCGTCGAGCCCGAGCCGGGGATGCTGGTGGAGACGGTCGCAGACGCGCTGCTGCTGCGCCGCGAGCTCGGCGACCCGGAGTCGGTCGGGCTGACGGTCGACCTCGGCCACTGCGTCGTGGTGGAGCCGGACGGCGTGGTCGGAGCCCTCCGCAGCGCCGGGGACCTGCTGCTGAACGTGCAGGTCGACGACATGCTCCCGGAGCGGCACGAGCACCTCGAGCTCGGCACCGGATCGCTCGACCTCGCGGCCGCCTTCGCGACCCTCGCCGAGATCGGCTACCGCGGGATCGCCGCCGTCGAGCTGCCCCGGCACTCGCACGACGCGCCCCGCCTGGCCGTGGCGAGCCTCGCGGCGATGGAGGAGGCGCTCGGCGGCGCCTCCTCGCACGTCGAGCACCCGTGGACCGCGGCCGCCCGCTCCGCCGTCCTCGAGCGCCCGTCGCGGATCGAGCGCTTCTTCCCCGCCGCCGGCCGCGAGGCCGGACGCGAGCCGCTCCGGCCCGCCGAGGACCCGCACGGCCTCGTCCACGGCACGCACGACGACGCGGCCCGCGCCGCCCTGGTGCAGGCCGCCGCGCAGGCGCTCGGCGACCACGACCTGGCCGCCCTCCTCCTCCGCCTCTACCGGGGCGGGGACGGCGCCGAGCGCCGCGGAGTGCTAGCCGGGCTGAACGCCCTCGGCGACCCGGGACCGGCGACGACCCTCGCCGGCCTCGAGCTGACCGCCGACGCCCTGCGCGCCAACGACACCAGGCTCGTCGCCGCGGCGATGGGCTCCTTCGCCCGCCGACACCTCGACGCGCACGCCTGGCGGCACGGGGTGCTCAAGCTCGTCTTCCTCGGCGTCCCGCTCGCGGCGGTCGCCGGGCTGGAGGAGCGCAGCGACGCCGAGCTGCGCGCGATGGCCGGCCGCTTCGCCGACGAGCGCCGCGCGGCCGGGCGCCCGCTCCCGGACGATCTGGCGGTGCTCCTGCCGAGCTGACCGCCCCCGAACGCCGCCCCGACCGCGGGGCACCACCACCGATGAGAAAGGCGCGACGATGCGCATCTTCGACCCGCACATCCACATGACCTCCCGCACCACCGACGACTACCAGGCGATGTTCGACGCCGGCGTCCGCGCGGTCGTCGAACCCTCCTTCTGGCTCGGCCAGCCGCGCACGAACGTCGGCTCGTTCACGGACTACTTCGACGCCCTGATCGGCTGGGAGCGCTTCCGCGCCGCGCAGTTCGGCATCCGCCACCACTGCACCATCGGGCTCAACCCGAAGGAGGCGAACGACCCGCGCTGCCGGGCCGTCCTGCCCGAGCTCGACCGCTACCTCGCCAAGGACGGCGTCGTCGCCGTCGGTGAGACCGGCTACGACTCGCTCACCCCCGAGGAGGACCAGGTCTTCCGCCAGCAGCTCGAGCTCGCCGGCGAGCACGGCCTCCCCGCGATGGTGCACACCCCGCACCGCGACAAGGAGTCGGGCACCCGCCGCACCCTCGAGGTCGTCGCCGACTCGGGGCTCGAGCCCGGGCGGGTCCTCGTCGACCACCTCAACGAGGTCACCGTCGACGCGGTCCGCGACTCCGGCTGCTGGATGGGCTTCTCCATCTACCCCGACACGAAGATGGACGAGACCCGCCTGGTGACGCTGGTCGAGCGGATCGGGCTGGACCGCGTGCTGGTCAACTCCGCCGCCGACTGGGGCCGCTCCGACCCGCTCACGACCGCGAAGACCGGCCGCCTCCTCCTCGTCGCCGGCTTCAGCGCGGGCGACGTGGACCGGCTGCTCTGGCAGAACCCGGTCGAGTTCTACGGGCAGAGCGGACGCCTGGACCTCTCGCCCGTCGCGGGCTTCGACGTGCAGGAGTCGGCCGGCCGCACCTTCGAGGGAAACTCCGTGCTCCGGGGCGCGCCGCGCGTGGCGGAGGTCGTGTGATGCACCTCTCCTACTGCACCAACGTCCATCCCGCCGAGGACCTGGCCGGAGTCGTCCGCCAGCTCGACGTCTACGCCGGACCCGCGCGCGTGGCCGCCGGGCTCGCCCTGGTCGGAGTCGGCCTGTGGATCCCGCGCGACCTCGCGGCCCGCCTGGTCGCCAGCGCCGAGGACCGCGCCGTCCTCCGCGCGGCCCTGCAGCGCAACGGCCTGGAGGTGCGCACGCTCAACGCCTTCCCGTACGCCGCGTTCCACGCCGAGGTCGTGAAGCTCGACGTCTACCGCCCCGACTGGACCACGCCGGAGCGCCTGCAGTACACGATCGACTGCGCGCGGATCCTGGCCGACCTGCTGCCCGCCGGCGCCGACGGCAGCATCTCGACGCTGCCGCTGGGCTGGCGCGAGGGCTGGGGACGGGAGCAGGACGAGGCCGCCTGCCGCAACCTCGCCCGGCTCGTCGAGGAGCTGCGCGACCTGCGCCGCTCCACCGGCCACGCGATCCGCCTGGCGATCGAGCCCGAGCCCGGCTGCATCCTCGACACCGTGGACGACGTCGTCGACTGGCTGCACCCGCGGATCGGAGTGGTCGACCCGGCGTACGTGGGCGTGTGCCTCGACACCTGCCACCTCGCCGTCTCCTTCGCCGACCCGGTCTCGGCCGTCCGCCGCATCCGCGACGCGGGCCTGCGCGTGGTCAAGGTGCAGGCCTCCGCCGCGCTCCACCTGGAGGACCCCTCGGGCCGCGCCGCGCTCACCCCGTTCGTCGAGAAGCGCTACCTGCACCAGACCCGCGAGAACGGGATCGACGGAGTGCTCCGCGTCGACGACCTGCCCGAGGCGCTGGACACGCTCCCCGGCACCGGCCCGTGGCGCGTGCACTTCCACGTGCCGCTGCACCACCGGCCGGAGGCGCCGCTCTCGGCGACCACGGCCGTCCTGGCGGAGGCGGTCTCGGCGGTCGACGCCGCCTGGCCGTACGACGAGATCCACCTCGACGTCGAGACCTACACCTGGTCGGTGCTCGCCGACGCCCCGAGCGACCTCTCGACGGGCATCGGCGCCGAGCTCGCCTGGGCGGCCGCGCACCTGCTCACGCCCGCCTCCCGAGAGGCGCTGCTGGCGCCCCTCCTCCCGCAGGCGGCGGCACTGTGAGGCCCGTGCTGCTGCTCGACGTGGTCGGGCTGACCTCGACGGCGCTCGCCGACATGCCCCGCCTCTCGCGGCTGGCCCGCGGGGGCGGGCGCCTGCCGCTGGACACGGTCCTGCCCGCGGTCACCTGCAGCGTGCAGTCGACCATGCTCACCGGCTCGATGCCCGCGCAGCACGGGATCGTCGGCAACGGCTGGTACTTCCGCGACCTCGGCGAGGTGCACCTGTGGCGCCAGCACAACCGCCTGGTCACGGGGGAGAAGGTCTGGGAGACCGCGCGCCGGCTGAGCGGGGAGCCGTACCGCGCGGCCAACATCGGCTGGTGGTACGCGATGGGGGCGACGACCGACGTCACCGTCACTCCGCGCCCGATCTACCACGCCGACGGCCGCAAGTCACCGGACGCGTACGTGCGCCCGCCGGCGCTGCACGACGAGCTGGTCTCGCGCTTCGGCGCCTTCCCGCTGTTCCAGTACTGGGGGCCGACCGCGTCGCTCCGCTCGACCCAGTGGATGGTCGACGCGACCCGGCACGTGCTGGCGGGCGACGGCTCCGGCCCGCCCGAGCTGACCACGGCGTACCTGCCGCACCTCGACTACGACCTCCAGCGCTTCGGACCGGACTCGCCCGAGGCGCGCCGGGCCGCGTCGGAGCTCGACGTGGTGCTCGCTCCGCTGCTCGACGACGCGGAGGCGCTGGGCGCGTCGGTGATCGTGGTCGCCGAGTACGGGATCGCTGACGCCGACACCCCGGTCGACGTGAACCGGGCGCTCCGCCGCGAGGGCCTGCTCGAGGTCTACGTGCAGGACGGCCGCGAGCAGCTGGACCCGTGGACGTCGCGCGCGTTCGCCGTCGCCGACCACCAGGTCGCCCACGTCTACGTACAGGACGCGGCGGACCTGCCGCGGGTGCGCTCGATCCTCGAGGGGCTCGACGGCGTCGACGAGGTGCTCGACCGGGAGGCGCAGGCCCGCTACGGCCTCGACCACGAGCGCTCGGGCGAGTTCGTCGTGGTCGCCCGGCCGGGGGCGTGGTTCACCTACTACTACTGGCTCGACGACGACCGCGCGCCCGACTTCGCCCGCGGCGTCGACATCCACCGCAAGCCCGGCTACGACCCGGCCGAGCTCTTCTTCGATCCGGCCGACCCGCTGGTGAAGGCGAAGGCGGCGGGCAACCTGGCCAAGAAGGCACTGGGGCTGCGCTACGCGATGAACCTGGTGCCCCTGGACGCGTCGCTCGTGCGCGGCACGCACGGGAGGCTGCCGTCCTCGTCGGCCGACACCCCGCTCGTGCTGGCCTCGGACGCGGACCTGCTGCCGGCCGGAGCCGCGTCGCTCCCGGCCACCGCGGTGCGCGACCTGGTGCTCGCGGCGCACGGCCCGGCCCTCGCGAAGGAGGCGTCGGCGCTCGCGCGCTGAGGGAGGGGACGCCCGGCGGCCTGCGCTCGTGTGCGGGCTGCCGGGTGTCGGCGGATCAGCCGGGGTCGCCGCGGCCCGACGCGGGCTCAGGCGAGCTCGCCGCGGACCGCAGCGGGCTCAGGTCCTCGCCGCGGGCTTCGTCCGGGCGGCCGGGCGGCTCAGCGCGGCACGAGCCCGGTGAGCCGCGCCGTCAGCCGCTCGACGGGGCCCGCACCGAGGAACCGCCACCACAGCACGGCGGCCGCGCACAGCCCGAGCACCAGGGCGAGAGCGGCGAGCGGAGTGTCGGCGGAGTAGCCGAGGCCCGCCCGCGCGAGCGCTGCGACGAGCGCCACCTGCAGCACGTAGACCGAGAGCGCGAGCGTGCCGATCGCCCGGAGCGGCACCAGCAGCCGCTGGACAGCGGTGGAGCGCGACGTGGTCATCAGCACCACCGCGACGTAGGCCAGGAGCACGAGCCCGAGGTCGTGCAGGGTGTCCGGGAGGCTGCCGGAGGGCGACTCCACGCCGAGCAGGAGCGCGACCAGCGGCCGCACCGGATACGCGACGACCGCGACTGCCGCGAGCACCGGCAGCAGCCGGTCGCGCTGCGCGCCGTGCCGCAGCAGCAGGGCTCCGAGGAGGAAGAAGGGGAGCAGGTTGGTCGCGCGGTAGCTCGGCCCGGTGAAGAGCCAGAGGGCGAGCGGAGAGCCGGGTGCGGCGGCGGCGACCGCGGCGTTCGCGGGCCCGGCGGCGAGCGCGAGCACAGCGGCCAGCGCGGCGATGATCCGGGAGCGGAGGAGCAGCAGCGGCGTGCCGAGCACGAGCACGACGCCGAGGTACTGCAGCACGATCGCGATCCAGCTGCCCCAGGTCTCGAGCCAGACGCCGAGCGCCACGAGCACCGCGCCGCGGATCGCGTTCCGCAGCAGCACCCGCCCGGGGGAGGCGCCGGGCCGCGCGAGCACCAGGGCCGCCGACATCCCCATCACCAGCGCGAACAGCGGTGACGCGAGATCGTTGACGTTCCACGCCAGGAACCCGACGACCCCCGTGCGCGCGCTCGGCACGAGCGGCATCGCGTGCGCGACG
Organism: Rathayibacter sp. RFBD1; assembly: GCF_002932915.1. Classification (NCBI taxonomy): domain Bacteria; kingdom Bacillati; phylum Actinomycetota; class Actinomycetes; order Micrococcales; family Microbacteriaceae; genus Rathayibacter; species Rathayibacter sp. RFBD1. The sequence continues at coordinate 40,332 of NZ_PSWQ01000012.1, forward strand.
AGCATGGCCGCCACCGCCACTCCGCGCAGCACATCGGGGGCGACCAGTCGGTCGTGCCGGAGTCGCGGAGCCGTCGCAGTCATCCCGCGAGAGTAGGCGCGCCCCCGCCGCCGCGCCCCGCGCGAGCGCACCTCGCGCCACCGGCCGTCCGCCGGGCCGTCGGCCGCGGCGCCGCCCGCTCCGCCGACGTGCGCTGCTGTCCGCTCCGCTCCGTCGGTCCGGGCCTCCGGCGGCCCGCTCCCACCCGTCGCTGACCGGCCGCGGCGCCGCCCGCTCCGCCGACGTGCGCTGCTGTCCGCTCCGCTCCGTCGGCCCGCCTCCGGCCGCCCGCTCCGATCCGTCGCTGACGGCCCGTTCCGTCCTCCCGCACGGGCCGTTCGTGACGGATCGACGCCCGGCGCCCTCCGGCAGGCCCGCGCTCGCTCCGCATGCGGCGCCCAGTCGCGCCCGGCCCGCGCCGATCCGTCGCGAACGGCCCGTCCTGCGCTCCTCCGCGGGCCGTGAGCGACGGATCAGCGCCCACCCGCGCCGCCGCCTCGCGCGGATCCCCGCCGCGATGCCCCGGCCTCGCCCCGGCCTGCTCCGATGCGTCACGAACGGCTCCTTCCGTCCTCCCGAAGCGACCGTTCGTAACCCCTCGTCGCCCGTTCGTCCGTACGCGCGCCCGCGCCGCCGCCTCGCGCTCGGCGCCGGGATGTCCCGGCCGTGCCCCCGGCCCGCTCCGATGCGTCGAGAACGGTCCCCTCCGCCCGTCGGAAGCAACCGTTCGTGACCCCTCGGCGCCCGCTCGTCCGTACGCGCGCCCGCGCCGCCGCCTCGCGCTCGGCGCCGCCGCGACCTGCCGGCCTCGCGTCGGCCTGCTCCGATGCGTCACGAACGGCTCCTTCCGTCTTCCCGAAGCGACCGATCGTGACCCCTCGACGCCCGCCCGCCCGCGAGCGGCCTGCACTCGGCCCGCACCGAGCACGACCGGGCATGCTGGACGGATGACCGACGCCGCCCCGTCCCCCGACCGCCCGCGCCGCGCCCGCAGCCAGCACGTGCTCACCGTGCTGCGCACCGAGCGCCTCACCGGCCACCTCGTCCGCGTGCACCTCGGCGGCGACGGGCTCGACGCGTTCCTCACCGAGTCCGACCCCGAGCGCCTCGCCGCGACCGACCGCTACGTGAAGCTCCTGCTCCCGCCGCGCGGCTCCGACCTCCAGCCGCCCTTCGACCTCGACGCGCTCCGGGCGAGCGTCGCCCCCGAGCAGCTGCCCGTGCGCCGCACCTACACCGTCCGCTCGGTCGACCTCGAGCGGCGCTCGATCGCCGTCGACTTCGTCGTGCACGGCGACGAGGGAGTGGCGGGACCGTGGGCGCTCGCCGCGGCTCCCGGCGACCGGATCGCCCTCTCCGCGCCCGGCGGCGCCTGGTCGCCGAGCGCCGACCCCGAGGTCGTGCACCTGCTGCTCGGCGACGACTCCGCTCTGCCGGCGATCGCCTCCGCCCTCGAGGGGATGTCCGCGCACGCGCGCGGCCTGGTCCTGATCGAGGTCGACTCGGCCGCCGACGAGCTCGATCTTCCCGCTCCGGCCGGAGTGGAGGTGCGCTGGCTGCACCGCGGCGGTCTCGAGGCCGGCCGGGCGCTGGTCGCGGCCGTCCGGGCCGAGCGGAGGCCCGAGGGCGTGCTCGAGGTCTTCGCGCACGGCGAGCGCACCGCGATGAAGCAGCTGCGCGCCCTCCTGCAGGACGAGTGGGGCGTGGAGCGCCGGGCGCTCTCGCTCTCGGCCTACTGGGCTCTCGGCCGCGCCGAGGACCGCTTCCAGGCCGAGAAGCGCGAGCCGGTCGGCGCGATCTTCGCCGACTGACGCGGGAGCGCACTCCGTCCGCACACCTCCGGGAAGGGACCAGCCTCGGACCCACCTCTACTCCGGTCCCCACGACCGGACCGTCCGATGGCGGTCCGGCCCTGCGAGCCTCGCGCCCGCCGCCCCCGCCGTTCTGCGGGCTGCTCGACCGACACGATGAGGAGAGCCCCGTGGGAGCGCTGATCTTCGGCGCCCGGCGGCGCCGGATCGAGTTCGAGGACCGGACGCTCGCGCACGTGCGGATCGCGGTGCGCGCGCGGATGGAGCAGGGACAGCCGTTCCGCTTGACCTGGAGGACGCTGCAGGAGTCGGAGCCGCGCTCGCACGCGATCCTCGTGCAGCCGAACGCGGTGCTGGAGTACCGCTTCGATCATCCCCGGCTGCACGCCGTGAACCGCCTCTGGCTGCGCGAGCTCCTCACCCCCGCGTCCGGACGCGACATGGTCGTCGCCGCCGAGCCCGAGCAGGCGCCGCTCCTCGGTGACGACCGTCCGTCCCCTGTTCCCGAGGGAGGGCTCGCGGCCTAGTCGGAGCGGAGCCCCTCACTGCCGGGCGAGGCCGACCGGGAGCCCGCCCGCGAGGGCGGCGGCGGATCCGAAGAGCAGCGCCCCCACCCCGCCCAGGGCGGTGGCGACGACGGTGTTCAGCACGGCTCCGACGAGCGCGAAGCCCAGCACGTTCGGCAGCGAGAGGATCGCGTCGAGGTCGATCTGATCGCCGACGACCTGCCCGAGGAGCGTGTCGGCCTGGGTGAAGAGGTCCGAGTGCACGAGCAGCGGATGGGCGACCAGGACGGCGACGAGGCCGAGTATCGCGAGCGCGAGGCCGAGCAGGAACGAGAGCTTCACGGCCGACCAGAAGTCGACGTGCACGAGCATGAGGCGGAGCGGAGCCTGATCGCCGGCCGGCTTCCCGGAGCCGGTCATCGGGCGTCAGCGGCGCGCTGGTCGGCGGCGGCGACGACGAGGGCTGAGGCGGCGGCGAGGGCGAGGGCGCGGTTCACGAGGGTCTCCTGGGGCGGGACGGGCGCCGGGAGCAGAGGCTCGGCGGCGTTCTGCCAGAGTCCCGGGCCGGAGGAGTCCGGTGCGTCGTCCGGGAGTCGCGTCCGGTGCGCCTCGGGGATGACCGCGCGTCCGCTGCTCCCTCCGACAGCCCGCCACCCGCCGAGGGCCCCTCCTCTCCGGCGTGCGGTCGACGCGGATCGCCGCCTGCCGCTTGCAGGACCTCCCCGGCGCGGTGGATCCTGCCCGGACACGGAGCGCCGCACGACGCCGCGGCCACCGCCCCATCGGGACTCCCGCCGACACGGATGTTGCATCGCCGCCGCAGCCGGACATGTACCTGTGACTCCGCGAAAGGGGAACCATGAGCATCCGCTCCCGAGACGACTTCTCCGAGCTGTACCGCGCCCACTACGACGACCTGCTCCGCTTCGTCCGCCGCCGCGCTCCCGCCGCGACGGTCGACGACATCGTCGGCGAGACCTTCCTCGCCGCCTGGCGTCGCCGGCAGGACCTGCCGGAGAACGTGCGGCCCTGGCTGTTCGGCACGGCCCGGCACGTGATCCTCAACGCCGCCCGCGGCGAGAACCGCCGGCAGGCGCTGGCCGTGCGGGTCGGGACCCTCGCTCCGGAGGAGCAGGCCGACCCGTCGGTCGGCGACCGCCTCGACCTGGCGAGCGCGTGGAAGCGGCTGCCCCTCGCCGAGCAGGAGGCTCTGGCCCTCCGCGTGTGGGAGGACCTCCCGCAGGCCGAGGCGGCGCAGGTGCTCGGCTGCTCCCGGGCCGCCTACGCGATGCGGCTCACCCGCGCGAAGCGGCGGCTGGCGGCGCTGCTCGCCCCCCTCGACTCCACCCTCCTCTCCGGCACGGCAGAACGGACCCTCTCATGACCGACCAGCTCCTCGACCTGCTCCGCGCGCACGACGCCGAGCCCCGCATCCCCCTCACCGCTGCCGAGGCCGCACGTCGGGACGCGCTCCTCGGCGAGATCCTGGTCAGCGAGGACGCGGCCGCTCCCCGTTTCTTCCGCCCCCGCGACTGGGCCGTCGCCGGCGCGGCGACCGTGCTCCTGGCCGCCGCCGCCGCCGCAGCCGCGGTGATCGTCGTGGTCCCGGGTCTCATCCCCGGCACCGGCTCCGTCGGGCTGAACCGCGCGGTGCTCGCCTCCTGGACCGCGATCCCCGAGCGCATCCTGCCGAGCTCCGAGCTCGGGCAGTCGGCGACGCAGTGGTGCGCGACGAACCTGCAGAGCCCCAACGGCGAGGCCGGGCCGGCGGAGGTCTCGCACCTCGACGCGCGCGGCGACGCCGCCTCGATGATCTACCGCTTCGACGACTCCCTCTACTACTGCCTCAGCGCCGGGAACGGCGCGGGGATGTGGGAGGTGGCGGACGCCGCACCGGCCGGCCCCCTCGCCGCGGACGCCGTCCAGCTCAGCTCGGCCGGAACCTTCGGAGAGGGGGACGCCGCTCTGATCTACGCGGTCGGCTTCGCGGGCGCGGACGTGGAATCGGTGGTGCTGAACGAGGCCGGCGTCGAGCCGGTCGTCGCGACCCTCGAGGGCGGCTCCTGGACCGCCTGGTGGCCCTCGTCCGACGGTCTCGCCGCCGGCCCCGCCGGCACGGTCACGATCACCACCCGGGACGGCTCGAGCCGCGAGGTCCCCGTCGACTCCCTCTACCGCCCGTGAACGGGCCGCGGCACTCCCGTTCGGACGGGCCGGAGCAGGAGGGGACGGGTGCGCGCGTCCTGTCCACGCGCTTCACCGACGTCCACTACCTCGACGAGGGACCGGAGGACGGCACTCCGCTCGTGCTCGTGCACGGCTTCCCCGACGTCCCCGCCACCTGGGACGGCGTCCTGGAGATGCTTCCCCCCGGGCTCCGGGTGGTGCGCCCCTTCCTGCGCGGAGTCGGGCGGACCCGTGTCGTCGACCCCGGGGCGCGGTCCGGGCAGGTGGCCGCGCTGGCCACCGACCTGCTCGATCTCCTCGAGGCGCTCGACCTCGGGCCTGTCGTGCTCGTCGGCCACGACTGGGGAGCGCGGACCGCTCACGCCGTCGCGGCGCTCGCGCCCGAGCGGGTCGGCGCACTGGTCACCCTCGCCACCGCGTACGGACCGTCGAGCGAGCTGAGCGGCGGCGAGGTCCTCGACGACGCCGCCGCGGCCTGGTACCGCTATTGGCTCTGCACGGCCGCGGGAGCGGAGGCGTTCCGGGGCGACCCGGCGCAGCTCGTCCGCTGGGCCTGGCGGGAGTGGTCGCCTCCGGGCTCCCTCCCGCCGGAGGCCCTGGAGGAGGTCCTCGCGGCGACGGCGACCAGCGGCTTCGCCGACACGGTCGTCGACTACTACCGGCACGGCGCCGGGGAGGCGCCCGGCCGGGCCGTGTACCGCGCCGCGCAGGAGGCACTCGACGCCTGGCCGCGCATCGACGCGCCGACGACCTTCCTCCTCGGGACGGCCGACGGCTGCGAGACGCCCGCCCACGCGCGGGCGAACGGCCGGTACTTCTCCGCAGGCCGGGAGCTGATCGAGCTCGACGGCGTCGGCCACTTCGTGCAGCGCGAGGCCCCCGGGGCGGTCGCGGCCGCGATCCTCCGGCACCTCCGACCGCTCGTCCCCTCACCCGCACCTCCCGGGACGCGTTAGAGCGTCTCCGGCCGCGGACGGTCCGTGCCCACCCCGCGGACGCTCCTGCTGGAGGCCGCGAGGAGCGAGGCGACGAGGACGACCGCGGCGCAGCCGAGCAGGGTGCGGTCGAGCCCGACGAGGTCGGCGAGCGGGCCCACGAGCGCCTCCCCGAGCGGCACGGCGAGGAAGGAGCCGACCATGTCGTAGGAGTAGACCCGGGCGAGCGCCTCGCGGGGGACGTGGGTCTGCAGCGACTGGTCCCAGGCGATGGCGAAGATCTCGAGCGCGACTCCGCCGAGGGCGAAGGCGAGGAGGAGGGCGGGGAGCGCCGGGAGGATCCCGAGGGCGGCGACCGGGACGGCCGTCACCGCCATGAGGGCGACGCCCGCCCCCAGCGCACGGCGGGGCCGCCAGCGCAGCGCGATCACGGCCCCGATCACCAGGCCGACGGTCTGCGCGGCGATCACGAGTCCCCATGCCGCTCGGCCGAAGGACCGGTCGGCGACGACCGGGCCGAGGACCGTGGTCGCGCCGACGAACGCGGCGTTGACGGCGGTGAACTGCGCCACGACGATCCACACCCAGCGCCGGCTCGTGAACTCCCGCCACCCCTCGCGGAGGTCGGCGAGGACGGAGGCGCCCGGGCCCGAGCGGACCGTCCGCGGCAGCCGCACACGGGAGTAGAGGACCGCGGCCAGGGCGAAGCCCGCGGCGTCGACCGCCAGCCCCCACCCGGGACCCACCAGTGCGACGAGCGCGGCCCCGGCCGAGGCGCCGACGATGCTCCCGGCGTTCAGGCCCAGGCGGAGCAGGGCGTTGGCCGGGCGGAGCTCGCCGACCGGCACCGTCTCGGGGACGAGGGCGGCCGCGGCGGGCAGGCTCATCGCCGCGACGGCGCCGTTGAGCACGCTGAGCACGACCAGGGCCGCGACGGTCGCCGTCCCCGCTATCACCGTCACGGCGACCGCGGCCTGAGTGGCCGCCGCCGCGAGCGAGGTGCCGACGAGGATCACGGAGCGGGGGAGCCGGTCGGCGAGGACGCCGCCGAGCAGCAGGACGGCGACGTTGGCGAGGGAGCGCGCGGCGACGACGAGTCCGAGGTCCGTCGGCGAGCCCGTCAGGTCCAGCACGGCGAAGGCCAGGGCGATCGGAGCGACGGCGTTGCCGAGGACCCCGGTCGTGCGGGCGGCGAGGAGCCAGCGGAAGGGGCCGTGCGCGAGAGGACCGTGCGCCAGCGGCCCGCGCCCGTCGCGGGTCACGGCCGGCGGAGCGGGAACATCGCGGTCGTCATCGACACCGGCGCGGTACCGGGCGTCCTCGGCGGCCGGGCCGCCGCGTGCAGCAGCGCGGACGCCTCCCCGACGTGCCGCACCACCCGCCGCCAGACCTCGGGGTCGACCCAGAGCTCCGCGTCCGTCGAGAGCTGAGGACCGTCCGCCCGGCTCGACGAGCGCCGCCGGAGCTCCTCGATCAGGGCCTCGAGGTGCAGGTCCCGCTCCTCCTCCGGCCCGGCGTCCACTGACGCGGTCACGTCGAAGGGCCTTCCGGAGGCCTCGTGCCGGTACCGCTTCGCCTCGCCGCCCCGCAGGCGCACGGTCTCGACGACGGCCACGAGCCCGGCGCGCTCCAGCACGCGGAAGTGGTAGCTCGCCGTGGCCTGCGACAGCTGCAGCTCGCGGGCGGCCTCCGCGGCGCTCATCGCCGCTCCCGTGACCAAAGACAGCAGGCGGAGGCGGATCGGATGCGCGGTGGCGCGCAGCTCGTCGAGAGAGGACATGCGGCCATGGTGACCGGCGGCTCCCGCACCGTCAAACAGGGCTTTGGGGGTGGGGCGGCGCTCACCGGGCCGCTCCGGTGCACATCGGGCGGCGCTCGCCGGGCCGCTCTGACGAGCGATCCGGAGGCTCCACCGGCGCTTCCCGGCCGCTCGCTCACCCCGGCGATCCGGGAGCGGGGCCCGGAGTCGTCCTCCGGGCCCCGTCGCTCACACCTGGGCGGTGCCGCTGTCCTCGACCGGGCCGGACGCGTCCGACTCCTCGGTGATCTCGGTGTCGGTCTCGTCGGCGCGGTCGCGGAGCGCGTCGGCCATCGCGCCGGCGCCCTCGGCTCCGTGGTCGTGCTCGACCTGGTCGATCAGGCCGCCGAGCTTCTCGTCGTTGCTGGCGTCCTCGGCTCCGTCCATCACGGGGCTGTTCTGCTCGTTGTCGCTCATGGCGCTCCTCCTGGGTCGACCGGCCTCTGCGCCGGTGGTCCGACGCTACGCGCGCCGCCCGTGCGGTGCAGGTGATCGACGGGAATCGGCCAGTCCGGTATCGAGCGCTCGATGGGCGTTCCCGGCCATCCCCGAATCGAGCGGATATCGCTTTCCACCCTCCGGAGAAGTGAGCGGATATCGCCTGTCGAATGAGCCGCTATCGCTTTCCGGCGAGGTGAACAGTTCTCTCAGAGAAGTGCCCCTCGGAGACCCTCCCTGCTATGATCGGGCGACTTCTGCACCAGGGACCGGGGGGTCGTTCTCGGCGGACGATCGATCATCCACACGCCTGTTATCTCGATCATCACCAGTGAAGGCGCGTATGGCTTCGTATCTCTTCGTCTGCTCCGGCGGCGGGCATCTCAAGGAGATGTTCGCCCTCTCGGGGCTCCTCGGAGTCGACCCGGAGGAGCAGCACTGGGCGACCGTCGACAGCGCCCTCAGCCGCACCCTCCTCGCCGACCGGCGCGTGACCCACCTCGCCGATCCGCCGCCCCGCGCCGTGGTGCCGGTGCTCCGCAACGCGATGATCGGCCGCTCCCTGCTGGCCCGCGGGTCCTTCGACGCCGTCTTCAGCACCGGCGCCAGCCCCGCCCTCTCCTTCCTGCCGCTCGCGGCATCGCGCGGCATCCCCGCGCACTACATCGAGAGCGCCGCCCGCGTGCTCGGCCCGTCGATGACCGGTCGGATCCTCGCCCGGGTCCCCGCCGTCTCGACCTACACCCAGTACCGCTCCTGGGCCGACGACCGCTGGAGCTTCGGCGGCTCGATCTTCGACACCTACCGCGTCGAGGACGTCGTCCCGCAGCCGATCCGCCGCGCCGTGGTCTCGGTCGGCACGCAGGACGGCTACCCGTTCCCCCGCTTCTTCGCCGCGCTCGCGCCGCTGCTCGAGGGCGTGGAGGTGCTCTGGCAGACCGGAGCGAACGACGTCTCCGGGCTCGGGATCGACGGCCGCCACTCCGTGCCGCACGACGAGCTCAACGCTGCGATGAAGGCGGCCGACGTCGTCATCGCGCACGGGGGAGTGGGCACCGCGCTCAGCGCCATCGAGCAGGGCCGGGTGCCGATCCTGGTCCCGCGCCGCGCCTCGTTCGGCGAGCACGTCGACGACCACCAGGTGCAGATCGCCACCCGCCTGGCCGACTCCGGCCTCGCGGTCACCGTCGACGTCGAGGGCCTCTCCCGCGAGACGCTCGAACTCGCCGCGGCGAGGCGGGTCGTCTCCGCCGATTCCGCCGTGCCCTTCGTGGTGCACGAGACGGCCGAGAAGTCCTCGGGCCTCTCCCGCCGACTCTTCCCCTCCTCCCGCTGATCCCCGCCCGCGCGACCAGACGTGATGAGAACGACATCCACGCGTCATCCGCGGCCCGTACACTCTCGAATGGGTTGGGGGGCCGGACGTCACTTCATGTGCGTCGAATTCGGAATGGTCGGCCGACTCGACACTGATGGCGAAAGCTCCGAAGGATTCTCGATATGACTGACACCCCGCGCGGCCTCTCGCGCCGCCTCCTGCTCGCCGCCTCCGCTGTCGGAGCCGCCGCGACCGCCTCCGCTCTCGTAGCGACCCCGGCGCTCGCCGCGCCGAACTACAGCGTGATCCCGAGGCTCCCGGGCGAGGTCTCGCGCCTCGACACCGCGATCTCGAGGAACGGCAGGAAGCCGTACGAGATCATCGACGTGAAGATCGGCAACGACCTCACCCAGCTCTTCGTCCCGCACTCGGCGAAGCCGGGATCCGGCTCCCCGGTTCCGGTGGCGTGGTTCTACCACGCCAGTGGCAGCGCCTACACGGCGCTCAACAAGGCGTACAACTACTCGGCCGATCCGCTCGTCGATCTGGGCTTCGTCAGCATCTGCCCGAACTTCGGCGGCCCGAGCAACTACACCAACCCCACGGCGCTCGCCGTGCAGACGGCCGCCGCGGCCTGGGTGCAGAGCCTCTGGAACGTCCGCGGGAGCTTCCTCCGCTCGAACTCCGGCGGCGGAGCGATGATGTGCTGGGCCTACGCGAAGAAGATGGTGCCGAACATCTACGGGGCGTACCACGCCAGCAGCGTCTTCGACGTCGAGGACCTCGCGGCGCGCGACGACAGCCAGCCGAACCGCGTCCTCGCGGTGTACGGCGGAGACCGGGCGCTGATGCGCGCGACCAACCCCGCCCGGCTGCCGCAGTCCGCCTGGCAGGGCATGCGTCTGCGCGTCAGCGCCGGCACGGCCGACCAGCTCGCTCCCGCCGAGCTCCACGGCGGACGCCTCCGCCGCCTCGCGCTTCCCGTCGCCAAGGAGGCGACGATCGCGTATCACAGCAGCGACGGCTTCCAGGGTGGCCACACCGTCCCGCCGTTCACGAACAACGACTCGGTCGCGACCTTCCGCCGCTGGCTCCAGGAGGGCCCCGCCTGATCCGCGGCAGGACCGACGCGACCCCTCCTCCCCGGGGGTCGGCGCCAGGGTCGAGCAGTGGAGGAGGAGGGCACGGCATCGCAGGCGTCCCAGCCGCCGAGAGGCGGCTCGCGAGGGCATCGCGATCCTCATCGAGGCCGACGGGACCACTCCCGTGAGCGCCGCACCGCCCGCCCCCTCCTCCACCACTCCGCTCCGACGCCAGAAGGACTCCCTGACGTGATCGACATCCTCCCGCGACGACTCCTCGTCGGCGCGCTCTTCTCGGTCGCCCTGGTGATCGTCCTCGGGATGGGGTACATCTTCTCGACCCGGGAGCCGGCCACGGGCCTCCTGGTGATCGCCGCCGGAGTCGGCGGCATCGTCGGCGCCTACGTGCTGCTGAGGGTCCCCGCGCACTGGCTGCCGGCGATGGCGCTCGCGTTCTTCGCGCTCGTCCCGACGCCGCTCACCCCCTCGACCCTGACGTTCCGCATGACGCTCTGGGCGGTCATCCTCGTGATCTGGGCGATCCGGCGCGGGCTCGCTCCCGAGCTGTGGCGCGCCCCCGTCAAGGCGTGGACCCGCGAGCTCGTGCTCTCCCCGTGGCGGGCCGTGGTGATCCTCGCGTTCATCGCCCTCATGCTCTGGTCGGCCGTCGCGACGGTGCGCGGCTCCTTCGCGAGCGAGGGCGTCTCGTGGCTGTTCAGCTTCGCGATCTGCGTGGGCGTGCCGATGCTCGTCTTCGACGCCCAGCGCGAGGCCGTGCTGCTGCGCAAGACGTGGGTGATCCTCTCCGGGCTGCTCGCCCTCTACGCCGCCCTCGAGCTGGTCGCGCAGAGCTCCCCGATCCTCGGTGCCGTCTACGGCGCCCTCGGCTACGAGCAGGACCAGCACTGGTCGCTCTACCGCGCCGAGATCACCTTCGGACACCCGCTGCTCGCCGGCACCTTCCTCACCGTGGGCGCCGGGCTCGCCTTCGGATCCTGGCTCCAGGGCTCCCGCAAGTCCGACCTGCTGCTGGGCATCCTGGCCTCGGGCGGTGTCGTCGCGACCGTCTCGCGCGGACCGATGGCGGCCATCGCCGTCGCGGTCGTCGTCGCGCTCGTCGCCGTCGGCTTCCTCAACCCGGACCGCTCGCTGCTCCGGCCCGGCTCGATCCTGATCGCCGGCCTCATCGCGGGCGTCGGAGTCCTGAACTTCGAGCCCGTCACCGCCCGCAACAACAACCTCGACGCCTCCATCTCGGCCGGCGCCCGCGACCTCGCGGTGACCGTGTCGCTGAAGGCGGCCGAGCTCACGCACTGGCTCGGCTCCGGAGCGGCGACGTCCGGCATCAGCGGCAGGCGGTTCTCGGACGTGGTCATCGAGAACTCGTTCCTGCAGCTGCTGATCAGCGTCGGCATCCCCGGCCTGCTGTTCTTCGTGATCATGGTGGCCGCGATGTTCGGCGCCACGCTCAGCCGTCGCGACGTCGGCCCCGCGGCCGGCCTGCTCGGCTTCATGGTCTGCCTCGCCGGCTACAACGCCATCGACGCGGTCCGCCCCAGCCACCTGCTCCTGGGCTTCCTCGTCATCATCTGCCTGAACCCGGTGCACGTCCCCGACTTCTCGAAGGGCATCCGGATGCGCCAGCCTCTCGGGGCGCGGATCTTCGACGCGCCGATGGCCGTCGGGATGCGGGGCGAGCGGTGAGCCGCCGCTCCCGCAGGAACGACTCGTCGCCGGCCGCGCTCGTCGTCCAGCAGTCGCTCGCGCCGCCGGACTCGACGACGCAGTACGTCGACTCGATCGTCGACGGCCTGGCGCCCGGCGTCGAGCTGCTGTTCTTCTCCTGGCGCAGCGCCCTGCTCGCCGACTACGACGTGCTGCACGTGCACTGGCCCGAGCTGATGATCCGCGGCCGCAGCCCGCTGCACCGCTTCCTCCGCCGCCGCGCCCTCGACGTGCTGCTGGTGCGCCTGGCGCTCCAGCGCATCCCGCTCGTGCGCACGGTGCACAACCTGCACCCGCACGAGCTCGGTCCCGCCGCCGAGCGCCGCTCGCTGGCCCGGATCGACCGCGCGACCGACCTGTTCGTCCGCCTGAACCCCACGACCGTCACTCCCGGCCGGGCGCCCGCCGTCACCGTGCTGCACGGGCACTACCGCGACCAGTTCGCCCAGCACCCGCTGCCCGAGCGCGAGCACGGCCGCGTCCTCTACTTCGGCATCATCCGCCCGTACAAGGGCGTCGTCGAGCTGATGGACGTGTTCCGCGGCGTGGAGGACGACTCCCTCTCCCTGCACGTGGTCGGCAGCCCCAGCACGGGCCAGCGCGAGCTGGTCGAGGAGCGGGCCGCCCGCGACACCCGGGTGCGCACCACGCTCCGCCGGGTCGACGACGCCGAGATGGTCGACGAGATCGGCCGGGCCGAGCTGATCGTCCTGCCCTACCGCGAGATGCACAACTCCGGCTCGATCCTGGTCGCCCTCTCGCTCGGCCGGCCGATCCTGGTGCCGCGCACGCCCACCAACACGGCCCTGGCCGAGGAGGTCGGCAGCGACTGGGTGATCGAGTACGACGGCGATCTCACCCCCGAGCTGATCACCTCCGCCCTCGAGCGCACGCGCACCCGTCCGCCGGAGGGGCTCCCCGCCCTCTCCGGTCGCGACTGGGACGTGCTCGGACTCCAGCTCAAGAAGGCCTACGAGGGCGCGATCGCCACCAAGAAGGGCTCGACCCGATGACCGGGACCACGCAGAAGCCGTCTCCGAGCCTCGGCCGCTCCGCGAGCCGCGGCGCCGCCGTCACGATCGGCGGGCAGGCGATCCGCATCGCCGTCCAGCTGGGCAGCATCGTCGTCCTCGCGCGCCTGCTCGCGCCGGCCGACTACGGCCTGCTCGCGATGGTCACGGCGATCATCGGCATCGGCGAGATCTTCCGCGACTTCGGCCTCTCCTCCGCCGCCATCCAGGCGAAGGAGATCACGCCGGGCCAGAAGAGCAACCTGTTCTGGATGAACGCGGGCATCGGCCTCACCCTCACCCTGCTGGTCATCGCCGCCTCCTGGCCGATCGCCGCCCTCTACGGCGACGACCGGCTCCAGCTGCTGACCGTCGTGCTCTCCTCGACGTTCCTCCTCAACGGGATCTCGACGCAGTTCCGCGCCGACCTCGCCCGGCACCTCCGCTTCGTGAAACTCACCCTGGTCGACATCGTCGGCCAGGTGCTGGGCCTCGTGGTCGGCGTGCTGATGGCGCTCGGCGGCGCCGGCTACTGGGCGCTGGCCGCGAGCCAGGTCGTGCAGCCGCTCATCGGCGTGCTGATGCTGGTCTTCATCACGGGCTGGCGTCCCGGCCGCTACCGCCGCGGCGAGGCGATGGGCCACTTCCTCCGCTACGGAGGCGGCGTCTTCGCGACCCAGGCGCTGACCTACGCGAGCAAGAACGTCGACTCCGTCATCATCGGCGCGCGCTTCGGCCCGGTCGACCTGGGCCTCTACAACCGCGCGTTCCAGCTGATGATGCTGCCGCTGCAGCAGCTGAACGCCCCGGCGCAGCGCGTCGCCCTGCCCGTGCTCTCCAAGCTGCAGGACGAGCGCGAGCGGTTCCGCACGTTCATCCTCTTCGGCCAGTCGGCGATGCTGACGGTGATGGGCCTCGTGCTCGCCGTCCTCGGCTCCCAGTCCGACTCGGTCATCCGGATCCTGCTGGGGGAGCGCTGGCTCGCCTCGGTCCCGATCTTCCAGATCCTGCTCGTGGCCGGGTTCTTCCAGGCCACGGCGTACTGCTCCTGGTGGGTGTTCCTCTCCAAGGGCCTCGTGCGCCAGAGCGTCTGGTACAGCCTGGCGACCCGCCCGCTGATGGTCGTCCTGATCCTGCTCGGCTCCAACTGGGGAGTGACGGGCGTCGCGGTCGCGTACGCCGGCTCGCTCGCCCTCACCTGGCCGATCGCGCTGATCTGGATCGGCCGCACCTCCGACGCCCCCGCCCGCGAGATGTTCACCAACGGCCTCCGCAGCGGCATCGCGTTCGGCTCGATCACGGTCGGCTCCTCCTTCTCCACCGTCTGGATCGCCGCCGACCAGCCCGTCCTCCGCCTCCTCGTGGGCGGTGCCGCCGTCCTGGTCGGGGTCGGGCTCTGGATGCTGATCCTCCCCGCGTTCCGCCGCCAGATCCTCGGCCTCGCCGACCTGCGCCGCCACTTCCGCCGCAGCCGCCCGGCCGCCGCTCCCGCCCCGGCCACGGTCGACGCCACCAGCCCCACCGGTGACAGCGCGCTGGTCGACGGAGCCGTCACGGCCGGCACCCCCGACTCCGAGCGGCCTCCCGCCGCCGTTCCCCCCACCGAAAGAGATCGATGAAACTCAAGCTCGGCGTCGTCAAGTCCTGGAAGAAGGACTTCGTCACGACGACCCGCCTGCCCGCCCGCCGCGACGCGGCGGTGCTCCGCGCCGCCCTCGCGGACCTCCGACCCGAGCCCGAGTCGCACCTCGTGATCGCCGCTCCCGGCAGCGGCAACATCGGCGACCAGGCGATGCTGGAGGCGTTCCTCGAGAACACCACCGGTCCTGTCGTGGTCGTCCAGCGCTACGCCGGCGACGTCGTGATCCCCGAGGAGCAGGCCGACCGGGTCGAGGTCGTCGAGCTCCCGCACCTGGTCTACGGAGTGGGCGACGCGCACGCCGCCGACCTCCGCGCCTACGCCGCGCTGATCCGCCGCGCCCGCTCGGTCTCGGTCGTCGGCGCAGACATGATGGACGGCAAGTACAGCCTCCGCGGCTCGGTCCGCCGCTCCCTGCTCGCGCAGGCGGCCGCCGAGGCAGGGGTGCCCACGCGCATCCTCGGCTTCTCCTGGAACGCGGCGGCCCGCCTCGCCGCCCGCCGCTCCCTGATCGCCGCCTCCCGCGCCGGCGTCGTCCCGATGCTCCGCGACCCGCTCTCGGCGGAGCGCGCCCGGAGCATCGGCGTGCAGCGCGTCGAGGAGGTCACGGACATCGTCTTCTCGGCGCGCACCCGCGACCGCAGCTTCCGCGAGGGGCTGGGGCTGCCCGAGGGCGTCCCCTTCGCGCTCGTGAACGCGAGCGCCCTCGTCGCCGGCATGGTCGACCAGGTGCCGGAGTACGAGCGCATCGTCGACCGCCTCCGCGCCGCCGGCGTGCACGTCGTGCTCCTCCCGCACGTCTCCCGCCCCATCGGCGACGACAAGGTGGCCGTCCGCGCGGTCGCCGAGCGCGTGGGATCCGAGGGCGTCACCGTCGTCGACCGCGTGCTCATGCCCGCCGAGATCCGCGGCCTCGCCGAGGACGCCCTGCTGACCGTCACCGGCCGCATGCACCTCGCGATCATGTCGCTCTCGCTCGGCGTCCCCGCGATCACCCTCGCCACCCAGGGCAAGGTCGAGGGCATCATGCGCCTCATCGGCCTGCCGCAGCTGTGCGTCGAGCCGGTCCCCGGCTTCGCCGACCGCGTCCTCCCGGTGATCGACCGCATCCTCGCGGAGCCGGGCGACGGCGGCGTGCGCGCCACCATCGACGCGGCCATGCCCGAGGTGCGCCGCCTCTCGGCGCTCAACACCCGCGGCCTCGGCGCGGAGGTCGTGCGATGAGCGCGGCGCAGGAGAAGGGACCGCGCATGCGGATCATGTTCGTCGTCACGTCGCTGCACGGCGGCGGGGCCGAGTTCGTCGCCCGCACCTGGATGGGCTGGCTCCTCGAGCAGGGCCACCACGTCGACGTGGTCACCACCTCGGTGAAGGGCACCGACGAGTACCTCCCCGAGGGCGCGGTGCTGCACCGCATCGGCGAGGGCAAGGGCCACGTCGGCAAGGCGCGGATGCTCAAGGAGCTGTTCCGCCGCCGCACCCCCGACGTCGCGGTCGCCCTGCAGGGCTACCCGAACATCGTGCTCCTGGCCTCGGCCGAGATGACCGCGAAGGCGGACCGCCCGAAGACCATCGTGAGCGAGCGCAACCTCGTCTCGCTCGGCATCCCGGGCTTCTCGAGGACCCAGAAGGTGCAGCTCGGGCTCGCCAAGACGCTCTACCGCCGCGCCGACCACGTCATCGCGATCTCGCACCCCGTCGCAGGCGAGCTCGTCGCCGGCTTCGGCGTCTCGGGCGAGCGCTGCACCGTCGTGCCGAACCCGGCGACCGCCAAGGTCGACCGCTCCCGCCAGGTCTCGCGCACCCCCGGCACCGCGGCGGGCCTGCAGATCGTGCTGCCCTGCCGCCTCGTCGTCCAGAAGCGCCCCGAGCTCGCGATCCTCGCGGCCGAGGAGCTGGAGCGCCGCGGCATCCCCGCGAAGGTCGTCTCCTTCGGCGGCGGCCCGCTGCTCGGCAGCATGAAGGCGGAGGCGACCGCGCGCGGCGTGGACTTCCAGGACATGGGCTGGGTCGAGGACTGGTTCCACCACTTCGACGAGAACGCCGTCGTGCTGCTCCCGTCGCTGCGCGAGGGCTTCGGCAACGTGCTGGTCGAGGCGGCCGCCGCCGGCGTCCCCTCGGTCGCCGTGTCCGGGGCGCTCGGAGTCGCGGACGCGATCGTCCCCGGCCTCACCGGCGAGCTCGCGCTCACCCCCTCCGCCTCCGACCTCGCCGACGCGCTGATCCGCGCGAGCGAGCTCGAGATCACCGGCATCGACCGCTGGCTCGACCGCTTCTCGCTGGAGTCCAGCGGCCGCGACCTCGAGACGGTGCTCCGCCGGGTCGTGGGGCAGAAGTGAGCCTCGTCTCGGTGGTGGTCCCGGCGCACCAGGAGGAGGCGCACCTCGCCTCCGCCCTGGAGCGCCTGCTGCGGCAGACCCACGCCGAGCTCGAGATCCTCGTGGTCGACGACGCCTCGACCGACGGGACCGAGGCGATCGGCCGCGCGTTCGCCGAGGAGCACGAGCGGATCCGCTACCTCCGCCAGGACGAGAACCAGGGCGTCGCGGCCGCTCGCGAGCGCGCTGTCGGCGAGGCCGCCGGCGAATGGGTCTGGCTGGTCGACGCCGACGACGAGTGGCCGGAGACCGCGGTCGAGGCGATGCTCACCGCGGGGGAGGCGGGCCGCGCCGACGTGGTGGTCGCCCAGGCGGTCACGGTCGACGCCACCGGATCCACGCCCGTCGGCTCCCTGCGCGGCCCGCTCGCGCTCTCGGGCCGGGGCGCCTTCACCGCGCTCCTGGTCGGGGAGCTGACCGGGCACCTCTGGAACAAGCTGTTCCGCCGCGAGCTCTTCGACGGCATCGACTTCACTCGGATCCGCCAGCACTCGGACCAGGCGCAGGTCGCGCAGCTGCTCGCCGCGGCCGACGAGGTCGTCGTCGTCCCCGACTCCGTCTACGAGTACCGCCTCCGCTCGGGCTCGATCATCCGCTCGGGCGCGAAGCGCGCCGACTCGCTCGCCGGGCTCGCCGCCGTGATCGAGCGGACGGCCCGCGGGCTCGACCCGCGCCTCCTCGACTCGCAGGACTACTCCTACTACCGCGCGCGCTTCTCCCTGCTCTCCCGCTTCAAGGACGCCACCTCGGGCGCACACAGCCCCGAGGAGGCCGACCGGCTCTGGCGGGCCGCGCACGACGAGGCGGGGCTCCGGCACCTGGTCGCGCTCGTGCGCCGGCGCGACCTGAAGCGCTCCGTCCTCTTCGGGCTCGCCGCCGCGGCGCCCGCGCTCTACCGTGCGGCGATGAGCGCCGGGAACGGACGCCGGTGACCGTCGTCCCCCCGGTGAGCGGAGAGGCCGGAGTGCGCTTCCCGGCAATCGAGTCCTCGTCACTATTCCGTCGAATGTGCGGCGCGGACGATACACCCTTAGTCTTGATCCTCGGTCGCATTCTGCGACCGAGCCTGCGTCCTTCTCTGAGCCTTGTTCACCTCGGATGGAATTCACGAGCGGTACGACCGGGCACAAGGGGGAGAGAATGAAGCTGCTGAAGCCTGCGGGCGGGGCCCGACGCGAATGGGTGGATTTCGCCAAGGGTGCCGCCATCCTGATGGTCGTCTACTACCACACGTCGTTGTACCTCGGTGACATCGGGGTCGAGAACACTCTCGGCCGCATCAAGGTCGTGTTCGAGCTGTTCCCGATGCCCCTCTTCTTCCTGGTGTCCGGTCTCTTCGGCTCGCGCATCCGCACCTGGAGCTTCGGCGACCTCTGGCGCCGCAGGCTGTACCCGCTTCTCTGGCTCTACGTGGTCTGGTCCGTGATCCGCATGGCCTTCTACCTGGTCGTGCCGCTCGCGAACGGCGGACTCGGCGAGCTCCCCGCGACCGACCCGCTCAACCTGCTCCTGCTGTTCTTCTGGCCCAGCAGCAGCTACTGGTTCATCTACGGCCTCGTCCTCTTCACGCTCGGCGCGTGGCTCCTGCGCAAGGTCGACCACCGCGTGCAGGTCGCCCTCGCCGCGGTGATGGGGACGATGTTCACCACCGGTCTCCTCAACACGACCAACGTGGGCTGGAACCGCATCGGCGCCCTGTTCGTCTTCTTCCTGGTGGGCACGCTCTACTCGAAGAGGATCATCGACTTCGTCGAGCAGAAGGGGAGCCGCGCGTTCCTCTACGTCACTCCGGTCTTCGTCGTGCTGAGCGCGGTGCTCTTCCTCTTCCCGATCCGCTGGGTGCCGTTCCTCGCCCTCGCCGGCCAGATGGCCGCCGTCGCGATGGGCATCCTCGTGTCGCGGGCCCTCTCACGAGTGCGATTCCTGAACTTCTTCACGATCTGCGGCGAGCGCAGCCTGCACATCTACCTGCTGCACCTCTACTTCATCGTGATAGCCATCACGATCCTGCGGGTGATCCTCCCCGAGGACCGCTCCGAGATCGGCGGCTTCGAGGTGCCGCTGCTGCTGGTCGTGATGGTGCTCGCGGTCGTCCTCTCGCTCTTCGTGACCCGCTACCTCTCGAAGGTCAAGTGGATCTACGTCCCCCCGGCCGCCCTCGGCGGCCCCGGCAAGCGGCGCAAGCCCGTGCCCGTCCCTGCGCGCGGCCCCGGAGTCGTCTCCGATCCCGTCGCGGTCCCGGCCGATGAGCCCGGCACCTCCCCCAGTCACGAGAAGAAGAGAGCGGAGTCCCACGAGTGAAGACGACACGAGCACGCAGAGCCGGAGTCCTGGCGGCCGTCGTGGCCGTCGCCCTCGGGCTGGCCGGCTGCTCCTCGCAGCCCGAGCCCGTCCGCACGCCCGACGGCTTCACGACGGAGAAGGCGATCGAGTACCGCTCGGTCGACGGCGTCTCGCTGAAGGCCGACGCCTGCCTCCCCACCGCGGGCGGCACCGACCGCCCCGCGCTGCTGATGCTGCACGGCGGAGGGTTCGTCGACGGCGCCCGCGACGAGGGCGGGATGACCGAGCTCTGCGAGTACTACGCCGAGCGCGGCTTCGTCTCGGTCTCCGTCGACTACCGCCTCCTCCAGGACAGCCGGTACCCCGGCCAGATCGAGGACGCGCAGGCCGCCGTGGAGTGGCTGCGCGAGCCCGCGCAGGTCACGCGCTTCGGCCTCGACCCCGCCCGCATCGGCGTGATGGGCAGCTCCGCCGGAGCGATCATCGGAGCGACCATGGGCACGCTCGGCGAGGGCTCCCTCACCGAGGGCTCGCGGGTCAAGACGGTCGTCGCCTTCTCGGCGGTCGCCGACATGACCGAGACCGGGATGTCGCTGGGCACGCCGGTGCCCGAGGCGAAGGAGCAGATCCTCTCCTACCTGGACTGCGACGAGATCGACTCGACGACCTGCCCGCAGAGCATCCCCGCGTCGCCGATCACCTCGGTCGACTCCACGGACGCCCCGCAGATCTGGCTGACCTCCGAGGACGAGCTCGTCCCGGTCGAGCAGGCCGACGCGATGCAGGTCGCCCTGCAGGACGCCGGAGTGGCGTCCGAGGTCGGCGTGGACGGCTCCGGCCACCACGGGCTCCAGAACAACACCCCGAACAACAAGAAGGCGATCCTCGCCTTCCTGCAGGCCCACCTCTGATCCACCGCTCCCGCGCGAAACCTCGCGGCCGGGTCCGCGCAACGCGGACGACACATCACGACGCTACAGTCAGACCCCCTGCACTCCGGTGCAGTCGACGAAAGGGACACCACACACCATGACCTTGAACGGACTGTTCGCCGGCATCGGCCGGAGGTGGGTCTACATCGTCGCCTTCGCTCTGCTCGGCGCCGTGGCGGCCCTGGTACTCAACGCCGTCCTCCTCCCGCAGTACAAGGCGGACGCACGCGTGTACGTCGCGGTCTCCTCGTCCGGGGTCCTCTCGACCGCGGACCGGGTCGCGGCCAACAGCGCCGCCTCCCAGGCCACGGTCACCTCCGTCGCCCTCGGCACCTCGGACACCGTCCTGCAGGGCGTCATCGACGGCCTCGGCATCGACGAGCCCATCGAGGACTTCGCCAAGCGCGTGACCGTCCTCGCCGAGCCGGAGTCCGTGGTCATCACGATCTCGGCCACCGACCCCTCGCCCGAGCAGGCCGCGGTCATCGCCAACGCGGTCGCCGCCCAGCTCGACGCGGCCGTGAAGGGCGCCGATCCGGCGACCACCACGAACGGCGTCGCCGTCCCGCAGATCCAGCTCCAGGTGCTCAGCCAGGCGCTCCCGCCGGAGCTGCCGGTCACCGGTGGCATCCTCGTCCTGCTCGCGCTCGGCATCCTCGGCGGCGCCGTGGTCGGCGTGGGAGTGGCGATCGTGATGACCGCCCTCGACCGCCGCCTCCGCAGCGGCGACGACGTCCGCTCCGCGATCGACCGGCCGCTGCTGGGCATCGTCCCGGTCAAGGCCACCAAGCTCGACGAGATGCTGAACTCGACCGAGATCCCGGCCCGCTACTCGGCCGTCGCGTTCGAGCTCTCCGCCATCGCGCGCACCCGCTCGTACTCCTCCTTCGCGATAGCCCCGGCGTCCGAGAAGACCCCGCACACCGCCAGCGCGGTGCTGCTCGCCAAGGCGCTGGCCGTGCTCGGCTCGTCCGTCGTGATCGTGGACGGCACCGCCGAGGGCTCGGCTCTCGCTTCCGCCTCGGGCGGACGCCCGGGCCTGCGCGAGGTGCTCGCCGGAGCCGCCTCGCTCGACGACGCGATCATCAAGCGCTCGACCGACCGCGTTGACCTGCTCCCCGCGGGCGGCGCCCAGGCCGGCACGCCGATGCCGACCGACGCCCTCCGCGCGCTGGTCGAGGAGCTCGAGAAGGTCTACGACATCGTCCTGATCGTCACCGGCACCCTTGGCGCGACCGAGCAGTCGCCGACCTTCCGCGGAGTGGCCGACGGAGCCGTCCTCGTTCTGATCGAGGGCAAGGTCGACTCGCCCCAGGCCGCCGCCGACGTGCACTGGATCGAGACCGCCGGCACCCCCGTGGTCGGCGCGGTCGTCCTGGCCCGCCACAAGCTGCAGAAGGCCCCCGCGATCGTCTGATCGCGTCCTCGCACGCTGCGGAAGAGCGCACCCCGGCCCCGGCCGCGGTGCGCTCTTCCGCATCCGGGGACTGCGCGGTGCCCGGGGGCCCGGCTTGCCCTCTCTCCGGGCCCAGCCGGCCCCTCCGACGCCTGGCCGGCACTCCAGCCCCCTCCACCCCTCCGCGAGCCCGCTCACTCCGCGAGCCCGCAGAACTCGCGGTACTCGCGCTCGACTCCGCCCACCTCCGCGGACTCGGCAGGAGGCGGCGTCACCGTCCGGGCCCGCGGACTCTCCGGGGCCTGGCCCACCCGTCCGTCCTTCCTCAGCGTCTCCAGCGCCCGCCGTGGCCTGATCACGTGCCTCACCGGCTCCCGGGAGCCCGCTCACCCCGCGAGCCCCCACAAGTCGCAGTACTCGCGCGCGACTCCGCCCACTTCCGCGGACTCGACAGGAGGCGGCGTCGCCGTCCGGGCCCGCTCGACTCCCCGGGACCTGCCCGGCCCGTCCAGCCCTCTCCAGCGCCCGCCGTGGCCGGACCAGGTGCCTCACCGGCTCCCGGGAGCCCGCTCACCCCGCGAGTCCGCAGAAGTCGCCGTACTGGCGCGCGACTCCGCCGACTCCCGCCTGGTCGGCGGGAGGCGGGCACACGCAGAACCGCCGCCGTCGAGGGGACGACGGCGGCGGTTCTGCGCGCGGGGAGCGGATCAGGTCACGGCGTGCAGGCCACGTTCCCGATCAGGTCCTTCCCGGAGTTGGAGCAGCTCAGCGTGTTTCCGCTGGTGGACCAGTTGGACGGCTGGTGGAGGTAGACCACCGCGTTGCTGGTCTTCAGCGCGAGGTTGCCGCTGATGGTGTTGTCGTTGCCCGAGCCGTCGGCGCGGGTGATCACCTGGTAGCCGTAGGTGGTGGTGCCCGCGGCGGAGTTGCCCGCGGCCAGCCAGCTGTTGCCCGAGACCAGGATCAGCGAGACGACGTCCGAGGCGAGCCGCGATCCACCGAGGACCGTGTTCCCGATGATGTCGCCGTCGAGGGTGCCCTCCTTGGCCTCGATCGGCTCGGCGCCGGTGTCGCTGATCGCGTTGTCCACGACCGCGATGCGGGCCGTGCGATCAGGGTTGCAGCTGTTGTACTCGCACCAGTTGCGGTCGGAGGTGCCGACGTAGACGCCCTCGCCGTACTTGGCGGAGACGATGCCGGTGCGGCGGATGGTGCTGCCGACGATCAGGGAGTCGGTGGTCTGGTTGCGGAAGTGGACCGCCTCGTAGCCGATCTCGCTCACCGTCAGGCCGGCCATCTGGACGCCCTTGCTGGCGAGCACCTGGATGCCCTGGAAGGAGCTGCGGACCGAGAAGCCCACGAGGTGCACGTCGCTCACCGTGTTCAGGATGAGCGCGGTGCCGCTCGAGGTGGATCCGGAGGTGAGGACCGCGTTGGGCGAGCCGCAGATCCAGATCGAGCCGGGCTGGGCGGCGGTGCCGCGGAGGGCGAACTTGCCGGTGTAGACGCCGTCGGCCAGGCGGATGACGTCGCCGGAAGAGGGGTTGGTCAGGGCCGTGACGAGCTGCGCCGAGGTCGACACCGTCTTGGTGGCGGCGGGGCAGTCGAAGGCCGCGAGCAGCGAGGCGCGGGAGGCGAGGAGGTCGGCCGTGGTGGTGGCCGACTCCTTCAGCCGCGAGTCGCGGCCGGCGTCGTCGGTCGCCGTGACGGTGTACGTGTAGGCGCGTCCCGCCTCGGCGGTCTCGTCGCGGTACTGGCGCACCGGGTCGGCGACGGTGCCGACGACCGTGTCGCCGGAGCCGTCCTCGTTCGAGCGGTGCACGTCGTACGAGACGACCCGGGAGCTGAAGGGCGCGTCCCAGGCGACGGTGTAGCCGTCGGTCAGGGGGGAGAGCTCCACGGCGTCGGTCGCGAGGCCGTCCTCGGCGAGGACGAACGCGTCGATGATCAGGTTCTTGTCGGTCGACTTGGAGTTCTTCGTCCCCGTGTAGGAGATGGTCACGGTGTGCGTGCCCTCGGCGAGGTCGGTCGTCTCGTAGACCGGCACCTGGTACTGCGCGGTCGAGCTGTAGCGGTCGACCTTGGTGACGGGTCCGCCGTCGACCGAGACCGCGGCGATGCCGGAGGAGGAGGTCTTCCGGCTGATCCAGCGCCACGACGTGCCGACGAAGGTGAACTTCACCGATCCGGCGGAGGTCAGGTACTTCATCCCGCCGCCGCTGTCGCCGCCCGCCATCGATCTCCACGAGCCGGTGTACTGCAGCGCGGGGTCGGTCTCCTGCACGAGGAGGCTGGTCGCTCCGGAGGGGTCGAGTACGGGGCCGTCGTCCTCGCCGCCGCCGGTCTCGTCGGTCGGCTCCTCGGTGGCGGGAGTCGCGCGGGTGATGTCGAACGCGTCGATGACGAGGTTCTTGTCGCTCGCGGAGCTGTTGGCCTTGCCGCTCCACGCGATCTTGACCGTGTGGACGGTGTCGGCGAGGTCCTTCTTCGTGAACACCGGGACCTGGTACGCCGTGGTCTTCGTGTACCGGTCGACCGAGGTGCTCGCGCCGTCGACCGTGACGGTGGCGATGCCGGCGGAGGCGGTGGTGCGGCTGACCCAGCTGAAGCCGGTGCCGCGGAAGCTGAACGAGACGGAGCCGGTGCTGTTGAGGAACTTGATCCCGCCGCCGCTGTCGCCGCCCGTCATCGTGCGCCACGAGCCGCTGTAGGTCAGCGAGGAGTTCGTCTCCTGGATCCGGGTGCTCTGCCCGGCGCCCGGGTCGAGAGTGGCCGCGGAGGCGGCGGGCGCCGTGAGGGGGGCGACCAGGATGCCGAGAGCGGCGATCAGAGCGGTGGTGAGGGAGAGGCGTGCGCGTCGTCGGCGAGGGCGGGTCGGGTCTGGCGTCGTCTGAGGATTCACGATCGGCTCCGGGTCTTCGAGGGGGCGTCGGGGGCGGTTCGAGGGGGCTGCTCAAGGGGGTGGTGCTGGTCCTCCCGACGCTATAGACGGGCCTTGCGACTGATGGCTGGATGAGACGGATTCAGGTTGTAGTGCCCCATTCGGGCGTGGTGGTCGGGCTTATATCAGCGATTCCGCTGAAGGACTGGCGAACCGCCGCGCATGCGTGTACACGGAACGGTCACACGCGCTGTCGACGACGGATCGGAGGGCGGATGTCGGATCGGGAGGGGACTCCGGGAATGCCCGTCCGCGGAATGGACGAGGGGGAGTGCTGCTCGGTCGAGGAACGGCGACCCTATCCGGCGACTCTGGACACGGCCCCGGGCCGGGCCGCTGGGCGAGAGAATTGACCGGGCGTTCACCGGGCCGACCCCGCGCCGAAACACTGCGATGATGGGCTCTCCACTGGTGATCGCCGTCGCACCCGCGTCGCGGATCACCCGCCGCGGGCGAGCGGCGGTCCCGACGAGAGGGAGGACGCGATGGACACGGCCACGACCGCGACCGGCGACCGCCCGTCCACCCCGCCGTCCCGGGAGCGCTTGAGGCGCCCCCGGGTCCGCGCTCGCACCGTGATCGGACGGCTCCTGCTCGTCCCCCTCGTGGTGCTCGCCCTCTTCGGCGCCGGGATCCCGCTCTACGTCACGCCCCCGATCGACCCGATCCCCGAGCAGGCGGACGCGGTCTTCGTGCTCGGCCCGTCCACGAGGGCGCGCGTCGAGTTCGCCCGCCGGATCATCACCTCCGGAGCGACGGACACGATGGTGCTCTCGGTCGGCCCCGGCGAGATGAACGCTCCCTACGAGGCCAAGAAGTACAAGAAGTGCAATGAGCCCGGCGGCGACGTCCTCTGCTACTCCGCCGACCCGCTCACGACCCAGGGAGAGGCCCGGCAGCTGCGCGACATGGCCGAGCAGTACGGCTGGGACCACGTCATCGTGATCACCAACGCCTCCCACCTCGTGCGCGCCGAGATGATCATCGAGCGCTGCTACTCCGGCGAGCTCTCGATGGTGCCCTCGGGCGAGCCGATGGGCCTGGACTACCTGGTGAACCAGTACGTCTACCAGACCGGCGCGTTCCTCAAGGCCTTCCTGGTCACCAACGGCTGTTGACGCGAGCACTCCTCCTCGAGCCGCCGAGCCCGCCTGCGCTAGTCTGCCCGGGGCGCCATCGGCCCCGAGCCCGCTCCTGCGGAGCCCGGCCGGCCCGGCCCACGACGGCAGCGCGGCAGGAGGATCGACCGGGGAGACCCGCGACGCTCCCCGCTCCGCACCGGTCACCCCCACGCGAACCCCTCCGAAAGGCCCGCCCGTGACACCTGCCCGATCGATCTTCGCCGTCGGCCGCGGCCAGTACGAGAACATCGGCGACATCATCCTGCGCCGCCAGCTCCTCGACTGGCTCCGCGAGTCGGGTCCGCTCCACGTCTACGTGGGCCACTCGCCGTGGGGCTACGACGACGGCCTGCGCCTGGGCCCGGACGACACGGTGTACCGCTCGCTCCTGCGCTGGTACGCGGCGCTCGCCCGCGAGGCCCTCGCCGGCCGGGCGAACTCGGTGTTCAAGCCGGGGGAGATCCAGCTGACCCTGATCGGGATGAAGGAGCACCTCGTGATGCTCCCGGGCATCGCCCTCGTGCGCCTCGGCGGCGGCCGCGTGATCCGCGCCGGCGTGGGCACCCGCAACTTCGCCCCGCTGCCCCGCGCGATCATGTGGCCCTCGATGGCGCTCTCGAGCTACACCCGCTGGCGCGACGACAAGACGGCCGGCTACATGCGCGTCGGCGCCGCCATGCCCGACCTCGGCTACGGCGAGGGCTCGAGCGACGCGGAGCTGACCGCGTTCGCCGCGCAGCCCGACGAGGAGCGGCGCATTCTGGTCCTCTCCCTCCGCGAGGACCACGAGGTGGACGCCCGCCCCTACCCCGAGCAGGAGTGGCTGGCCGCGATCAAGGGCTTCGCCGAGCGCGAGGACCTCGACATCGTCGTGGTCACGCAGGTCGCCGTCGACGCCGAGCGCTCCCGCCGTCTCGCCGCCGACCTCGACGCGGACATCCTCGACTGGGATCCCGCGCACACCCACGACGAGCACGAGATCCTGCTGCGCGAGCTCTACCGCACGGCCCGCGTCGCGATGAGCGACCGGCTGCACGTGATCATCATGGCGTTCACCGAGGGCGCGGCCCCGGTGAGCCTGCAGATGGACGGATCGACGAAGGCCTCGCGCCACTTCGAGACCATCGGGATCCACGACGTCACCGTCGACATGTCCCGGACGACCCCGGCCGCCGGCGTCGAGACCTTCTCCGCCGTGGTCGCCCGCCGGAGCGAGCTGCTCGAGAAGCTGCTCGTCGCCCGCGGACGCCTCCGCGGCGTCCGCGACGACATCCAGGCGCTGCTCGCCGTGCCGCCCCGCAGCCGCCCGGCCGCCGCGGCAGCTTCTGCCGGCCCGAAGACGCGGGTGTACCACGTCGGCCGCAGCGGAGAGGTCCCCGGAGGCATGACGCAGGTCGTCAACGGGTACCTGCGCTGGCCGTTCGAGCGCTCGGACGTCCGGGTGATCTCCTCCCGCACCGCTCCGGGGGAGCACGTCGCCGCGGCCCGCCTGGCCGCCGGCGCCGCCGCCCGCATCGTCGCGATCGCGCGCCGCGAGCCCGGCGCCGTGATCGTCGTCCACCTCTCGGAGCGCGGCTCGTTCCTCCGCGAGGGGTCCCTCCTCCGCCTCGCGCACCGCCTGGGCCTGCGCACGGTCGCCCACCTGCACGGCAGCGAGTTCGCCGCCTTCACCGCCGCGCACCCGCGCCTGGTGAAGGACGTGCTGCGCAGCGCGGACGAGATCATCTCGCTCTCGGAGGAGACCTCGGCGATCTGCCGCCGCTACGTCCCCGCCGAGCGCGTGCACCTCGTACCCAACGCGCTCGAGCAGGGCACCCCGCGCGAGAAGACCCGCACCGTCGTCTTCGGCGGCGTCGTCAGCCACCGCAAGGGCGTCGACGTGCTGCAGAAGGCGTGGGCGCAGGTCGAGGGCAAGGAGGGCTGGCGCCTGCTGGTCGCCGGTCCGATCCGCGAGCCGGAGGTCGTCGACCGCGGCGTCCCGGGGATCGAGTTCCTCGGCTCGCTCGAGAACGCCCGCCTGCTCGCCCTGCTCGACGAGGCGTCCATCGCCGTCCTGCCCTCGCGCGACGAGGCGATGCCGATCTTCATCCTCGAGGCCCTCGCCCGCGACGCGGCCGTCGTCTCGACCGCGGTCGGCGGCATCCCCGAGGTCCTCGGCGACGGCTGCGGCCGCGTGGTCGCGCCCGGAGACGTGGAGGGCCTCGCCGCCGCGCTGACCGAGCTCAT
Source organism: Rathayibacter sp. RFBD1 (assembly GCF_002932915.1). Classification (NCBI taxonomy): domain Bacteria; kingdom Bacillati; phylum Actinomycetota; class Actinomycetes; order Micrococcales; family Microbacteriaceae; genus Rathayibacter; species Rathayibacter sp. RFBD1. Next base: position 68,097 of record NZ_PSWQ01000012.1, read on the forward strand.
CACCGACGAGGACGCCCGTGCCGAGGTCGTCGAGAAGGCCGGGGCGCGCTTCCGCGAGCGCTTCTCCGCCGACGCCGTGTTCCCGCGGGTGGAGGAGGTCTGGCTCGGCTGAGCCGCCTGCGACTTCGCCCCGGATCGCGCCCCGGGCCCCGCTCCGGGCCTGGGCGGAGCCGCGGGAGCGTAAAATCGCTGGAGTCCGCGTCGCCGTGCCGCCGCGCGCCCAGCCGTCCGCTCCCGGACGCCTTCTCCCTCCATCCCAGAGAGGCTCGACCGTGGCCATCGCCGCCGACTCCGACCGCCGCCTGTGGACCCTGCCCCTCGCGCGCGCCGTGATCGCGGCGGTCGCCGGCTGCGTCGTCACCTTCTCGCCCGACCACGGGCCCGCCTTCGGCCTCGCCGTCTTCGGCGGCTTCGCGATCGCGACCGGCGCCGTCTCGCTCGCCATCGGGCTCCGCAGCTGGAGCGGCCGGGCCCGCCCGCTCGCCCTCGGCTCCGCGGTGCTCACCCTGGTCGCCGGAGTCGCGGCGCTCGTCGCGCTCCCGGTCGCCAACCTGCTCTCCTTCGTCGCCCTCGTCGCCGGCTGGGCGCTGCTCTCCGGCTTCCTCGAGTTCTCGAGCGGCCGCCGCGGTCAGGGCCTCGCCGCCCGCGACTCCGTGATCGTCGGCATCGGCACGATGCTCCTCGGCGCCGCCTTCGGACTCCTCCCGCCCCATCCCGTCGTCACCGTCGGCCTCCTCGGCGCCTACGCCGTGATGGTCGCCGTGTTCCTCGCCATCGCGGCGTTCTCGCTCAAATGGGCCGCCGGCGCCGACGCAGCCACCGGACACGATCCCGTCGCCCCCACGACACCGACCTCCGGAGGAGACCGATGACCGCCGAAGGCCAGCAGCCCGACCCCGCCTCTCCCGCAGACCGCGCCTCGGCGGCCGACTCCGCCCCGGCGCGCGACCCCGGCGAGTTCACGCCCCGCACGTTCCAGCCGACCCGCAAGGACCGCCTGCGCCCGCTCGAGCTCATCGGCTTCTCCGCGGTGATGGCGGCCTTCGTCGGCCTGGTCGTCATGCTCTCGACCCGCGAGCCGGTCGTCGCGCTCATCTCGTTCGGCGTCGCCTTCATCGTCGTGCTCGTCGCGATCGCCATGTTCTCGCTGACCTTCAAGCCGGACGAGGCCGAGATCGCGGACATCGACGAGCAGGACTCCGCACACTAGGCGAGGGACGGCTCCGCCGCTCCCAGTCGACCGGGAGCACGCCGCGCGGGCGGATAGTCCCTTCCGCCGCGCATGCCGATCGAGCAGCCCGCAGGGCGTCTCGAGATCCCGCCTGCGCACGCGGGTGCCGCTTCCGCGTCGGTGGTCGCGCGTAGCGTGCGGAGGGTGGCGGAGGCGATCGGGCGGTGGTGGCAGCGGCGGCGGTTCTCGCGTGGCGCCGACGTCCCCTACGCGGTCGGCACCTACCGGGAGGCCTGGGCGTCCTACCCCGTCCTGGTGCGGCAGTACCGGCCCGAGTACAACGAGGGCATCGTGCTCAGCCAGATCCCGCCCGCGGCCGACGTGTACCTGTGCTGGCTCTGCGACGCCGGACACGTCTTCGTCGCCACTCCCGAGGAGCAGCGCCACCGTCCCGGCCGGGAGCGGCGCCGCTCCTCCTGGTGCCCCGACTGCGCCGAGCTCGCCTCGCCGCGCCTGCCCCGGGCCGCGCCGATGATCGGCGGCCGGCTCGTCGAGGTGCTCGCGCCGACGGCCGCCCCCGACGACGGCTCCTTCGTCCTCCTGGCGCCGCCCGCCGTGATCGCGCGGGGGCTCCCGATGTCCGCGTCGCCCACCGTCCGCGGGTCCGCGTCACCCGCCGACCCGAGCGGATCCGCGCCCGCCGCGTCGCCGACTCCTCCGTCCGCTCGATCGAGTCCTCCAGCTGCCGCCGCTCCGGCCGCGCGCCCGCCCGCGTGTGCCCGAAGACGCCGGACCTCCCCGTCGGCGAGCCCTTCGCGAGCCGGTGCGCGCCTCCTCCCGCCTCCGCCGTCGAGGCCCGGCTCCGGGCACTCCTCGTCGAGCGGCTCGTCTTCGATCCGGCGCACACCGCGGTGCGTCTCGCGCGGCCGTTCTTCGAGCACTGCGAGGCGTGGCCCGACCTGGTGCTCGGCGAGCTGCGCGTCGCGATCGAGTACGACTCCACCGGCCGTCACGGACTCGAGCACGTCGGGCACCGCGAGGAGGCCGACCGGCGGAAGGACCGCGCGCTCCGCTCCGCCGGATGGGAGGTGGTGCGCATCCGCACGGGGAAGCTGCTGCCGCTCGGCCCCCACGATCTGGTCGCCACGGGGGTCACGGCCGCGCTGGCGGACCGCCTGGTCGACCGGCTCCGCGATGTCCGCGGTCCGCTGCTCGTCGACGCCTGGGGGCGCTGACCGAGTCGCGCGGCGGCTGCGGGACGGTCCTCCGGGATCCGTCCCCGTCGCTCCCTCCCCGTCGCTCCCTCCCCGTCGCTCCGTGCCGGTGTCCGGCTCGGCGGAACGGGACCCGCCGACGCAGTGCCGGCGAGCGGGAACCGTCGAGTAGGAGCCGGCGAGTCGGAGCGGTCGAGTCGCAGCCGACCGCTCGCAGCCGACGCGTCAAAGCCGCAGGGCCAGCGCCTCGCTGCGCCAGCGGCGGTGCAGGGCCCAGGGGTCGGGCTCCCCGGCGCGCACGGTCTCGATGTGTGCGTCGAGCGCGGGGCTGCGCGCGAACCACTCGGTGCGCTCCAGGCGCTCGTCGGCGAACTGGGCGTGCCGGTGCTGCTCGAGCGCCCGCCCGCCGCGCTCGAAGGCGAGGAGCTCCTCGTGCCGGAGCCGGTGTAGGCGCTGCCGGGGATTTCCGCTGGTGCCGATCTTGATCCGCTCGCCGAAGCGGATGTAGTAGACGACGTCGACCCGGGGCGGCGGGAGCTCGCCGTCGGGAGCATCGCCGAGCCGCCACTCGCAGGCGGCGCAGAGCCAGGCGGAGGGGAGCCGGACGCCCAGGCGGGACCCGCACGCCGCGCACGGCGAGGGCAGGGCGTCGATCACGCCGTCCTCGCGGGCGACCCAGTCGTGCGCGAGCTCGAGGTGCGCCGCGCAGAGCGCGAGGGGGGCGCCCGTCTCGGCCGAGGAGGCGCACCCTCCGATCGCGCACGCTGACATGCCGCCGACGCTAGGTGCGACCCCCGACATCGCGCCGCCGTCGACCGCGCCGCCGCGAGCACGCAGGAGTCGGAGTGCTCGCTCTCGAGGACGGCGGCACCCGCGCGCTCGCTGCCCGGCGGATCAGCTCAGGCGGTCGACCAGCGACGAGGCGAGGCCCGTGTAGCCGCCCGGCGTCAGCGCCAGCAGGCGCTCCTTCGCCGCGTCGCCGATGTCGAGACCCTGCACGAAGACGGCGAGGTCGTCGGCACCGAGGCGCTTGCCGCGGGTCAGGTCCTTCAGCAGCGCGTACGGGTCGGTGATCGAGGAGCGGCCGGCCGCCACCTCCGCGCGGATCACCGTCTGGATCGCCTCGGCCAGCACCTCCCAGTTGCCGTCGAGGTCGGCGGCGAGGGCGGTCGGGTCGAGGTCGATCTCGAGCAGGCCGCGCGCGATGTTGTCGAGGGCGAGGAGGGAGTGGCCGAACGCGACGCCGATGTTGCGCTGCGTGGTCGAGTCGGTGAGGTCGCGCTGGAGGCGCGAGGTGACCAGGGTCTGCGCGAGCGAGTCGAGCAGGGCGCTGGAGAGCTCGAGGTTCGCCTCGGCGTTCTCGAAGCGGATCGGGTTGATCTTGTGCGGCATCGTGGACGAGCCGGTCGCCCCGGCCTGGGGGATCTGCCGGAAGTAGCCGAGCGAGATGTAGGTCCAGACGTCGGTGCAGATGTTGTGCAGGATGCGGTTCGCGTGCGCGGCCCTGCCGTAGAGCTCGGCCTGCCAGTCGTGCGACTCGATCTGGGTGGTCAGCGGGTTGAAGACGAGGCCGAGGGAGGTGACGAACTCCTCCGCGAGGGCGGGCCAGTCGGTGCCGGGGTCGGCGGCGAGGTGCGCGGCGAACGTGCCCGTCGCTCCGCTGAACTTGCCCAGGTACTCCGTCGCCTCGATCTGCGCGACGACCCGCTCGAGCCGGTACGCGTAGACGGCGAACTCCTTGCCCATCGTGGTCGGGGTCGCGGGCTGGCCGTGGGTGCGGCTGAGCATCGACTCGTCGCGGTAGCGGACGGCCAGCTCCCGGAGCGACGCGACGACCGAGCGCAGCTTCGGCAGCCAGATCTCGCCGACGGCCTGGCGGACCACGATCGCGTAGGAGAGGTTGTTGATGTCCTCGCTGGTGGCGGCGAAGTGGGTGAGCTCGGCGATGCGCTGCAGGCCCAGCTCCTCGAGCCACTGGCGGACGAGGTACTCCACGGCCTTCACGTCGTGGCGGGTGCGGGCCTCGAGGATCGCCAGCTCGTCGATCTCGGGCTGGCCGAAGTCGCGGGCGCGGCGGCGCAGCTCCTCGGCGGTCGCCGCGTCGACGGGCTCGGAGCCGAAGAGGCGGCGGTCGGTCAGCGCCAGCAGCCACTCGACCTCGACGTGCACCCGCGCGCGGTTCAGCCCCGCCTCCGAGAGGTACTCGCCGAGCGACGAGACGGCACCGCTGTAGCGGCCGTCGAGGGGGCTCAGCGGCTGGGTGGGGAGCGAGGTCATGCGGTGGTGCCTTCCGGTTCTCAGGTGTCCTGCGCGAGGGCGGCGCGCGCGTCGGTGGAGTCGGGGCGGACAGAGCGGTTGCCGCGCAGTCCTGGTTCGATCTGGGCGAAGAGGGCCCGGCAGGCGCGCTCGATCAGCGCGAGCACCGAGTCGAACGCCGCCGCATCGGAATAGTAGGGGTCGGGGACGTCGCCCTGCGGGGAGAGGGCGGGCTCGAAGTCGAGCAGGCGGCGGATCTTCTGCCGGTCGACCTCGGTGCGCGCCCAGGAGCGCAGCGCGCGCTCGTGCCCGTGGTCGAGCGCGACGACCAGGTCGAACTCGGCGAAGCGGGACGGGTCGAAGAGCTGGGCGCGGTGGCGGCCCCCGTCGAAGCCGTGCCGCTCCAGCGCTGCGAGGGCGCGGCTGTCGGCGTGCTCGCCGAGGTGCCACTCGCCGGTGCCGGCCGAGCTGATCTCGATCGCGGAGCCGAGCCCCGCCTGCTCCGCCAGGGAGCGCAGCACCACCTCGGCCATCGGCGACCGGCAGATGTTGCCGGTGCAGACGAAGCACACGGCGAAGGCCGAGGGCGCAGGGGAGTCGGGGGTCACCCGCCCATCATGGCGCACCGCGGCTCCTCCACAGCAGGCCGATCGCGGCCGTCGTCCACCGATGGCGCGCGCGGCCTCCCGGGCGGCGGCGGCGCGGCCGATGCCGGCTGCCGAGCCCGCGGTGTCAGTCCTGACGGCGGCGGAGGAAGGGGCGCAGGAGGAGGCCGATGAACCAGTTCACCAGGGCGAGCACGAGGGCGCCGAGCACGCCCCACCAGAAGCCGTCCACGACGAGGCCGAAGCCGAAGAGGCCGCTGATCCAGGCGGTCACGAGCAGCAGGAGGCCGTTGACGAGGAACGAGACCAGGCCGAGCGTCAGCACGTACAGGGGGAACGCGACCACCCGCACCACTCCGCCGACGACGGCGTTGACGACGCCGAAGATCACCGCCACCAGCAGGTACGTGAGGACCGCCGCTGCGGGGCCCTCCTCGTACGGGTCGACGCGCACGCCCGCCACGACCAGGGTCGTGAGCCAGATCGCGACGGCGTTGGTCAGGAGGCCGAGGAGGAGTCTGCTCATGCCTCCACTATCCCCGCAGGCGGGGCGGGCCGCGAGCCGGGGCTCAGGTGAGGGGCCCGCCGATGGTCGGCTCGGGCGCAGGAGTGCAGAGGCGGGGGTCGTCGGCGCAGGTCCGCGGAGGGAGCACCGCGGTGGGCTCGGGCTGCGGCAGGGGCTCCGCCGTCGGCTGCGGGGCCTCGGTCGGCTCGGGGGCGGGCGCGGGAGCCGGCTCCGGAGCCGGGGGATCGGGCGTCGGCTCCTGGGTGGGCTCGGGCGCACTGGTCGGCCGGGGAGCGGCGGGAGGCGCGGGGCGCGGGGGAGGAGCGAATCCGCTGCCCGGCTCCGGGACGAGCGGCTCGCGCGCCTCGATCACGGCGACGGCCAGCGGAGCGACCGCGGCTCCCGAGGCGAGGGCGCTCCGGAGCTGCTCGACCGCGTCGGTCAGCACCGCCCGCCGGGACGTCGATCCGCGACCGGAGGCGAGGGCCGACGTGGCGAGGCCGAGCACGCGCTCGGCCAGCGCCGTCCGCTGCTCCCCGGCCGCGGTCGTCGCGGTGGTGATGGCGTCGGCCGAGACTCCCTCGAGCGCTGCGTTCAGGGATCCGATCGCCACCAGCAGATCGGTGCGGGCCGCGCCCGCGACGGTGCCGTCGGTCGCGGTGAGGAGCGCGAGCGAGTCGTCCCGCAGCGCGAGGCCGGCCTCGCGCGCGGCGGTGTAGGCCGGGGGAGCGGCGACGTCGATGGACGTCTCCCGGAGAGTCGGGGTCGCCTGCGTGCCCTCCGCGGAGGGAGTGCATCCGGTGAGCGCGCCGGCGGCGATGAGCAGGGCGATCGCGGCCGTGGCGCCCCGGAGGAGCGGGCGCGCACCCCCGCGCCGCTCGGCTCGCCCTCGACTCCGCATCACTGCACCCTAATCGGGGGACGGCCGCCGTGGGCGCCGGTCAGTGGGGCGGTTCGCGCATCCGAGACCCGGGTCGGCCGCACCTCCGGGCCGCACCGGCGGCGCTCGACCGGTGGGAAGGGGGCCCGGCGCACACCCGTCGAGGGCGGGGGACGGCGCGCGCGGAACGGCGGGGCGCCCGCCGCCGCGCCGCCTAGCATGGGGCGGGTGACCGACCAGCAGGAGCCTCCCGTCCGCCTCCGCCCCGAGATCCTGGCGCTCCCCGCCTACAGGCAGGGCCGCGCGGCCGCCGCCGACGCCTTCAAGCTCTCCTCCAACGAGAACCCGTTCGACCCGCTGCCCTCCGTGCTCGCGCGGGTCCGCGAGGTGGACGACTTCAACCGGTACCCGGACGCGGCGGCGACCGCCCTGCGCACAGCGCTCGCCGCGGAGTACGGCGTCCCGATCGAGGAGGTGATCGTCGGAGCCGGCTCCGTCGCGGTCATCGCCCAGCTCATCACCGCGGCGGCGGGCCCGGGCGACGAGGTCGTCTACGCCTGGCGCTCGTTCGAGGCCTACCCCTCGCTCGTCACGACCGCGGGCGCCACCAGCGTGCGCGTGCCGCTGCGCGCCGACGACACCCACGACCTCGACGCCATGGCCCAGGCCGTCACCGAGCGCACCCGCCTGCTGATCGTCTGCAGCCCCAACAACCCCACCGGCACCGTCGCGACCGCCGACGACGTCGAGGCGCTCCTCGAGCGCGTCCCGGGAGACGTCCTCGTGCTCCTCGACGAGGCGTACGCCGAGTTCGTCGACGACGAGCGGGCCGTGGACGGCACCCGCCTGCTCGGCCGCTACCCGAACCTCGTGATCGCTCGCACCTTCTCCAAGGCGTACGGCCTCGCCGGCCTCCGCGTCGGCTACGCGATCGGCCACGCGCGGATCCTCGACGCCGCCCGCTCCACCGCCATCCCGCTCTCGGTCACCCGGTTCGCCGAGACCGCGGCGGTCGCCTCCCTCGAGCACCGCGAGGAGCTCCTCGAGCGCGTCCACCGCATCACCCGCCTCCGCGACGACCTCTGGCGGGCGCTGCTCGACCAGGGCTGGACGATCCCGGAGTCGCAGGCGAACTTCCTCTGGTTCGACACCCGCGAGGACACGGCGCGGGCGGCCGAGGTCTTCGAGCGCGCCGGGGTCGTGGTCCGCGCGTTCCCGCCGGAGGGGATCCGCGTCTCCGTCGGCGAGGCGCGCTCTGTCGACAAGCTCCTCAGCGCGGCGGCCGAGATTGTGGCTTCCCTCCCCGAGGGCCACCCCGCGAGACGGATAGGTTAGTCGGGTGGTAGCCACCAGCACGGAGTCGCCGACTGTCCAGTTCCTCTCCGCGGACGGGCGGTTCTCGCCGACCCCCGCGGCCGAGCAGTACGCCTCCTACCTCGACGGGGTGGACGAGGCGCAGCACCGCTCCTTCTACCGCGAGATGGCGGTGGTCCGCCGCTTCGACACCGAGGCCGCGAACCTGCAGCGCCAGGGCCAGCTCGGGCTGTGGGTCCCGAGCCACGGGCAGGAGGCGGCGCAGGTCGGCTCCGCGTTCGCGATGCGCCCGCAGGACCACGTATTCCCCTCCTACCGCGAGCACGTCGTCGGCAAGATCCGCGGCATCGACCTGCTCGGCGTCCTCGCGCTCCTGCGCGGCACGACGCACGGCGGCTGGGACCCGACCGACCCGACGAACGGGAACTTCCACCTCTACACGCTGGTGCTGGGCTCCCAGGCCCTGCACGCGACCGGCTACGCGATGGGCCTCACCCTCGACGGAGCGACCGGCACGGGCGACCCCGAGAAGGACGCGGCCGTCGTCGTCTACTTCGGCGACGGCGCCTCCAGCCAGGGCGACGTCAGCGAGGCGATGGTCTTCGCCGCGAGCTACCAGGCTCCCGAGGTCTTCTTCCTCCAGAACAACCACTACGCGATCTCGGTCCCCGTGGCCACGCAGTCGCGCAGCCCCCTCTACCTCCGCTCCTCCGGCTTCGGCATCCCCGGCGTGCAGATCGACGGCAACGACGTGCTCGCGAGCTACGCGGTCACCGCCAAGCACCTGCAGGACGCGCGCTCCGGCGGCGGTCCCCAGTTCATCGAGGCGCTGACCTACCGGATCGGCGCGCACACCTCGAGCGACGACCCGACGAAGTACCGCACCGACGACGAGCTCGCCTCGTGGGTCGCGAAGGACCCGATCACCCGCTTCGCCGCGTTCCTGCGGAGCGAGGGCGTGGAGCAGTCCTTCTTCGACGAGGTCGACGAGGAGGCGAAGGACTTCGCGTCCGACATCCGCCGCCGCCTCCTCGCCCTCGAGGTCCCGCCCACGGGCGTCATGTTCGACCACGTCTACTCGGAGCCGCACGTGCTCGTCGAGGAGCAGAAGGCGTGGCTGCAGCGCTACGAAGAATCGTTCGGAGGCGAGTGATGACGATCGACACCAGCACGACGGCCGCGCAGCCGCCCCTCACCGGGTCGCAGCTCGAGTCCATGTCCATGGCCAAGGCGCTCAACGCCGGCCTCCGCCGCGCGATGACGCAGGACGACCGCGTCCTCCTGATGGGCGAGGACATCGGCCCCCTGGGCGGCGTCTTCCGCATCACCGAGGGCCTGCACGCCGAGTTCGGGGCGAAGCGCGTGCTCGACACGCCGCTCGCCGAGTCCGGCATCGTCGGCACCGCGATCGGGCTCGCGATGCGCGGCTTCCGCCCGGTCTGCGAGATCCAGTTCGACGGGTTCATCTACCCGGCCTTCGACCAGATCACCTCGCAGCTGGCCAAGATGACCAACCGCCACGAGGGCGCGATCACCATGCCCGTCGTCATCCGCGTGCCCTACGGCGGGCACATCGGAGCGGTCGAGCACCACCAGGAGAGCAACGAGGCGTACTTCGCGCACACCGCGGGCCTGCGCGCGGTCAGCCCGTCGACTCCCAACGACGCCTACTGGATGATCCAGGAGGCCATCGCCTCGGACGACCCCGTCATGTTCTTCGAGCCCAAGAGCCGCTACTGGCCCAAGGGCGACGTCGACCTCAGCGGGTCCGCCGCGCCGCTGCACGCCAGCCGCGTCGTCCGCCAGGGCACCGAGGTCACGCTGGTCGGCTGGGGCCCGATGGTCGCCGTCCTCCTCCAGGCCGCCGAGCTCGCGGGCGAGGAGGGCACGAGCGTCGAGGTCGTCGACCTGCGCTCGCTCTCCCCGATCGACTGGGAGCCGCTGCTCGCGTCGGTCCGCAGGACCGGCCGGCTCGTCGTCGCGCAGGAGGCGTCCGCGAACGTGAGCCTCGGCTCCGAGATCGCGGCGACCGTCACCGAGCGCGCCTTCTTCTCGCTGGAGGCGCCGGTCCTCCGGGTCGCCGGCTTCGACACCCCCTTCCCGCCCGCCAAGGTCGAGAAGCTCTTCCTCCCCGACGTCGACCGCGTGCTCGAGGCCGTCGACCGCTCGCTCGCGTACTGACGCGCGCGACATCCGCCCGCACGAGCCCACAGGAGTCCCCCCGATGACAGAGCAGTTCCTCCTCCCCGACGTCGGCGAGGGCCTCACCGAGGCCGAGATCGTGGCCTGGAAGGTCAAGGTCGGCGACGAGGTGGCCGTCAACCAGGTCCTCGTCGAGATCGAGACCGCCAAGTCGCTCGTCGAGCTCCCCTCGCCGTTCAGCGGCACCGTGGTCGACGTGCTCGTCGACGAGGGCCAGACGGTCGACGTCGGCACCGCGATCATCACCGTCCAGGCCGGAGCCGGCTCGATCGGCTCCGAGGTGCCCGCGATCCCGGCCCGCCTCCGTGCCGGCCGCCGCCGCGCTCCCCGTCATCGCGAAGCCGCCGATCCGCAAGCTCGCGAAGGACCTCGACGTCGACCTCCTCGAGGTGCAGGCCACCGGCCTCGCCGGCGAGGTCACCCGCGACGACGTCATCCGCCACGCCTCCCAGGCCAGCGTCTTCCGCAACATCCAGACCCCCGCCTGGGGCGACGACCGCGAGGAGCGGATCCCCGTGCGCGGCGTCCGCAAGGCGATCGCCGCCGCGATGTCGACGAGCGCGTTCACCGCGCCCCACGTCAGCGTCTTCGTCGACGTCGACGCGACCCGCACCATGGAGTTCGTCAAGCGCCTCAAGAACTCGCCCGACTTCGCCGGCGTCAAGGTCTCGCCGCTGCTCATCATGGCCAAGGCCATCATCTGGGCCGTCCGCCGCAACCCCACCGTCAACTCCGCCTGGACCGACACCGAGATCGTCGTCCGCCACTACGTCAACCTCGGCATCGCCGCGGCCACCCCGCGCGGACTGCTCGTCCCCAACGTCAAGGACGCCCAGTCGATGAGCCTCCTCGAACTGGCCCAGGCCCTCGAGAAGCTCACCCTCGACGCCCGCGACGGCAAGACCACCGCCGCCGACATGCAGAACGGCACCATCACCATCACCAACATCGGCGTCTTCGGGATGGACACGGGCACCCCCATCCTCAACCCCGGCGAAGTCGCGATCATCGCCCTCGGCACGATCAAGCAGAAGCCCTGGGTCGTCGACGGCGAGGTCCGCCCCCGCTTCGTCACCACGGTCGGCGGCTCCTTCGACCACCGCGTCGTCGACGGCGACGTCGTCAGCCGCTTCGTCGCCGACGTCGCCAGCGTGCTGGAGGAACCGGCGCTGCTGCTCGACTGAGCGGGCGGTGCTCGATCGGGCGGGTTCCTCCTTCGTCGTCATCCGCTCCGCGGTCGGCTGTACGAGGTGGGGGCGTGTCGCGGAGCGGGGAGCGTACCGCTACGGCGAATCGCTGGAACGCGATTCGGCGGTCAGCTCGGCCCTGCGGGCGAGCGTGCGCTGACGTGGCTCGGCCCTGAGGGCGAGCGTGCACGGATGCGGCTCGGCCCTTCGCTGTCGAGGGAGGGCGGGTGGTCTCCGCTGAGGGTGCGGTGGGCGCCCGCGACGGCGGGAGCGGGGGAACGGCAGCGGTCAGCGGGGGGAGACGGCGAAGGAGTGCAGGGCGAGGGCGTCGCTCAGGCGGGCGGCGACGCGGGCGCCGCGGACGCTGGTGCCCTGGGGGTCCAGCGGCGGGCTGACGACGGCGGCGCCGAGGCGGCCGGGAGCGGAGAGGACGAGGGCGCCCGAGACGCTCGACTTGGCGGGGACGCCGACCGCGCGCATCCAGCGGCCCGAGCCGTCGTAGACACCGCACGTCGCCATGACCGCGACCACGTCGCGCGCGACCGACGCCGGCACGACCCGCTCGCCGGTCCCCGGGTGCACGCCGCCGAACGCGAGGGTCGCGCCCATCGCGGCGAGGTCGCGGACGTCGACCAGCACGGCGCACGCCCGGGCGTACGCGGAGACGGCGTCGTCGGCGCTGCGGTGCAGGGTGCCCTCCGCGCGCATCAGGTGCGCGAGGGCGTGGTTCCGGTCGCCGAGGAGGTGCTCGTCGGCGGCGACGCTCTCGTCGACGGAGAGCGGGCGGCCGGCGAAGGCGGAGAGGCCGCGGAGGATCCGCTCGCTCCGGCCGTCGGCGTCGCCCCCGTCGACCAGGGCGGCGGTCAGCAGCGCTCCCGCGTTGACCATCGGGTTCGGCGGGCGCCCGGTGCCGCTCTCGAGCTTGAGGGCGTCGAAGGCCTCGCCGGTGGGCTCGATGCCGACGCGGTCGAGCGCGTCACCGCCGGTGTCGAGGAGCGCGAGCGCGAACAGGAACGGCTTCACGGCCGACTGGATGCTGAACCGCTCCTCCGCGTCGGCGGTCGCGCGGACGGACCCGTCGGGCAGGACGAGCGCGATCGCGCAGAGTCCCGGCTCGGCGTCCGCGAGCGCGGGGATGCTGTCGTCGACCTCGCCCCCGTCGTCCGGCAGCACCTCCCGGCGCAGCGCCTCGAGGTCGAAGGCCAGGGGATCGGGGAGGGGGCTCATCCGTCCACTCTGTCAGGGCGGGGAGCCCGTCGCGTCCCGGGCCTCAGACGAGCCCGAACTCCGCGTCCAGCGCGTCCAGCTCCGCGGCGAACGACGCGCGCAGACTCTCCTTCTCGTCGGCGGGCAGCCAGGAGGCCTCCGCTCCGGTGAGCGCCATCTCGCGCAGCTGACCGGCGGTCGCGCCGATCGGGCCGGCGGCGAGGCGGTACTCGTCGGCGAGCGTGGTCGGGAACATCCCGGGATCGTCGGAGCACGGCACGACCCGCAGTCCCGCGTCGAGCATCGCCCGGATGGACGCGCGCCGCCAGGGCCGCCAGGAGCGGCGCGAGGTCGTCGAGGCGACGGTGAACACCACGCCCTGCTCGCGGACGCGCTCGACGACGGCGGGGTCCTCGAGGACGAAGTAGCCGTGGTCGATCCGGTCGCAGCCCAGCAGATCGAGGCAGGTCGTCGTGTTGGCCGCGGTCGGGGCGTGCTCGGAGGAGTGGGCGGTCCGGCCCAGGCCGGCCTCCCCGGCGAGGCGGTAGGCGTCGGCGAAGCGCTCGGGCGGACCCGCCGTCTCGAGGTTGTCGAGCCCGATCCCCGCCACGTAGTCGTGGGGGTGGCGGACGACCTCGCGGACCAGCTCGAGCGCCTCCTCCCCGCTGCGGCTGCGGTCGATGCCGGCGATCATCCGCCCCGTCATGCCGAAGTCGCGCTCGGCCATCCGGATGCCCTCGGCGTAGGCCTCGACGCTGCCGCGGTAGCCGAACCCGGCGAGGTGCTCCGGGACGGCGTCGAAGAACAGCTCCAGGTGGCGGGTGCCGCTCGTGCGGTGGGCGTCCTCGAACGCCTCGTGCACGATCCGGGTCAGGTCCTCCGGAGTGCGGAGCAGCTGCACCACCCAGTTCGAGACCTGGAAGAGCGAGTACGACACCGCGGGCTCGTCGGCGGAGCGGCCCTGGGGCACCGGGATCACGGTGTCCCGGTAGAGCGCCGGGTCCGGGGGCAGCGAGTTGATGTCGGCGAAGATCCGCTCCGGCTCGGCCGGCAGGGCGAGGCCCTCGCGGCGGGCGAGCTCGGCGAAGGTCGCGGGCCGCACGGTCCCGATGAGGTGGCAGTGCAGATCGGCCTTCGGGATCCGGCGGATCCACTCGTCGGGCACGGCGGCGGTGGGGGTGGTGCTCATGGCGGTCTCCGGAGGTGCGGGATCGGACGGTCGGGGCCCCGTGCGCGGGCGTCGCGCACGGGGCGGGCCGCTACTGGGCGGTGACCTCGCGGGCGAAGCGGTCGACCCACTCCGAGCGGGTGGGGACGAGCTCGGCGGGGTCGAGGGTGGAGTAGCCGGCGGCGGTCGGGTCGGCCGCGATGTCGCCGACGACGGCCGTGATGGTGTCGGGCACCTCGGCGGAGAGGTTCACGGGCAGGTCGCCGACGATCGCGGCGGAGGAGGTCTGCGCCTCGACCGAGAGCAGGTAGTCGATGAACTGCTCGGCGGCGTCGACGTTCGCGGCTCCGGTCGGGATCATCGCGCGGTTGGTCGCCATGTAGCGGCCGGTCGCGGGCGGGGTCCACCCGATCGGCTCGCCGGAGGCCACCAGGTCGGTGGCGAAGCCGCTGAGGGCGTCGGCGGCGACGATCTCGCCCTGCGTGAGCAGGTTCGTGACCTCGGTGGAGGAGCTGTAGAACTGCAGCACTCCGGGGGCCCAGTCGGCGAGGGTGCTGAGGGCCGCGTCGATGTCGTACGGGCCGGAGCCCTCGGTCGCGGCGACTCCGCTGACCATCAGCTGGCCCGCAGTGACGGAGATGTCGGGCAGCGCGACCTTCCCGGCGTTCGCGGGGTCGGAGTAGACCGACCACTGCGCCGCCTGGTCGGCGGTGAGGGCGTCGGTCGAGTAGAGCGTGCCGTTGAGCTGGTAGCTGTAGGCGGGCCCGAGGTAGGACTCCTCGGTGGCGAAGGCGGCGACGTCGGCGAGCGCGGGCACCGAGGCCGCGTCGACCTGCTGGAACAGGTCGTCCTTCTGGCCCAGCGCGGCGTAGTAGTCGCTGATGAGCATCACGTCGACGCCGGGGTCGTTCCCGCCGGCCAGCTGGAGCTGCGAGAGGCGGTCGGAGTTGGAGCCGGTCTCGACCTCGACCTCGATGCCGGTGGCCTCGGTGAACGGGTCGATCACGGCCTCCTGGAACTCCTCCACGCCGAAGGGGAAGGTGCTGACCACGAGCGACTGCGCGTCGGACTCGTCGGAGGAGCCGGAGCCGGAGCAGCCGGCCAGGGCGAGGGCGCCGATGACGGCCCCCGCGGTGAGGGCGAGCGTGCGCCGGGCGGTGGTGCGGGACATGGCGGGTCCTTTCGAGGGGCGGTGGAGGAGGAGAGCGCTGCGGGGCGGGAGGGAGCAGGCGGTGCGGGGCGGGAGGAGCGAGGGGTGGGAGGACCGCGGATCAGGCCGGGACGTCGGCGGCGAGCGGCACCAGCCGCGCGGCCGGCGCCGAGACCACGACGGCGTCGCCGGGGGAGAGCGCGGCCGATCCGTCGGCCCGGACGTCCGACACCAGGCGCACCGGGGCACCGGAGGGGTCGGTCGCGGCCACGGTGACCAGCACGTCGACGCCGCGGTAGGCGACGTCGACGACCACGCCGTCGAGCGCGAGCCCGGGCGAGGCGGGGGCCGTCGCCGACACCGCGAGGTGCTCGGGCCGGACCGTCGCGAGCGACCCGTCCGCGAGGACGAGGAAGTTCTCGTAGCCGAGGAAGTCGGCGACGAAGCGGTTCGCGGGGGAGCCGAAGACGGCGCTCGGGGCGCCCTGCTGCATGATCCGCCCGGCGCGCATCAGGACCATCTCGTCGCTCATCTCGAGCGCCTCGTCCTGGTCGTGGGTGACGAGCACCACGGTCAGCCCGGTCTCCGCCTGGATGCGGCGGATCTCGGAGCGCATCTGCACGCGCAACCGGGCGTCGAGGTTCGACAGCGGCTCGTCGAGCAGGAGCAGCCTCGGCCGGATCGCGATGGCCCGGGCGAGCGCGACCCGCTGCTGCTGGCCGCCGGAGAGCTTCCTCGGCCTGCTGGCGGCGAGGTGCGCCAGGCCCACCATCTCGAGGCTCTCCACGACCCGGGCCTGCCGCTCCGCCCGCCCGACTCCGCGCAGCTTCAGCCCGTAGCCGACGTTCTCGGCGACGCTGAGGTGCGGGAAGAGCGCGTACGACTGGAACACCATGCCGAGCCCGCGCTTCTCCGGGGGCAGCTTCGTGCTGTCCAGGCCGTCGATGAGGATGCGGCCGGAGCTGGGGGCCGAGTAGCCCGCGAGCATCCGGAGCGAGGTGGTCTTGCCGCAGCCGCTGGGGCCGAGCAGGGTGGTCAGCCGCCCCGCGGGGATCGCGAGATCGATGCGGTCGACGGCGGTGAAGTCCCCGAAGACCTGGCTGACGTTGACGAATTCCGCTGCGGCGCTCATCGGTTGATGCCTCCGAAGATCTGGGCGAAGCCGACGCTGCGCTCGGCGAGGAACGCGATGACGACGGTCGCCGCGAGGATGAGGGTGGAGGTGGCCGCGACCATCGGGTCGTAGCTCTGCTGCACGTAGTCGAGCATCGTGACGGGCAGGGTCCTGGCGTCGCGGCTCTGCAGCAGGAGCGACAGGGGGACGTTGTTGAAGGACGTCACGAAGCCGAGCAGGGCGGCCGAGAAGACGCCGGGGCGCAGGATCGGCAGCGTGATCGTGAAGAAGGTGCGCAGCGGTCCGGCCCCGAGTCCGCGGGCGGCCTCCTCCAGCGCCGGGTCGCTGGTGGCGAGCGAGGCGCCGGTGACGCGCACCGCGTAGGGGAGCAGGAGCGCGGTGTGGCCGACGAGGAGCACGGCGGCGTTGTCGACCTTGAGCGTCACGACGAGCTGCTGGAAGAGGGCCAGCCCGACGACGAGCTCGGGCACGATCAGCGGCGAGAGGAAGAGCCCCTCGACGATCCCCTTCCCCGGGATGCGCCCGCGGTGGATGGCGAGGGTCGCCGGGATCCCGAGCAGGAGCGCGATCGCAGTCGAGAGGACGGCGAGCTGAGCGCTGGTGGCGAGCGACTCGAGGAACGGGTCGTACGAGAGCGCTTCGCCGAACCAGCGGAACGAGAAGCCCTCCGGCGGGAAGCGCAGCGTGGACCCGGCCGTGAACGCCGTGGCGACGACGAACAGGATCGGCACGATCATGATCACGTAGCCGGCGACGGCCAGGGTCGCGGCGACGGGGCGGCGGGTCCTCACGAGACGGCCCCCCGGCGTGCGACGAGCGAGGAGAGCCCCGAGACGAGGAAGACCAGGATCGTCATCACTATCGCCGTGGCCGACGCGCCCGCCCAGTCGATCGTCACGCTGGAGTACGAGAACAGCTGCGTGCTCAGCATCCGCTGCGAGGACCCGCCGAGCAGGTACGGAGTCGTGTACGCGGTCACGGATCCCGCGAAGACGAGGGTCGCCGCGACGACGACGCCGGGGAGCGAGAGCGGCACCACGACGTCCCAGAAGGTCCGGGTCGGGCTCGCGCCGAGGCCGCGGGCGGCGTCGTCGAGCCCGGCGTCCACCTGCGAGACGGCGGAGTAGCAGGAGATGATCGCGAGCGGGAGGAACAGCTGCGTGAGGCCGAGCACGATCGCCAGCTCGGTGTAGAGCAGCTGGGGGGCCTCGTCGACCAGGCCGGTCGCGACGAGGAGCTGCCCGATCGCGCCGTTGGAGCCGAGGACCACGAGCCAGCCGAAGGTGCGCACCACGTTGCTGAGCAGCAGCGGGAAGATCGCGAGGGCCAGCAGCACGCCCGCCCAGCGCGAGGTGGAGCGGGCCAGCAGGTAGGCGATCGGGAAGCCGAGGACGACGCAGATCAGCGTGACGACGAGGCCGATGCCGACGGTGCGGCCGATGATCCGCAGCTCGTACGGGTCGGTCAGCATCTGGCCGACTCTCGCGATCACGTCGGCGGCGGTGGCGCCGGGCGGCGCGAACAGCATCACGAGCGACGGGACCACGAAGAACAGCAGCAGGAACCCGAGTCCCGGCAGGAGCAGGAGGGGAGCGGATCGTGTCCTCACGGGTTGCTCCTTCCGGGGCGAGCGGTGGCCGGCTGCGGATGTAACCGGTTGCATCGACCCTACGGGTGCGGCGGTACCCGGTCTGCGTCGCCCGTGTAAATTCCGTGTTTCGGAATCCGGGACCGCTTCGCGCCGCCGGTGCGACCGGTTGCAGGCGGGCCCCTATGATCGCGGGAGGACCGCAGGGAGGAGCCGGATGGCCACGCTCGCCGACGTCGCCGCCCTCGCCGGCGTCTCGAAGGCCACCGCCTCGCGCACGCTCTCGCGCCCGGAGGTCGTCTCGCCCGAGACGGCCGCCCGCGTGCTGACCGCGGCGGCCAAGCTCGGCTTCATCCCGAACTCCGCCGCGCGCCAGCTCGCCCGCGGCCGCACCGGCGTCGTGGCCCTGGTCGTCCCCACGCTCGACAACGCCTTCTTCACTCCGATCATCGGAGGGGCGCAGCGCCGCGCCGACGAGGACGGCCTGCAGCTGACCGTCGCCGTGCACCCGCTCGAGGCCGTGCGCGAGCTCGGCGCGTTCGACCGGCTCTCGCGGCAGGTCGACGGCTTCATCGTCGTCGCTCCCCGCGGCGGGGACGAGCTGCTGCTGGCGGCCGGATCGCACAAGCCGACCGTGCTGGTGGACCGCGAGGTCGACGGTCTCGCCTCCGTCGTCGCCGACACGGCCGCCGCGTTCGGGTCGCTGGTGGCGCGCTTCGCCGCCGACGGGCACGAGCGCGTGCTCTACCTCGGCGGGCCGGAGGGCTCGTGGCAGGACAGGCAGCGCACCGCGGCCGTGCACGAGGCGGCGGCGAGCGGAGGAGCGGAGCTCACGGTGCTCGGGCCCTTCCCGGCCACCTTCGCGGCCGGCGTCTCGGCCGCGGCCGCGGTGCGCGAGTCCGGAGCGACGGCGGTCGTGCCCTACGCGACCGCTCTCGGGCTCGGGGTGCAGTACGCGCTGCTGGCCTCCGGCGGCCTCCCGGAGCGGCTCGTGGTGAGCTCGGAGCGGTCGATCGTCGACGCGCTCGGGCTGGTGGGGGTGCCGGCGGTCGACGTGGACGGCGAGCAGCTGGGCCGGGCGGCCGCGGAGCTGCTCATCGAGCGCCTCGCCCGACGCGACGCCCCTCCCGAGCGCCGCCGCCTGCCGGTGCCCGTGCAGTGGCCCGCGGCCTGAGCCGGGACGGTTCCCGACGGGGCCGCGCGGCTCCGGGAGGCCGGACGCGGTCCCGCGGGTCGGACGCCGCTATGCCATGAGCGCGACCGCCGTCCACGAGACGGGCGGGAGGGTCAGCGTCAGCACGCCGTCCTCGAGCGTCGCCGGGGCCTCGCGCAGGCGCACGCGGTCCTGGTCGTCGCGGGTGTTCTTCGCGTAGGGGTCCTCGTCGAACAGGGCCACCGCCTCCGCGATGCTCGAGACTCCGAGGCCGCTGACGTCGACGGTGACCTCGATCGGCTCCGTCTGCGAGCGGTTCACCAGGAAGACGGCCGCGCGGCCCTCGTCGACGGTGGCGACGGAGTCGATGAGCGGAGCGTCGCCGTGGCGGGCGGTCGAGTAGGTCTCCGCGTCGATCCGGGGGCGCAGCACCGAGCCGGAGGCCAGGCGTGCAGTGGTCGAGAACGGGAAGAACGTGGTCTGGCGCCACGCGGCTCCGCCCGGCTCGGTCATGATCGGCGCGATCACGTTGACGAGCTGCGCGAGGGAGGCGGAGGTGACCCGGTCGGAGTTCTTCAGCAGCGTGATCATCAGGTTGCCGAGGACGACGGCGTCGGCGACGGAGTAGACGTCCTCGAGCAGGCGCGGGGCGTAGGCCCACTCGCGGGTGCTCTGGTCGCCCTCGGCGTCGGCCTTCTCCTTGGCCTGCCACTCCTCGAGGTACCAGACGTTCCACTCGTCGAAGGAGAGCTTGATGTCCTTCGTCTTCTTGAGCTTGAACTTCACGTGGTCCACGGTCGCCGCGACGGTGGCGATGAAGTACTCCATGTCGAGGGAGGAGGCGAGGAAGGAGCCGAGGTCTCCGTCGTACTCCTGGTAGTAGGCGTGGCACGAGACGTACTCGACGTCGTCGTACGCGTGCTCGAGGACCACGCGCTCCCACTCGCCGAAGGTCGGCATCGACGAGCTCGACGAGCCGCAGACGACCAGCTCGAGCGAGGGGTCGGCGATCTTGAGGGCCTTGGCGGTGCGGGAGGCGAGCTTGCCGTAGTCGTCGGCGCTCATGTGGCCGACCTGCCAGGGGCCGTCCATCTCGTTCCCGAGGCACCACATGCGGATGTCGTAGGGCTCGGTCCCGCCGTTGGCGATGCGCTGGTCGGCGAGAGCGGTGCCGGCCGGTCCGTTGGCGTACTCGAGGACGTCGAGCGCCTCGAGGACGCCGCGGGTGCCGAGGTTGACGGCGTACATGATCTCGCTGCCGGTCAGCTCCGCCCACTTCGCGAAGTCGTCCAGCCCGACCTCGTTGGTCTCGAGCGAGTGCCAGGCCAGGTCGCGGCGGCGGGGGCGCTCGGAGCGCGGGCCGACGCCGTCCTCCCAGCGGTAGCCCGAGACGAAGTTGCCGCCGGGGTAGCGGATCGTCGTGGTGCCCAGCTCCTTGACCAGCTCGACCACGTCGAGGCGGAACCCGTCCTCGTTCGAGGCGGGGTGGCCGGGCTCGTAGATGCCGTCGTACACGCAGCGGCCGAGGTGCTCGACGAACGAGCCGAAGAGGCGCGGAGTGACGGGGGCGACGACCGCGGCGGGGTCGAGGCTGATGCGCGCGGTGGCGGCGGGGGCGTCGGTCATGAGGGCCTTTCGGGCTTCGGGCTCCCGCAGCGGGCTCGGCGGCGAGCGGTCTTTCTAACGTTGTACACGATGGTCCGCCCCGCCTCCGCTGCTGTCAAGAGCGGCACGGGACCCACCCGCCTCGCTGCGCCGCTGCCGAGATCGGCAGACCTCCTCGCGCGTCGGCCCTCCCCGCCGCCGCTCAGCGCACCTGTGCTCGACTGGGCGGGTGCCCTCCTCCGATGCCGTCACCGACGCCTGCTCCGAGCTCGCCGACCGCGCCGACGCCCTCGCGGCGTCGCATCCCCGCCCGCGCGCGTTCCTCGCGGCCGTCGCGAAGGACGTCGCCGGCATCCGCAGCGCCCCGCTCGGCGCCCTCGACCTGGCGCACGGCGGCCGCAACCGGGTCCGGGGGAAGGGCTTCCGCCGCCCCTACGACGACGGCACCCGCGGCCAGGCCCGCCACTTCGCCGGCGTCGCGGGCGCCACGCTGTACCTCGGCGGCCCGCTCGCGCACCTGTTCCTCCGTACCGTCGGCGGCGACGTCCGCGGCTCGGCCGACGACCGGCTGACGACGCGGGCCGTGGAGTGGAGCCGGCTCCTCCGCCGCGGCGAGCTGGCCGTCGCGGACGCGGGCGCGTGGATCCGCCGCGAGATCTGCGGCAGCGGGACCTGCGCCTAGGCCCCGGCCGACGCCCGGCCGACCGACGGGTCCTCCGCGATCGGCCGGCCCGCGGTCGACTCCCGGGCGACCACGGTGAACGCCGCCTCGTGGAGCGTCCCGGGGCCGGTGCGGGTGCCCTCGATCCGCGCCTGCAGCACCTCGACCGCGGTGCGCGCGATCTCGTCGCGCCCCGAGTCCACGGTGGAGAGGCTGGGGGAGGAGTAGCCCGCCTCGTCGATGTCGTCGAAGCCGATCACCGCCACCTCCTCGGGGACGCGGACCCCCGCCTCCTGGAGCGCGCGGACCGCGCCGAGTGCGAGGGTGTCGTTGAGTGCGAACACGGCGTCGAAGTCGAGCCCGGAGGCGAGCACGCGGCGCATCGCCTCGGCGCCGCCGGAGCGCCGCCACGGGCCCGAGACGCCGATCATCCGCTCGTCGTAGGCGATGCCGGCCTCGGCGAGCGCGGCGCGGTAGCCCTCGAGGCGGAGCGACGCCGAGCTGACAGCGGCGTCGGGGTGCGTCCCGAGCGCCACGATCCGGCGCCTTCCGGAGGCGAGCAGGTGCGCGGTGGCCGCGTGCGCCGCCGCGGTGTTCTGCATGGTGACGTGGTCGACCAGCCCGGTGAAGATCCGCTCGCCGAGCAGCACCAGGGGGAAGCCGACCGCGAGTGCGTCCTCGTCGGCGAGGCCCAGCGGGCTGAAGAGCAGGCCGTCGGTGAGCTGCCGGCGCTCGCTCGCCAGGACGCTCCGCTCGCGCTCGGGGTCGCCGCCGGTCTGCTCGATCAGCACCGTCAGGCCGCGCTCGTCGGCGGCGCGCATCACGCTGTCGGCGAGCTCGGCGAAGTAGGGGAGGCTCAGCTCCGGCAGGGCGAGGCCGATCACGCCGGTGCGGCCGCGGCGCAGGCTCCGCGCGGAGAGGTTGGGGCGGTAGCCCAGCTGCGCGATGGCCGCCTGCACCCGGGAGCGGGTGGCCGGGCGCACGTGCGGATAGTCGTTGATCACGTTCGAGACGGTCTTGATCGAGACGTCGGCGGCGCGGGCGACGTCGTGCAGCGTGACGGCCACGGTCCTCCCTCCGCTCGGCCCTCACGCTACCCCGGGGCTCCGCTCCGGCCTGTCGCGGATCGACGCCGGGGCGGCGTGCGGGCGGGGCGCGCCGCCGGAGCAGGACGCGCCCCGCGGCCGATCAGGTGTACCAGCTGGGCTCGGGGACGGTGTCGAGCAGGGCGAAGACGCCGACCTCGCGGCGCTTGTAGGGCAGCGGATCGTGCAGGGAGTGGGTGCGGAGGTTCCGCCAGTAGAGGTCGAGTCCGACCGAGCTCGCGGAGGCGCGGGCGCCGGTCAGCTCGAAGACGCGGGTCGCCGTCGCGAGGCCGTCCTCCACGATCCGCGCCTTGGCCGCGGCGATCCGCACGGCGATCTCGCCGCGGCGCCGAGGCGTCAGCTTCTCGCGCGGAGCGTGCAGCGCGGCCGAGAGCGCGGCCCCCGTCGCGTCGATCAGCGCCTCGTCGGCCCAGAGCCGGGACTGCAGGTCGCCGTATCCCTCGAGCACGTACCACTCGTCGCCGGCGCGCTCCTTGTCGTCGCCGCCGTACGGCCAGGCCCGAGTGTGCTCGCGGGTGTACTGCGCCGCGCGCTCGAGCGCTCCCTGCGCGATGCCGAGGTAGAACTCGGCGAAGACCTGCTGGATGACGGGCACGTTGAGGGTGTTGTAGACGAGCGGACGGTAGACCTTGTCGACGAAGCCGGCCGCGGCCGCCCACGGCACGCGGACGCCGCGGATCTCGACGGAGCCGGACTCGGTGAGCCGCTGGCCGAGGCTGTCCCAGTCGCGGCCGAAGACGATCCCCTCCTGATCGGTGGGGACGATCGCGAAGAGGTGGGTGTCCGTCCCCTCGAGCACCCCCTCGAGCACGGTCAGGTCGCTGACCACGCCGCCGGTCGAGAACGACTTGCGGCCGGTGAAGACCAGCTCGTCGCCCTCCTCCCGCACGGTGAGGTCGGAGTCGCGGGGGTTCACCGCGCCTCCGTAGAGGAGGTCCCCCTCGGTCGCGAGCTGCTCGACCGCGATGATCTGCTCAGGAGTCCCCACGAGGCGGGCCGCCCAGGCCCAGAGGTAGTGGTAGCCGAGCAGCTGGCCGATCGAGCCGTCGCCGCGCGCGACGGTGCGGACGACGCGGAGGGCGGTGGTCCACTCCTGGGCACCGCCGCCGTGCTCGGCGGGCCCGAGCAGCGTGACGAGGCCGGCCGCCTTGAGCAGGGCGACCTCGGCGAAGGGGGCGGCGCCGGCGCGGTCGCGCTCGAGGGCGTCGGTCGCGAGCACGGTGGCGACCTCCTCGGCGCGGACGAGCCAGGCGTCAGGGGAGTCGGGCCGGGGTGCGGCCGACCAGTGCTCGGCGGCGGCGCCGATCGTCGTCGCGGCGTCGGCGCCGGCGGTCGTGGGTGCGGTGGTGGTCACGGTGTCCTCGTCTCGTCGGGGGCGGTGTGCAGCGACTGTGCCAGGGCGAGGTGTCCGGAGCGAGGCGCGTGTCGCCCCGTGTCCGCGTGTGTCCGCGGATGACCGGCGGGCGCCTCTGCACGATTTTGACAATCGTTATCAATAGCCGTTAGCGTGGGGGCACCCGCCCGGCCCCTGACCCAGATCGGCTCACCGTGAAGACCCGCCTCCTCGCCCTCACCGCCCTCCTCGGCGGCACCGCGCTCGCCCTGAGCGGCTGCTCCGGAGCGGGCAGCGCCTCCGACAGCTCCTCCGCCGCCGCCGCGGGCGGGCCCGTGAAGGTCGTCGCGTCGACGAACGTCTACGGCGACCTCGTCTCGAGCATCGGCGGCGACCTGGTCGAGGTGACCAGCATCATCGACAGCCCGGACAAGGACCCGCACGAGTACGAGGCCACCGCCCGCGATCAGCTCGCGGTGTCCGGCGCGACCCTCGTGATCGAGAACGGCGGCGGCTACGACCACTTCCTCGACACCATGATCAGCGCGGCCGGCACCGAGGCCCCCGTCATCACGGCCACCGTGATCGCCGGCCTGGAGGACGTCCACGACCACGCGGAGGAGGAGGAGTCGGAGGGCGGGCACGAGCACGCGGAGTTCAACGAGCACGTCTGGTACGACCTCTCGGTGATGAAGGAGGTCGCGGGGCGGATCGGCGACGAGCTCGCCGCGCTCGACCCCGACAACGCCTCCGCCTACTCCGCCAATCTCGCCACCCTCGACGAGGGGCTCGACGCTCTGATCGCCCGCGAGGGCGAGCTGAAGGGCGCGCTCTCCGGCCGCTCCATCGCGATCACCGAGCCCGTCCCGCTGTACATGACCGATGCGCTCGGCCTGACCGACGCGACTCCCGAGGCCTTCAGCGAGGCGGTCGAGGAGGGCACCGACGTCCCCGCGACCACGCTCCAGGAGACGCTGGCGCTGTTCTCCGGCAAGGCCGTCGACGCGTTGATCTACAACGAGCAGACCGAGGGCGCGCAGACGGACGCGGTGCTCGACGCCGCGAAGGCCGCCGGGATCCCGGCCGTCCCCGTCACCGAGACGCTGCCCGAGGGCGACGACTACACCGGCTGGATGACCGCCAACCTCGACGCGATCGAGGGAGCCCTCTCCCAGTGAGCCACGACTCCCCGACCAGGCCCGTCTCCCCGGAGGCGGGCCCTTCGGCGTCCGTGCTGCGGCTGCGCGGCGCCGGCCTCCGCTTCGGCGACCGCGAGCTGTGGAGCGGCGTCGACCTCGACGTGCGCGCCGGCGAGTTCGTCGCGGTGCTCGGCGCGAACGGCTCCGGCAAGACGAGCCTCCTGCGCGCGGTGCTCGGCCAGCAGCAGCTGAGCGCGGGGGAGCTGCAGGTGCTCGGCGAGCCCGTGCACCGCGGCAACCGGCGCATCGGCTACATCCCGCAGCAGAAGCTCGCCGACGAGGGCACTCCGCTGCGCGCCCGCGATCTGCTCGGGCTCGGGATCGACGGCCACCGGTTCGGCCTGCCCCTGCCCTCCCGCTCCCGGCGCGCGGCCGTCGACGCGCTGCTCGAGGCCGTCGGTGCCACCGCCTTCTCCGACGCCCCCATCGGCAGCCTGTCCGGCGGCGAGCAGCAGCGCGTCCGCGTCGGCCAGGCGCTCGCGGGCGACCCGGCGCTCCTGCTCTGCGACGAGCCGCTGATCGCGCTCGACCTCGCCCACCAGCGAGCGGTCAGCGAGCTGATCGACCGGCACCGCCGCGAGCGGAACCTCGGCGTCCTCTTCGTCACGCACGACGTGAATCCGGTGCTCGGCATGGTGGACCGCGTGCTCTACCTCGCCGGCGGCCGGTTCCGGATCGGCACCCCCGACGAGGTCCTGCGCTCGGAGGTGCTCAGCGAGCTCTACGACGCACCCGTCGACGTGATCCGCGCCCGGGGCCGGGTCATCGTGGTCGGCGCCCCCGACCACTCGCACGTGCACGAGCACGAGGAGGGGCAGTCGTGACGGACGTCTGGTCGCAGATCTTCGACTTCTCGGACTACGGAGCGCTGCTGTCGCTCCTGATGAACTCGGTGATCGCCGGCGCGGTCCTCGGAGTGGTCGGCGGGCTCATCGGCGTCTTCGTGATGTCGCGCGACATGGCCTTCGCGGTCCACGGCATCAGCGAGCTCTCGTTCGCGGGGGCCTCCGCGGGGCTGCTGCTGGGCGTCGGCGTCGTCGAGGGATCGATCGTCGGCTCGCTGATCGCGGCGGTCCTGATCGGCGTGCTCGGCTCGCGCGCCCGCGACCGCAACTCGATCATCGCGGTGCTGATGCCGTTCGGACTCGGCATCGGCATCCTCTGCCTGGCCCTCTACCCGGGCCGCAGCGCGAACAAGTTCGGCCTGCTCACCGGGCAGATCGTCGCGGTCGACGACCCGCAGCTCGGGTGGCTGATCGGCATCTCGGTGGTCGTCCTCGTCGGTCTCGCGCTGATCTGGCGCCCCCTCACCTTCGCGAGCGTCGACGCCGACGTGGCGGCCGCGCGCGGCATCCCCACCCGGGCGCTCTCGATCGCGTTCATGCTCCTGCTCGGCCTCGCGGTCGCCGTCTCGGTGCAGATCGTCGGCTCGCTGCTCGTGCTCGCGATCCTGGTGACGCCGGCGGCTGCGGCACTGCGCCTCTCCGCCTCGCCGGTGGTCGTGCCGCTGCTGAGCGTGCTCTTCGCCGTCGGCGCGCTGGTGGGCGGCATCCTGCTCGCGCTGGGCGGATCGATCCCGATCAGCCCCTACGTGACGACGATCTCGTTCGCGATCTACGCGGTCTGCCGGATCATCGGCCGCAAGGGCGTCCGGCGCTCCCGGCTCGCCGTCGGCGGGGGGCGGTAGCGTGGCCCGGGTCGTGCGGAGTGGAGGTGGTCCAGTGGTCAAGCGCAACACGTGGCAGCGCGAGGCGGTGCGCGAGGCTCTCGGGCGTCGCGAGGACTTCGTCAGCGCCCAGGGCCTGCACAGTGCGCTGCACGCCTCCGGCTCGCCGATCGGGCTCGCGACGGTCTACCGCGCGCTCTCGGACCTGGCTGTGGAGGGCGAGGCCGACTCGCTGCAGTCGCCCGAGGGCGAGAGCCTCTACCGCGCCTGCACGCCGGGGACGCACCACCACCACCTGATCTGCCGCCGCTGCGGGCTGACGGTCGAGATCGCGGCCGACGAGGTCGAGGAGTGGGCGCGCTCGGTCGCGTCGCAGAACGGCTTCACGGACGCGCACCACGTCGTGGACGTCTTCGGGCTCTGCGCGGCCTGCACCGCGGAGCTCGCCGAGGCCTGACGCCGGTCCGGCCGGGAGCCCGTCCGCGGGCGCCCCTCGATCCTGGTCCGGCTCAGGCCGGGAGGAACACGCCGATCGACCGGTCCTTCACCACGGAGCCGGCGGGCAGCACCCGCCCGCTCATCGCGAGGTAGACGCCCGGCGGCAGCAGCTGCACGGCGGCCACCGCGGTGCCGAGGTTGAACGCGGCATCGCTGTCGAGCATCCGTGCGGGCTGCATCGCGCCGGTGAGGACGACCACCCGATCGCGGACGACGCCGAGGGCCTCGGCCGTCGCGGTCATCGTGTCGGTGCCGTGGGTGAGGACGATCCGGTCCTCCTCGGCGGCGAGCACCCGCTCGCGGATGAGGGCCCGATCGGCGTCGTCGAGCTCGAGGCTGTCCTTGGCGAGGACCTCCTCGACGCGGAACTCGAGCGTGGTGAGCACCGGGGCGAGCAGGCGCGGCACCATCGGGGCGCCGATCTCGAGCTCGCCCGCGAGCGAGTACTCCTTGTCGACGGTGCCACCGGTGGTGAGGACGAGGATGCGGTCAGTCACGCGATCAGACTAGGCGCCGCCTCCGACACCGGCACGTTCGTGCGCAGTGGCCGCGCCACGGCGGCGGCGGCGGCCCGCATCGGGAACGATGGAGCGCATGACATCCTCCTCCCCGTCCCTCCTCCGCACCGGCGCCAAGGTGCTCCTCGGCTCCGCCCTCCTCTTCGCGGGGGTGAGCCACCTCACCCGCAAGCGGGAGGAGTTCCAGGCGCAGGTGCCCGAGTGGGTGCCGCTGGACAAGGACGCGGTCGTGCTCGCCTCGGGCGTGGTCGAGATCGGGCTGGGCGCCTCGCTGGTGCTCGCGCGCCGACGGGCGCCGCTGGTCGGAGCCGTGGCCGCCGCCTTCTTCACCGCGATCTTCCCGGGCAACGTCTCGCAGTGGGTGACGCGGACGAGCGCCTTCGGCCTCGACACCGACCGCAAGCGCGCCGTGCGCCTCGCGTTCCAGCCGCTGCTGGTGGCGTGGGCGCTCTGGTCGACCCGGCGTCCGCGGGGCTGATCCCACTCGGCGGGCGGCACGCCGGGCGGCACGACGCCGGCCGTGAGCGCGTGCCGCCCGCCTCGGAGGATCCTCCTCAGCCGCCGCCGTGCTGCGCCTCGGCCAGCAGCGGCGCGAGCAGCTCCTCGATCCGGCGCCGCGCCCCCTCGGCGTCGCCCGCGGCGATCGCCTCGACCAGCTCGGCGTGCTGCCGGGCGTGCACGTCCTCCTCGCCGACGACGTCCTCCTCCAGCACCGACTCGAACATGCCGGTGAGGCCGTCGTAGAGCTCGACGAACAGGTCGTTGTGGGTCGCGACGACGACGGCCCGGTGCAGCGCGGTGTCCGCGGCGATCCGCTCGGCGAGCTCCGGCGCCTCCCACGAGCGGGCCCGGCGGGCCAGCAGGGCGCGGAGGGCGGCGACGTCCTCCCCGGTGCGGCGCTCGGCCGCCAGCGCGGCCGTCGCCCCGTCGATCGCGAACCGCAGCTCGAGGCCCTCCCGGCGGGCGGCGCTCGGGATGCGGCGGCGCAGCGACTCGGCGAGCTGCGAGCGCGCGGTGACGAACGTGCCGCGCCCCTGCTCCCGCCGCACGAGGCCCGCCTGCACGAGGGCCTGGACGGCCTCGCGGACGGAGTTGCGTCCGGCGCCGGTCCAGCGGGCGAGCTCGGCCTCCACCGGGATCCGCTCGCCGACGGCCCAGCGGCCGGAGCGGATCTCCTCGTGGAACAGCGCCGTGACGTGGTCGATCACGCTCTCGCGCTGGAACGGCGCCGCGGGGCTAGACTCGCCAGAATTCATCCCATCATCCTATCTCTCGGGGACTCCATGACCGCAGCACCGACGCTCCGCGCCACCGCCCTCCTGGCCCTCGCCGCCATCGCGATCACCGCGCTGAACCTCCGCACCGCCGTCACCGGCTTCAGCCCGCTGCTCGACACGATCGGCGCCGATCTCGGCTTCGGGCCCTCGCTCTACGGGGCGCTGGGGACGATCGTCACCGCCTCCTTCGCCGTCTTCGGCTTCGTCGCCGCGGCCGTCTCGCGCCGGATCGGCCTGGAGCGCACGCTCGCGATCGCGACGCTGGTGACCACGCTGGGCATCGCCCTCCGCGCGCTCAGCCCGAGCCCGGTCGCTCTGGTGCTCTCGACCGTCGTCGCCTTCGCGGGCGTGGGCACCACGAACGTGCTCATCGTGCCGATCGTGAAGCGGTACTTCGCCGAGCGGATCAAGACGGTCAGCTCGCTCTACCTGGCGCTGCTGCAGGTGGGCCAGTTCGTCGCTCCGCTGGTCGCGGTGCCGCTGGCCTCGACGGAGGGGTGGCGCTGGGCGATCGGGATCTGGGCCGTGATGACGGCCGCGGCCTGCCTGCTTTGGGCGGCGCTCGCGGCCCGCGGAGGAGGTGGGGCGGCTCCGGCCGCCGCCGGCGGCCGCGTGGACGGGGCGTGGCGCACGCCGCTGCTCTGGGCGATGGTGCTGATGCTCGGGATGACCGGTCTGCACACCTACGGGATCATCACCTGGCTGCCGACGATCCTCGTCGACGCGGGCGCGGATCCGGCGCAGGGCGGTGCGCTGCTGGCGCTGTTCTCCGTGTTCGGCCTCGCCGCCGCCTTCGTGGTGCCGCCGCTGACGCTGGGGATGCGCAACCCGGTCGTGGTCGTGGTGGTGTGCTGCGCGCTGCTCGCCGTCGGCTACGCGGGCCTCGTCGTCGCTCCGCTGGAGGGTGCCGTGGCGTGGGTGGTCTGCCTCGGGCTCGGCGTCAGCACGTTCCCGATGACGCTGACGCTCGTGAACGCGCGGACGCGGACGACCACCGGCTCCTCGACCCTCTCCGGCGCCACGCAGGGGCTCGGCTACGGGCTCGCCTGCCTCGGTCCGCTGCTGATCGGCGTGCTCTACGAGGCGCAGGGGGACTGGAGCGGCGCGTACGCGCTGCTGTTCGCCGGAGTGGCGGTGCTGCTGGTCAGCGGGATCGTCGCGTGCCGTCCGCGGTTCCTCGAGGACGAGGCGGCGCTCCGCCGAGCCTGAGCGGCGGCGCTCAGCGCGACGCGGCCGGAGCGAGCGCGGAGACGATCCGCCCCAGCCCGAAGCGCCAGGCGCTCTCCACATCGCCGCCGAGGGTGAAGGCGCCGGTGATCTCCATCCCGATGAACCCCGTCGCCCAGGCGGTCAGCGTGCGCGCCGCCTCGAGGGCGTCCTCCTCGCCCGCCAGCTGCGCGGTGAGGTCCAGCAGGCGGGCGCTCGCCGCGTCGCGGTACTCCTGGGCGGTGACGGGCGTGCCGGGAGCGGGGGCCATCACGAGGAGGAACGCGGCCGGCCGCTCGTGGCCGAAGGCGCGGAGGCGGTCGGCGAGCGCGGCGGCGTCCGGGGCGTCGGCGAGGCGGTCGGCGAGCACGGTCAGGGCGTCCGCGGCGACGAGGCGGATCAGCGTCTCGCGCCCCTCGACGCGCTTGTAGAGGGAGGGGGCGCGGACTCCGACGCTCTGCGCGACGGCCTGCATCGTGACCCCGGCGAGCCCGTCGCGCTCGAGGAGCTCGCCGGCGGCGCGCACGATCGCCTCGAGGGAGGTGCGGTCGGGAGTGGGCATGGGCCGAGTATAGCTATTGACAGTAGCCTTGATGGCTAACTAGCGTAGCCATCATGGAACTCGGACCCCACCTGCGCCGCATCGGCACCGACATCGTCGCCGTCCACCTCGTCCACACCCACGAGGGCGTCACCCTCATCGACGCCGGCCTGCCCGGTCTCTGGCCGGAGCTCCTGGCCGAGCTGCGCGCGATGGGCCGCACCCTCGACGACGTGCGCGGCGTCGTGCTCACCCACGGCGACTCCGACCACGTGGGCTTCGCCGAGCGCCTGCGCCGCGACCACGGCGTGCCGGTCCACGTGCACGCCGCCGACGCCGAGCGGGCGAAGGGCGGGGCGAAGCCGAGGACCGCGACACCGCGGCTGCGCGTCCTGCCGCTCCTCGGCTTCGCGGCCTACGCGCTGCGGAAGGGCATCGCGACGGTCCCGCCGCTCACCGAGGTCGTCGAGGTGCACGACGGGCAGACGCTCGACCTGCCGGGCGCTCCCCGCGTGATCGCGCTCCCGGGCCACTCCCCGGGGAGCATCGCCGTGCACGTGCCGCTGGCCGACGCGGTCTTCGTCGGCGACGGGCTGACCACCCGCCACGTGCTCACCGGCCGCACGGGTCCGCAGCCCGCGCCCTTCACCGACGAGCCGGAGCAGGCGCTCGCGTCGCTCCGGGCGCTCCTGCCCACCGGGGCGCGCTGGGTGGTACCGGGACACGGGGCGCCGTGGAGCGGCGGGATCGAGGCGGCGGTCCGGCTGGTCGAGAGCGCCTGAGGCGCGGAGCCGCTCAGGAGGCGGGGACGAGCTTCCAGCGGTCGGCGAGGATCTCGAGGCCCTTGTCGAAGGTCGCCGACCACGCCGTGACGTCGTGGGCGCTGTCCGGCACCTCGAGGTAGGTGGCGCTCATGCCGGCGGCGACGGCCGCGGCGTAGACGGTCTTCGCCCCGGGGAGGAACGAGGTGTCCTCGGCGCCGACTCCGAAGATCGCGACGGTGCCGGTGTAGGGGGCGTTCTCCGCGAGGACGTTCACCGGCTTCGCGGCCTCGTAGGCGGCCTGGTCGCCGCCGAACCCCTGCGCGACCGTCGCCGCCTCGCTGCCGAGGGTCGGCGCGAGCTCGCCCGAGGCGTCGACGATGTTGCCGAAGAGCGACGGGTGGCCGGCGCCGAGCTGGATAGAGCAGGTCCCGCCCTGCGAGAGGCCGCCGATTGCCCAGTGCTGCGCGTCCCCGAGCACGGGCAGGTTGGCGCGGATCCAGTTCGGGACGTCGACGGTGAGGTAGGTGGCCGACTTCCCGAGCGGCGAGTCGACGCACATCGGGTTCTTGTCCGGATCGCCCAGCTGGTCGGGCGACACGACGATCGGCGCGAGGCCGGCGTGCGCGGCGGCGTAGGCGTCGAGGGTCTGCTGGAACTTCTCGGTCGAGAGGGGATCGGAGGGCGACCCCGGCTGCCCCGAGAGCATGATCATCACCGGCAGCAGCGGCGGGGTCGCGGTGAGGGCCGCGGGCGGGAGGTAGACGACGGCGTCGCGGGCCGGGAAGCCCGACGCGGTGGCGGGGATGGCGACTGTCGAGACCGAGCCGACGGCGGGCATCCCGGCCGGGGCGGTCCAGGTCGCGAGGTCCGAGTGCGGTCCGTCCGCGGCGGCGACCGGCACGGAGGAGTCGGAGTACGCGCTGATCCCGAGCGCGCTGCGCACCGTGGGGTACTGGCCGAAGTCGATGTTGACGGTCATCGCGGCCGCCGCGACGACGAGCACTCCGGCCGCGAGCGACGCGAGCACCCCGCGCGCGCGGCGGCGGGCGATCGCGTGCCCGAGGACGACCAGGGCGACGCCCAGCCCGCCGATCCCGAGGCCGATCGCGACCCGGGTGACCGGCGTGAAGTCGACGCCGAACGGGCCGTCGGGCCCGTCGACGAGGGCGGCCAGGGCGGCGCCGCCGATCAGGCCCAGGAGGAGGACCGCGACGGCGATCCCGCCGCGTCGGGAGCGCCCGCGGCGGGGAGCGCGGACGTGGGCGGCGAGCAGGAGGAGGAGCGCTCCGATCGCGAGCACGTAGACGGCGACGACGAGGGGGCCGGAGACGAGGCTCAGGTCGAGGAGAGAGGTCATGCGTCGATCCGGTCGGAGGGTGCTCGGGCGGGCGTCAGTCTGGCGGCGGTCTCTGGAGGAGTGCCGGGAGCTGTCGGGAGCGATTCTCCTCCCCGGGCGCGGATCCACCGAGCTCTCCACCGATCGGGCGCAACCCCGCGCGCCGCGCCGCCGCTCCCGCCTAGCGTGGGACTCCCGACGCACACCGCGCCCTCACGAAGGAGCCCGCACCATGACGCAGCACCCCCGCCTCGAGACCTCCTCCCGCGAGGCCCGCGCATGAGCCGCGGAGTCGCCGTCGTCACGGGCGGCACGGCCGGGCTCGGACGCGCCACGGTCCGCGAGCTCGCCTCCCGCGGCTGGGACGTCGCCGTGCTGGCACGCGGCGAGGACGGACTGGCGGCCACGGTCGCCGAGATCGAGCAGAAGGGCCGGCGCGGGCTGGGCATCCCGACCGACGTGGCCGACCGAGAGGCCGTCGAGTCGGCGGCCGACCGGGTCGAGGCCGAGCTCGGCCCGATCGAGCTGTGGGTCAACGACGCGATGGTCGGCGTCTTCGGCGAGTTCCTCTCGACCGAGCCCGCCGACTTCGAGCGCGCCGTGGGCGTCAACTTCTTCGGCTTCGTCAACGGCACCCGCGCAGCCCTCTCCCGGATGACCCCGCGCGACCGCGGGCACGTCATCCAGGTCGGCTCCGCCCTCGCGCACCGGGGCATCCCGCTGCAGGCCGCGTACTGCGCCTCCAAGTTCGGCGCCCGAGGCTTCACCGAGGCCGTCACCGCGGAGCTGCTGCACGCGAAGAGCCGCGTGCGCCTGTCCGAGGTCGACATGCCGGCGCTCAACACCATCCAGTTCAACTGGGTGAAGTCGCAGCTGCCGCACCACCCGCAGCCCGTGCCGCCGATCTACGAGCCCGAGGTGGGCGCGATCGCGATCGCCGACGTGGCCGACAAGCCGCGCCGCCGCACCTGGGTCGGCGAGCCGACCGCGGGCACCATCCTCGGCGACCGCTTCGCCGGGCGCTTCATGGACTGGTACCTCGCCCGCAGCGCCTTCGACGGTCAGCAGGCCCCCGACAAGACGGAGCCGATGCTCCCGAACAACGTGTACGAGCCGGTCCCCGGCGATCACGGCGCCCGCGGCCTCTTCAGCGACCGCGCGCACACCATGACGCCCCAGATCTGGATGATCCGCCACCGCGCCCTGAGCTACGCGGGGGCCGCCGCGGCCCTCGCCGCCGGCGCCGCGGGCGTCGTCTCGGCCCTGCGGAGGAAGTGACCGTGGTCGACGCCGTCGTCATCGGGGCGGGGCCCAACGGCCTCGCCGCCGCGGTCACGCTCGCGCGGGCCGGGCTCTCGGTCACCGTGCTCGAGCGCAACGAGACGATCGGCGGCGGCGCGCGCACGGCGGAGCTGACGCTGCCCGGCTT
Organism: Rathayibacter sp. RFBD1; assembly: GCF_002932915.1. Classification (NCBI taxonomy): domain Bacteria; kingdom Bacillati; phylum Actinomycetota; class Actinomycetes; order Micrococcales; family Microbacteriaceae; genus Rathayibacter; species Rathayibacter sp. RFBD1. The sequence goes on from NZ_PSWQ01000012.1 coordinate 101,970, forward strand.
CCACCACGACGTCTGCTCGGCGGTGCACCCGATGGCGCTCGCGTCCGGCTTCTTCCGTGCCTTCGGGCTCGACCGGCGCATCGAGCTGGTCGTCCCCGAGATCTCGTACGCGCATCCGCTCGACGGGGGCCGCGCGGGCATCGCCTACCGCGACCTCGACCGCACGGTCGAGGCGCTGGGCCGCGACGGGGCGGCGTGGCGCGCCCTGATGGGACCTCTCTCCGAGCGGGCCGACCGCGTCGCGGGCTTCACCAACGACGCGCTGCTGCGGATCCCGACGGACCCGAGCGTGCTGATCCGCTTCGGGCTGCGGGTGCTCGAGCAGGGCACCCCGGTGTGGAACCTGCGCTTCCGCGAGGACGTCGCCCCGGCGATGTTCTCCGGGGTCGCCGCGCACTCGATCCGCCCGATGCCGAGCCCGTCGACGGCCGCGGCCGCCCTGGCGCTCGGCGCCTACGCCCACGCGCGCGGCTGGCCGGTGCCGATCGGAGGCAGCCAGTCGATCGTCGACGCGCTCGCCGACGACCTTCGGGCGCACGGCGGCACCATCGAGACCGGCGTCGAGGTGACCTCGCTCTCGGAGCTGCCCCCGGCCCGCGCCGTGCTCGTCGACGGCACGCCGACGGCGCTGCTCGCGATGGCGGGGGACCGGCTGCCCCCGGCGTACGCCGCGGCCCTCCAGCGCTTCCGCTACGGCAACGGCGTGGCCAAGGTCGACTTCGCCCTCGACGGGCCGGTGCCGTGGACGAACCCGGAGCTCGCCGGCGCGGGCACGCTGCACGTGGGCGGCAGCCGCGCCGAGATCGCGGCCGCCGAGCGCGACGTGAAGCGGGGCCGGCACAGCCGCAGCCCCTACGTGCTGGTGGCGCAGCCCTCGATCGTCGATCCGACCCGGGCGCCCGAGGGCAAGCACGTCCTCTGGGCGTACACGCACGTCCCCCGGTACTCGCCCGCCGACCAGCAGGAGGCGATCACCGCCCAGATCGAGCGCTTCGCCCCCGGGTTCCGCGACCGCGTGATCGGCGCCTCCTCGATGACCGCCCGCGACATGCAGGCCTACAACCCGAACTATCTGGGCGGCGACATCGCCGCCGGCGCCGCGAGCGTCGCGCAGCTGCTCTCGCGCCCGGTCCCCACGACCGACCCGTGGCGGACGCCCGCGAAGGGGCTCTACCTCTGCTCCTCGTCCACCCCGCCCGGGCCGGGCGTGCACGGCATGGCCGGCTGGCACGCCGCCCGCAGCGCGCTGCGGCACGAGTTCGGGGTGCGCGAGTCGCCCGACCTGTCGCCGGAGGCGCGCCCGGCCTGAGCCGCCGCCGTTGCGCTGCGCCCGTCGCCGCCCCCGGCCTGCCAGGCTGAGGGACGGCGCCCCCACGCGCCCCACCACCACTCGAAGGAGTCCGCGATGTCCCGCACCACCCGCGTCGTCCACTGCCCGCCCGAGTCCGTCTTCGCGGTGCTCGCCTCCGGCTGGCTGTTCCCGAGCTGGGTCGTCGGCGCGTCGCGGATGCGGAAGGTCGACGCCGACTTCCCGCACGTGGGCTCGCAGCTGCACCACTCCTTCGGCCTGTGGCCGCTCGTGATCGACGACCGCACCACGGTTCTCGAGTGGGACCCTCCGCGCCGGATGGTCATCCAGGCCGCCGGCTGGCCGCTCGGCGAGGCCCGGGTGCGCGTCGAGGTCGAGCCGCACGCCCGCGGCGCGAAGGTGCGGATGCACGAGGCGCCCGTGAAGGGCCCGGGCACGCTCATCCCGAAGCCGCTGATGCACTCGTTCCTCTGGATCCGCAACCGCGAGGCCGTGCGCCGGCTCGCCCACATGGCCGAGGCGGGAGCCGCGGGACGCACGCTCGCGCCCGCCTCGCTCCCCTCGCCCGCCGACCGTGCCGGGATCAACCGGCCGAAGCACGTCTGGGCACGCCTGACCGGAGCGATCGGGTCGATCGCGGTCGGGACGCTCGTGGTCCGCGGGGTCCTCGCGGCCGTGCGGCGCGCCCGGAGCTGACGGCGCCCGGAGCCGACGGCACCCGGAGTCGGCGGCGCCCCGGAGACGACGGCGCCCGGGTCGGACGCCGCTCGGCTCGGACGCCGCCCGGGTCAGACGATCCGCTCGACCAGCCGCACGTGCTGCACCGCGACGCGCTTCGGCTCGCCCGCGAAGGCGGCGTCGCGCTCGGGCGAGGCCAGGTACGCCCGCTCGACCTCGGCGAACGCGTCGGCGTCGCCGGCCGTGCTGACCGCCCAGACGAACTCGTTCACCTCGCGGTCGGCGTAGGCGAACTCGATCCGGAAGCCGTGGGCCTCGCGCGCCGGCACGATCCGCTCGGGGAACCAGGCGAGGAAGTCGTCCATCACCCCGTCCATCAGCTCGTAGCGTCGGAGTTGGATCGTCCTGGTCTCGGCTGCAGCGCTCATGCTGCGACGGTACCCGCCCGGCGGCCGCGCCGTCGCCGCGCTACGCTCGCCGCCGACAGCCCCACGCCGAGGAGGACAGCACGGACCCCCGCCACCGCTCCCTCGCTCTGCTCGTCGCCGGCTGCTTCTTCATGGAGAACCTCGACGCCACGATCGTGACGACCGCCGCGCCCGCGATCGCCGCCGACCTGGGCGTCGACTCCGCCGCGGTCTCGATCACCGTCACCGCGTTCCTCCTCACCGTCGCCGTCCTCATCCCGGCCTCGGGCTGGCTCAGCGAGCGCTTCGGCGTGCGCCGCGTCTTCACCAGCGCGATCGCCGTCTTCACCCTCGCCTCCCTGCTCTGCGCGCTCAGCCCCACGCTGCCGCTGCTGGTCGGCGCCCGGGTCCTGCAGGGCGTCGGCGGCGCGCTGATGGTGCCGGTCGGCCGGCTCGCGGTGCTGCGGGCGACTCCGCGGGAGGGGATCATCCACGCCATCGCGATCCTGGTCTGGCCGGGACTGGTCGCCCCCGTGATCGCGCCGTTCCTCGGCGGGCTGCTCACGACCGTCGCCTCCTGGCACTGGATCTTCCTGATCAACCTGCCCCTCGGGGTCATCGCGTTCGCGATCGCGCGCCGGATCGTCCCCGGCACCGCCGAGAGCGCGCCGCCCCCGCTCGACGTCACGGGGCTGGTGCTCGTCGCGGTCGGGCTCGGCGCGCTGGTCGGAGCGGCGGGGCTCCTCACCGGCTCCGAGCTCGACGGGCGGGCGGTGGCGCCGATGCTCGTCGGCGCGGTCGTGACGGCGCTCGCCGTGCGGCACCTGCGCCGCGCCGAGAATCCGCTCGTGCGGCTCGACGCCTTCCGCTTCCGCACCTTCCGGGTCGCCAACGCGAGCGGATCGCTCTACCGGGCGACCGTGAACGCGGTGCCGTTCCTGCTCCCGCTGCTGTTCCAGGACGCGTTCGGCTGGAGCCCGGTGCAGGCCGGCTCCGTGGTGCTGGCGCTCTTCGCCGGCAACCTGGCGATCAAGCCGGCTACGACTCCGCTGCTGCGGCGCCTCGGCTTCCGCGGGGTGCTGGTCGCGGCGAGCGCGGTCGGGGCGGCGTGCATGGCGGCGATGGCGTTCCTCGATCCGGCGACTCCGGTGGCGCTCGTGGTGGCGCTGCTGGTGCTGAGCGGAGTGGCCCGCTCGGCGGGCTTCACGGCCTACAACACCGTCACGTTCGCCGAGGTCCCGCAGGAGGGGATGTCGGGCGCGAACACCCTCAACGCCACCACGCAGCAGATCGCGGCCGGCCTCGGAGTCGCGGTGGGCGCGGTGGCGCTCGCCGTCGGCACCGCGATCGGGCCCGGACTCGTCCCGTACCGCGTCGCCTTCCTCGCCCTCGCGGTGCTGACCCTCGTGCCGCTCGCCGCCGCCGCCCGGCTCCCGCGCGACTCCGGGAGCGCCCTCACCGCCTGACCCGCGCGGGCGTCAGGCGAGGCCGAGCGCGATGCCGTCGAGGATGTCGTGCGCGGTCGAGCGGACCCGGTCGACGCCTGGCGACGCCTCGTGGACCGCGCGGAGGACCTCGCCCCAGACCAGCGCGCCGGCCGCCAGCACGTCCTCGCGCCCCGGGCGGACCCAGGGGAGGGCCGCCGTCCCCTCCGGAGACAGTGCGGCGAGCTCGTCGCAGGCGGCGAGGACGTCGGAGAGGGGGAGGGACGTCTCGAGCGCGGCGCGGTCGGTGGTGCGGAGGACGTGCGCGGTGATCGTGAGCACGGTCGCGGCGACGCCGACGACGCTCCGGGCCTGCGAGAGGTCGACGGAGGAGGCGGCCAGCGCGGCGGCCACGTCCGCCCGCATCGCCGCGCGCTCGCCCTCCGTCGGTTCGGCGGCCCGGCGGTGGCGCTCGGTCAGGCGGACGCTGCCGACGTCCATCGAGTGCGCCTGCTCCGGCTCCGCTCCGCCGAGCACGAGCTCGGTCGAGCCGCCGCCGAGGTCGACGACCAGCACGGGCCGGGCGGAGTCGACGGCCGAGACCGCGCCGCGGAAGGAGAGCCGCGCCTCCTCCTCGCCGGAGATCGTCTCCGGGGTGACGCCGAGGATCCGCTCGACGGCGGCGAGGAAGTCCTCGCGGTCGGCCGCGTCGCGGGTGGCCGAGGTGGCGACGAAGCGGAGGTGCTCGGCGCCGGCCTCCTGCGCGGCGGCCGCGTACTCGCGGGTGACGGCGAGGGTCCGCTCGAGCGCGGCCGGGTCGAAGCGGCCGGTGCGGTCGACCCCGCGGCCCAGCCGCACGAGCTCGGTGCGGCGCTGGACGTCCCGGAGGCGCCCGCCCTCCACGTCGGCGATCAGCAGGCGGAGGGAGTTGGTGCCGCAGTCGAGCGCCGCGACGCGCGTGAGGGAGGACATCCGCCCATTCTGCCCGCGCGGCCCGGGCCGGAGGCGGGCGATAGCCTGGGGGGAGAGACGAAGGAGCCGCCCGTGCACGAACACCACGTCCGCGTCCACCGCAGCGACGAGGAGCTCCCGCGACACGGGCAGCTCGCCCACGCGCTCGCCGAGGTCGCCGCCGATCCGGTCGAGATCGACGACGAGGTCGCCGAGATGGTGGTCAACCGGGTCATCGACAACGCCGCCGTCGCCACCGCGTCGCTCCTGCGCCGCCCGGTCGTCGCCGCCCGCGCGCAGGCTCTCGCGCACCCCGCCTCCATCGGCGGCCAGGGCTCGGTCGTCCTCGGCGTCGACCCGGCTCGCCGGGTCTCGCCCGAGTGGGCGGCCTGGGCCAACGGAGTCGCCGTGCGCGAGCTCGACTACCACGACACGTTCCTGGCGGCCGAGTACTCGCACCCGGGCGACAACATCCCTCCGCTGATCGCTGTCGCCCAGCACGCGGGCATCGGCGGGGCGCAGCTCGTCCGCGGCATCGTCACCGGATACGAGGTCCAGGTCGACCTGGTGCGCGCGATCAGCCTGCACCGGCACAAGATCGACCACGTCGCGCACCTCGGCCCCTCGGCCGCCGCCGGGATCGGCACGCTGCTCGGCCTCGACGTCGCGACGATCGAGCAGGCCGTCGCGCAGGCCCTGCACACGACGACCGCCACGCGGCAGTCGCGCAAGGGCGAGATCTCGAGCTGGAAGGCGTACGCGCCGGCCTTCGCGGGCAAGATGGCGATCGAGGCGGTCGACCGGGCGATGCGCGGCGAGACCAGCCCGTCGCCGATCTACGAGGGCGAGGACGGCGTCATCGCCTGGATGCTCGACGGCGCCGACGCGAGCTACGACGTCCCGCTGCCCGACCGCGGCGAGGCCAAGCGCGCGATCCTCGACACGTACACGAAGGAGCACTCGGCCGAGTACCAGGCGCAGGCGCTGATCGACCTCGCCCGCCGCCTGCACCGGACGCACCCCGAGGCCGCCGACCCCGAGCGCGTCGAGCGGATCGTCCTGCACACCTCGCACCACACGCACTTCGTGATCGGCTCGGGCGCGAACGACCCGCAGAAGTACGACCCGGCCGCGTCCCGCGAGACGCTGGACCACTCCGTGCCGTACATCTTCACGGTGGCGCTGCAGGACGGCGCCTGGCACCACGTGCACAGCTACGCCCCCGAGCGGGCCGCCCGCGCCGACACCATCGCGCTCTGGCACCGGGTCACGACGCAGGAGGACGCGGAGTGGACGCGCCGCTACCACTCCACCGATCCGGGCGAGAAGGCGTTCGGTGCCCGCGTCGAGATCCTGATGACGGACGGCACGACGATCGTCGACGAGATCGCGGTGGCGGACGCGCACCCGCTGGGCGCGCACCCGTTCAGCCGAGAGCAGTACGTGTCGAAGTTCCGCACGCTCGCCGCCGACGTGCTCGAGGAGTCCGAGATCGAGCGCTTCCTCGACCTCGCGCAGCGCCTGCCCGAGCTGACCCCGGAGGAGGTCGGCCGCCTCAGCGTGATCGCCGCCCCCGGCGTCCTCGCCTCGATCGAGCCCCCGCGCGGCCTGTTCTGATCCCTCCGCGGGAGCGTCGTCCGCACGCACGGTGACGCGCGCACGGACGGCCTCCCGCGGCGGGGAGCGCCGTCGTCAGGCGGTCTGCTCGGCGACCCAGTCCTGGATCTCGGCGATGAAGCGCCGGCGCGAGAAGACCCGGGTGCGAGCCCGGAAGGCGTCGACGTCGAGCGCGAGCGCACGGCGCAGCAGGTCGCTCCAGTCCGGATCGCCCTCGAGGTCGGCGATGACGCCCCCGCCGGCGAGGGACACGCTCTCGCGCACTCCGCCGATGTCGGTCCCGATGACCGGCGTCCCGCAGGCCATCGCCTCGACGGGCATGATCCCGAAGTCCTCGACCGCGGGGAAGACGTACACGAGCGCCTGCGCGTAGAGCGCGCGGATCAGCTGGTCGGAGGGCGAGATGACGAAGGTCACGTCGGCCCGGATCTCCTCGGCGTAGGCGCGGAGCCGCGCCTCCCAGGGGCCGTGCCCGGCGATGACGACCGGCAGCCCGGTGCGGGCTCCGGCGTCCATGACCTTCTCGAGGCGCTTGTAGGGGACGAACCGCGAGGCGCCCAGGATGAACGGCCGCGCGAGCGAGTCGAGAAGGCGCAGCTCGTCGTCGTCGAGCGGGGAGCGCCAGTCGGTGATCGTCGAGAGCAGCTCGGTGTTCACCGGCGGGTAGATGACCCGCGACGGCTGGTGCCACGCGTCGCGCACCCGCTGCCCGGTGAAGAGGCTGTTCACGGCGATGGAGGAGGCCTCGGCGGCGCGGAGGCGGTCGATCGGCTTGAGGAGCAGGCTCGCGGTGCGGGCGGCGAGGCTGCTGCCGCGGCCGTCGCGGTCGGGCTCCCAGATGTAGCGGGCCGGCGTGTGCGCGTAGACGAGCTTGCGGGTCGGCCCGCTGGTGCGGACGTGGTGGGCGAAGAGGTGCGAGCTGACCAGCACCCACTCGCGGGAGGCGCCGACCGGGAGCCGCCACGTGGGCAGCATCGCCGGCAGGGCGAGGACCTTGTGGCGGCGCAGCGGCGTGCGCGCCAGCCAGGACTCCGAGACGGGCCTGCCGACGACCTCGGCGCAGTCGCTCCAGAGGACGCGGACGTCGGCGTCGGCGAAGGCCTCGGTCATCGCCTCGAGCACGCGCTCGGCGCCTCCGCGGCGCTCGACCCACTCGTGCACGATCAGGCCGGGACCGACCGGCGGGACGGATCGGGAACGGGTGGTCGCGTCGATGACGGCAGTGATGATGGGCCCCTTCCCCCGGGCGTGCGGTGAGGATCGGGCGGCCATCCGGAGACGGGAGCGGCTCCGAATGCTTATCCGTCGTCGGTGACCGATCAGCAGTGCAGTAGAAGCTAACCGGCTCGTGGAGAAGGAATCGAAAGGCGAGTACGAGTCGTCGCAGAACGACGGGGAAAGGAGAGTCCGATAATCCGGATAAGCCGCGAGTGGAATGGCGAGGATCGTCTGGAGTGCGTCGCGGAGGCGCTATTCCCTTGGAGATCACAACGATGGAGAAAAGCCGCGGGGAAGAAGAAGTCACTCTTTCAGTGACGCCGTGCCGAGAGGATCAGGAGACGCCGATGCGCTGCAGGGTCTGCCACCGCCACTGGTCGCGGACTCCCTCGCGGACGGTGCGCACCGCCCGCCAGCCCAGCTCCCGCTCGGCCCGTCCCGGGTCGGCCCAGCTCGCGGCGAGGTCGCCCGGCCGGCGCCCCACGGCCCGCCAACGGACCGTCTCCCCGCTCGCCCGCTCGACCTCGTCGATCAGCTCGAGGACGCTCGTCGGCGAGCCCGTGCCGAGGTTGTAGACGCGGTGCCCGGGCCGCGCGCGCTCGAGCGCCGCGACGTGCCCGGCCGCGAGATCGCAGACGTGGATGTAGTCGCGCAGCCCCGTGCCGTCGGGGGTCGGGTAGTCGTCGCCGAGGACGTCGACGCACCGGGAGGGGTCGCCCGCGGCCCGCGTCAGCACGGGCAGGAGGCTCCCCGGCGCCGTGGCCGGATCCTCGCCGATCCGCCCCGACGGGTGCGCGCCGATGGGATTGAAGTAGCGGAGGCTGACCCCGCGCAGGAGGGGATCGGCGCGCGCGGCGTCGCCGAGGATCTTCTCGATGACGCGCTTGGTCGCGCCGTAGGGGCTCGCCGCGCTGAGCCCGGCGGGGGAGTCCTCCCCGACCGGCATCACGCAGCCCGGGCTGTAGACGGCCGCCGAGCTCGAGAAGACGACGGTGCGGATCCCCCTCTCCGCCGCGACCGAGAACGCCGCGGTGGCGAGCCCGACGTTGACCGTCCAGTACTCGAGGGGCCGCCGCACCGAGTCGCCGACCGACTTGAGCCCGGCGAGCAGGACCAGGGCGTCGACCGGGCCGTGGGCGGCGAGGAAGCGGGTCAGTGCGGCCGTGTCTCGCGCGTCGGCGATCAGGCGGGGGACCACCGAGCCGGTCAGCTCCTCCACCGTGTCGAGGGTCCGCTCGCTCGCGTGCGAGAGGTCGTCCACGACCAGCACCTCGTGGCCGCTCTCGAGGAGCGCGACGGCGGTGTGGCTCCCGATGTAGCCCGCTCCGCCCACCAGAAGGACTCGCATGCGGGGGAGCCTAGACCGGCTCCCGCACGGCGTCGGCGCCGCTGCCGGGCCCGCGGATCCGTCGATCCGCGCCGCCGTCACCCGTGCGCGGGACGCCCTCTGCCGCGGTCGTAGCCCGCGATCGCCGCGGACTCGACGGCGAGCGCGACCAGCTTCTCGCCGACCGGGCGGGGCACCACTCCGAGCGCGGCGTCCGCGAATCCGGCGACCAGTGCCGTCCGCCGCTCGCTCCCGCCGCGGGCCAGGAGGCGCACGGCCGCGTCCCACGCGCCGGCCGCGGGCACCGCCTCCCGCACCTGCTCGGGGTGCAGCCGCTCGAAGGTGCGGCGGGCCGCCCCCGAGAGGAACGCGCGCCGGCTGCGGGCCGCCGCTGAGACGGAAGCGCCGTGGTGCAGGGCCTCGGCGCCGGGCTCGATCCGCACCGGCACTCCCAGGCGGTGCAGCCGGTAGCCCCAGTCGACGTCCTCCCAGCCGTACTCGCGGTAGTCGGTGCTGTAGCCGCCGACCCGGTCGTACGTCGCCCGCGTCACCGAGACGTTGCCGCCCCAGTAGCGCCAGGAGGCGTCGGGGCCCGCCGCGTAGGCGCCGCGGCGGAAGCGCTCGCCGGCGGGCCGGCCGTAGGCGCGGGAGTAGGCGGTGCCCGGATCGACGTCGGGGCAGAGGCCGACGACGCCGACGACCGCGTCCCGGTGGGCCCCGACGTGCGCGGCGGCCCAGCCCGGGCCGGGCTCGAGGTCGTCGTCGCAGCGGATCAGCACGTCCCCCCGCGCGGCATCGAAGCCGGCCGTGAGCGCGGCGGAGCGCCCCCGGTTCTCGGGGAGCACGACGCGGCGCACAGGCACGGGAGAGGCGTCGAGGGCGCGCTCGCTGGCATCGACGACGCCGTCGAGGACCACGACCACGTCGAGGTCGCGGTGGGTCTGAGCCGCGAGGGCGGCGAGGAGGCGGGGCAGGCGGGCCGCCCCCGCGTAGCTGGGGACGACGACGCTCGCGACGCTCATCGGGACTCCTCGCCGCGCGGGCGGCTCTCGACCAGGAGCAGCTCCTCCAGCCCGCTCAGCACGCGCGCCAGGTCGTCGGCGATGGCGCCGGGATCGGTGGCGTGGAGGCGGGCGAGCCGGTCGGCCAGGCCGGAGAAGTCCTGCGGCTCGTCGTCGAGCGCCCGCCAGGTCGCGGCCACGCTCTCGCGCAGCGCGTAGGGGCTGCCCATCGGGGAGACGTCCAGCGGGAGCACCAGGACGCGCCCGTTCAGATCGACGGAGGCCGTGTCCGGGCGGCGCCGCCAGAGAAGGAGCCGGGGGTCCTCTGCCATCTTCTCCGCGTCCTCTCCGCTGATCACCGCCACTGCGAGTAGAAATCCGCCAGCGCCTCTTATCGCGACGCCTCTCTCGCTATGTTTGCCGCCGACGCGCCAAGGGGTGTACGTCGAGCGACAGCACCGGAGGGCCGCCAATGTCGGAGTCTAATCCGCTCGCATCCAGCGATATCAGCGATAAGAGCGAGAAGAAGAGCGCGAATTCCGCGGGCGTCTTCGCACGGCGGACGGTCGTGGCCGGAGCGGTCTGGTCGGTGCCCGCGGTGATGCTGGCGCAGTCCGCCTCCGCCGTCTCGATCAGCTGCTTCCCGGTGGGGACGGTCTTCCAGGCGGTCGCCCGCGGACGCCTCCTCAGCGGCTTCCTCGGCGGAGTGAACCTCGACACCGTCGCCGGCGTCTCGGGCGTGACGGCGATCGCTCCCGACCAGGGCAACCCGGCCGTCGTGACCGGCGGCGTCAACGCCACGGTGCTGAACACGATCGCCGTGAACGCGACCGGGCTGACCGGCACGCTCTCCTCCCTCCTCACGCTGGCGGCTCCCGCCGGCGTCGGCACTCTCAACCAGTACGCGTCGGCGAACACGAACGGCACCGTCCGCGGCGCCTCCGGCGCGATCACGGACGCGGGCCAGCTGGCGCTCGACTCGACGGCGGGGAGCTTCCCCGACTTCGGGACGGTGAACCTCCGGGCGATCCTCGCGGCGTCCGGCGGCGCGGGAGTGGCCGCTCTGCTCACCAACGTGACGGACCTGACCCTGCGGATCGGCGCCCTGACCGGTCGCGCGTCCCTCCAGTCGGCCTGCGTGCCCGGGTCGGACAACCTGCAGCGCGACTACCAGGTCGGCCGCCTGGACCTGGTGCTGAGCTCGCCCACCCTGACCGCGATCACGACGGCGATCAACACGCTGCTCGGTGCCGTGGTGAACCTCTCGGGCCTCGGGCTGACGGTCACGGTCGACACCACGTCGGTCCTCGGCGGCAGCATCCCCGGCGGCACGCAGCCGATCCAGGCGCAGCTGTCGACGAACCCCGCGACCATCACGGTCGATCTCTTCTCGCTGCTCGGCGGAGCACCGGGCCAGGGCGCGACCTCGCCCTACGTCAACGGCCTCCCGCCGAACTCGACCCTCTTCGTCGACAACGCCCTGCAGGTGCCGGGCACGGCGGTGGGGAACTTCACCGCCGCGCTCCTCTCCACCCTGACGACCCGGCTCGGGGCCGCCATCCGGGTGAACGGCGTCCCGCTGGTCAGTGCGGGTGTCGTCGGTCTGGGCGTCCAGACGCTGGTGACCACCCTGCTCACCGTCACCCTCCCGCCGCTGCTCACGACGCTGCAGAACGCGGTCCTCACCCCGGTCTTCACCGCCCTGCGGGACGTCATCCAGATCGACGTCAACGCGCAGAACCGCTCCACCAACCCGACCGGGCCGGCCGCCCTCGAGGCGCTCCCCGTCGGCCGCTACGACGTCGCGGCGCTCTACATCCGCGCGGTGGGGCTCGTGAACCTGCTCGACCTGTTCATCGCCCGCGGCTCCGTCGGGCCGAACGTCCGCACGGGCTAGCCGCGCGCTCGGCGCCGTCAGGCGCCGCGGACCACGAGGCCGTGCTCGACCATCGCGTCGAGCACGGCCTCGACGTGCGCCCGGGGGTCGCCCGCGGGCGGGGCGCCGTGCTCGGCGACGACGGCCCCGGTCAGCGCGTCGACCGTCGCGGGCGTCCCGAGAGCGCGCCACAGCACCGGGCCGATCCCGGTCAGCGTCTCGACCCGCTCGTCGAGGAGGCAGCTGACCACTCCGTCGCGCTCGACCCACTCGACGCCGGCGGCGCGCGCGAGCAGGCCCGGGCCGGGCGCCGCCGCATCTGCCTCGGGCGCGTCGGCGACGACCGGCGACGGCTCCCCGAGCCGCTCCAGGAGCGGCAGCACGGTCTCGGCCTCGCGGTAGCGGAGCACCTGGGCCCCGCCGACGGAGTCGAGCAACCCGGCGAGGTGGTGCAGCGCCGCGGGCAGCCGTGCGAAGTGGCTCAGCTCGGGCAGCAGCACCGAGAGCGCCTCGTCGAAGGCGATCGGCTCGAGCCGGGGCTCCACCGGGCCGGAGGGGTCGCGGGCGATCAGGAGCAGGGCGGCCAGGCGCAGCGGAGCGTCCGGCAGCGGCTGCAGGCCCATCGCGGCGGGGGAGCGGTACCGCTTCCAGTCGCCGCCGTCGAGGAGGGCGACGGGCTTCCGGAACGGCAGCACCCGCCCGTCGCGGCGGACGGCGAGCGTCTCGTCGGTCACGTACCCGTACCGCCGAGCGGCGAGGCTCACGAGGGTCGACTTCCCGGCACCGGGCCGCCCGACGAACGCGACGACGCGGCCGTCGGGCAGGGCGACCGCGGAGGCGTGCACGCTGAGCAGCCGGCCCTCGCAGGCGTCGGCCGCCGCGAGGGTGAGCGCGGCGCCGATGTGCTCGGCGAGGGCGTCCTCGGTCGGCTGCGCGATCACTCCCGGCTCCCCGACCGGCTCGGTCAGCGACACCCGGTACTCGGAGCCCGGGCGATCGGCGTCGTCGTCCACGTCGTTCCACGACTCCTCCACCTCCGCCACGAAGCGGTCGGGGACGGTGTCGTCGAAGGTGAAGCGCACGCCGAGCCCGAAGGGGGCGCGGATCAGCCGGCGGGTCATGTCAGGTCCTGTCCGTCCGTCGGAGGTGGTCCCACGCGAGCGGAGCCGTGCGGGCGCCGCGTCGCAGCCGCCGCCACCAGCCGGCCGCCACGTCGATCCGGCGCGGGCCGATGGCGGGGTCGGCGGCGCGCAGGGCGTGGGGAGCGGGGAAGACGGCGCGGGCGAGGAGCAGCGGCCGCTGCCGCCAGCCGGCCGCGCGCACGGCCTGCACCCACCCCGCGGAGGCGTGGGGCGAGCTCGCGTTGATCCGCCACGCCCGCAGCTCGGCCGCGGGCACCTCCCCGGCGCGCGCGCGGATGCCGAGCGCGTCGAGGAAGGGCTGCGCGGTCTGGACGGCGCCGAGCTCCTCCGCAGCCGCCCGGAGCGGAGCGTGCAGCTCCGCGCGGGCGGCCACCGCCTCGACGAGCAGGTCGTAGTCGGAGGGCCGCGTGAGGCGCGGGTCGGTGATCTGCCAGGCGTCGCGGAGCGCGTGCAGCGCCAGCACGAGCGCCGAGTCGGCGACGCTGGCGGTCGCGACCGGACGGCCGGCCAGCTCCACGATCCGGTGCCGGCTCCACAGCGCCTCGAAGGCGTCGCGCGGCGGCACGAGGAATCCCGGCCACCGCCAGTGCACGTCGATGTCGACCGGCCACGCGGCGTGCCGGTAGGAGCGCGAGTGCTTGGCCGCGAGCGTCGGTCCGTCCGGCCAGGGCCGCTCGGTCCAGCCGTCGGCGGCCAGGAGGGCCAGGATCCGGGGCAGGTCGTCGGGGGCGACCAGCAGGTCGACGTCGCCGGAGGTGCGGGGCGGCCGGAGCCGGTCGGCGGCGGCGGTCGGTCCCTTGAGCACGAGTGCGCGCAGGCCCGCCGCGTCGGCCCGCCGGTGGACGAACGCCGACACGAGCGGCACGGCCTCGTCGGCCCAGAGAACGCCCACGAGCTCCATCCGGTCAGTATTCCAGCGCTCCTGCGGCCCGCGGAGCCCGGCCGGGGGCGGTGGAGCGGAGCGCTCGTCTCGGTGAGGATGGGCCCGCGGGCCGCGGGGGCGCCGCACGGAGGCGGGCGGGGCGGCGGATGATCCACGGGGGAGCGGGCGGCGCCGGGCGGCCTCCGGTGGCGCTCGCGACCAACAACGGCGACATCGGCGGCGGCGAGGTGATGCTGCTGAGCATCGCGGAGGCGCTCGAGGCGCTCGAGGTCCCGGTCGTGGTCGTCGGCCCCTCGGAGCCGCGTGCGCTCGTCGTCGCCGCCCTCGCCGCCGGCCACCGGGTCGTCGAGCTCGAGGCCACGGGCAGACCCGCCTGGATGCGCGCGCTGCGGCGCTGGGACGCCTCCTCCCGCGAGGGCGTGCTGTGGTGCAACGGGCTGGTGCCGGCCGTCGCGACCGCAGGGCGTCCGCGGCGGATCGTGCATCTGCACCAGCGCCCGTCCGGCCTGCAGCGGCTGCTCGCGCCCGTGGCCCGCCGCGGCGCGCTGGCGACCCTCGTCCCCTCCCGCTACCTCGCGGGGGTCGTCCCCGGGTCGACCGTGCTGCCGAACTGGAGCCGCCGCGTCGAGCTGCCGGAGGCGCGGCCGCGGGAGGACGGGACGACCGTCCTCGGCTTCCTCGGGCGTCCCTCGCTCGCGAAGGGGGTGCGGGTCCTCACCGAGGCGCTGGCGCTGCTGGAGGCCGGGGAACCGGGCGCGTATCGCCTGGTGCTGGCGGGCGAGGCCCGGTTCGTGGCGGAGCGGGAGCGTCGCGAGGTGGAGGCGGCCCTCGCTCCGGTCGCCGCTCTGGTGGACCGGCCGGGGTGGATCGAGCCCGGCGACCTCTTCGCGCGGATCGACCTCCTGGTGGTGCCGTCGGTGCAGCCGGAGTCGTTCGGCCTGGTCGTGACGGAGGCGATGTCGGCCGGCGTCCCCGTGGTGGTGAGCGATGCCGGTGCGCTCCCCGAGGTCGTCGGCCCGTCGATCGACGCCACGTTCCGAGCCGGGGATCCGCGGGCTCTGGCCGAGCTGATCAGAGCCCGGAAGAAGAGAGGACTATCGGAGTCGCGGGAGAGGGATCGTGCCCGCTGGAACGATTCCTACTCGCCGTCCTCCGGGAAGTCGGCTATCGACGGACTTCTGGCGCGGATGGCCCTCTCCGATGATTCCTGATCCTCCCGCCAGGAGACCGATCCGCTTTCCGGGGAATGCCGCGGGGAGCCTCTCCTCCTCCCTCGGGAAAGGACGACGATGACCCGCGAACCGGAAGTCCTCAGAGTGCTCGGACTGTTCCTCAAGCACCCGACCCTGCGCCTGGCTCCGGGCGAGCCCTTCGCCCGAGGGAGGCTGCCGTACCGGGCCGACCTCCTCCGGGACGACTCGACGCGGCTCCTCGTCCCCGGTCACGCGTCTCGGCCCGCGCACGTGAAGCTCCGCGACGTCGTGGAGCACCGCACGGGGCTGAACGTGGACACGCAGCTGCGCGCGCTCCGGGCGGTCCGCTCGGCCGACGCGGTGCTCTGCGTGCTCGAGCCGGAGGCGGGCCTCCCCGCCCTGCTCCGGCGCGCGCGGCTCGGGCCGTACGGCCGCACGCCGCTCGTGGTCCTCTCCTGCTGGTGGGCGGAGGAGCTGCTCACCGGCTCGCCGGAGCGGCGCCGACAGGTGGTCCGGCTGCTCCAGGGCGTGGACCGGCTCGTCGTGCTCA
This sequence comes from Rathayibacter sp. RFBD1, assembly GCF_002932915.1. Lineage (NCBI taxonomy): Bacteria > Bacillati > Actinomycetota > Actinomycetes > Micrococcales > Microbacteriaceae > Rathayibacter > Rathayibacter sp. RFBD1. Next base: position 117,546 of record NZ_PSWQ01000012.1, read on the forward strand.
GCGAGAACCAGCGCGAGGTCTTCGCCCGCCACGGCGTCGACGAGCGGCGGATCGCACCGGTCCTCTTCGGGGTCGACTCCGACTACTACCGGCCCGTTCCGCCGCGTCCGAAGCGGTTCGAGGTGCTCGCCGTCGGGGTCGACCGCGGGCGCGACTTCGACTCGCTGGTCGCCGCCGCCGAGCGCCTGCCGCACCGGCGGTTCGACATCGTGACCACTCCTGCGCGGCGGCCGTCCCGGGCGCTGCCGGCCAACGTCGTCCTGCACGATCCCGTCCCGGTCGATCGGCACCGCGACGACCTGCGCGACGCCGAGCTCGTCGTCGTCACCAGCCACGACCTCGCCTACCCGACGGGCCAGAGCGTCCTGCTGGAGGCCTCCGGCTGCGGGACCTGCACGGCGGTCACCGCGAGCGCCGCGATGACCGGCTACATCCGCGACGGCGAGACGGCCTTCGCGCTGCCCCTGCACGACCCGGCGGGGATCGCGGCGGTGCTGGAGGCGGTGCTGAGCGACGACGGGAAGCGGGCCGAGGTCGCCCGCGCGGGCCGGGAGCGGGTGCTGGCCGAGCTGAACGCGCGGCACATGTGGGCGGGCGTCCGCGAGGTCCTCCGCGACGCGGTCCGCGAGCGCGGCCGCGTCTGAGCGGCGGTCGGCCGGGGCCGCACCGGGCGACCTCCGCCCCACCGGGAAGCGCCCGCCGACCGGGACCTCCGCGCCCCGGACCCGCGGATCCGCGCCGGATCGGGCGGGCGCGGGATGCGCTACTCCGGCGGCAGAGCGCGGGCGCGGGCGGACTGCTCCGCGAGCAGAGCGAGACCCGCGCCGATCACGACGAACGAGATCGGGGCGAAGAACACCTCGCCCAGCTGCGTCGCACACAGCAGCACCAGGATGCTCGCCGCGCCGACCGCGTGCCCCGGGCGGCTCCCGGCCCCGGCGGCCGTCGTCGCGAAGCCGGCCACGAGCACGGTGCCGATGACGCCGACGAGCAGCACGACGCCGCCCTCGGCCATCAGCGCCAGGTAGGAGTTGTGGAAGAACCAGTCGATCCCGTCGACCCGCGCGGTCGCCTCGCCGAGTCCGGAGCCGGTCCACGGCGAGAGCGCCACCTTGTCGACCGAGGCGTCGAGGATGCGGGCGCGCAGGGCGTCGGAGCCGGCCCGCTCCACCCCGTAGTCGCCCGCCGTCGCCAGGTTCCGCTCGGCCCAGAGGAACAGCAGGACGAGGCCGCCGCCGAGGAGCGCGCGGAAGAGCAGGCGCAGATGCGGCGCCGCGACGAGCCACACGAGCGCGCAGGCGTAGGCCGCCATCGACGTGCGGGAGTCGGTGGCGACGACCGCGCCGGCCCCGAGCGCGACCACGCCGACCCGCAGCCACAGCCGCGAGCTGAGCGCCGAGACCAGCAGCGCCGCCGCTCCGTAGACGAGACCGGCCACGTTCTTGTCCTGGAGGAAGCCGGTCAGGGCGCCCTGGTAGCTGTCCGGGGCGAGTCCCGCGACGAACAGCACGGCGTTCAGCGTCAGGGCCGCGGCGAGTCCTTTGAGCCCCGAGACCACGTCGATCCGCCCGCTCGCGAGGAAGCCCGCGGCGAGCATGACGAGCGCGATGTTCGCCGCCCGGCGCAGGGCGTCGAGGCCGTCGAAGGACGAGCCCGCGAGGACGAAGGCGAGCAGGGCGAGGCACAGCCACGGGTACCAGGCGGCCCGTCCGAGACGGCGGGTGGGCCGCCGGAAGAGGCTGACGAGGACCAGGGCGGCCAGCGCCGTCTGGGCCAGCGGGACGCTCCCCGGGAGGAAGGGGGTGGGGAGCCGGTAGACCAGGAGGCCCATCAGGACGGCATCGAGTATCCGAGCGGAATGTGCTATCGGAAAGGCCGCGTGAACGAGCGGGGAACGCCTCTCGACGACGATCTCTCCCCCTGGCGCGGACATGTCGTCATCCTCGCAGAAAGGGCCTCCCGAGGGGTCGGGGACCGCCTAGGGAAAGGCGCTCCGCATTGCTAGCGTGACCGACACCTCAGCATCGTCGTGCGGCGCATGCGCGGCACGCAGAAAGGTGCGCAGTGACTGTCGTCGACCTCATCGCATTCATCCGGCGGAACTGGCGGACCCTCGTGGTCGCCGTGCTCGTCGGAGCCCTGGCGATGGCCGCCTTCTCGTTCCTCACTCCGAAGGTCTACGAGTCGAGCTCGGCCGGATTCGTGATCGCCGCGAGCGACGGCAGCTCGGCCGATGCGATCAGCGGGTCGCAGACCGCGGTGACCCGGGCCAACGCCTACCTGCCGCTGATCTCGAGCAGCGCCGTCTCCGAGCGGATCGAGGCCGACCCGGAGGCGAACCCCGGCGGAGAGGCCCTGAGCGGCCGCCTCACCGCGAGGGTCGCTCCGGGCAGCACCCTGATCGAGGTCACCGCCGAGGCCGGGACCGCGCAGAACGCCGCAGCACTGGCCAACGGGGCGCTCGCGGCGCTGGCGGCCGTCATCACCGACATCGAGACGCAGTCCACCGCGGACCGCACACCGCAGATCACCGTCGTCCCGCTCGAGAACGCGGAGCCGCCCGCCGCCCCGACGAGCCCCGACTGGGTGCGGAACATCCTGCTCGGCGCCCTGGGCGGGCTCGTTCTCGGCTTCGGTCTCGCCTTCCTCCGCCGGGCCCTCGACATCCGCGTGCGGACCGTCGACGACCTCACCGAGCTCTTCGGCGTCGGCGTCCTCGGCCGCATCCCCAAGGCCGGACGCCCGGGCCGGACCGGCGGCCGCCGCGGCACCGACGCGCTCACCGCGGAGGCGTTCCGCTCGCTCCGGACGGGCCTGCGCTTCTCCAGCGTGGACGAGGAGACGCGCAGCGTCGTGATCACCAGCGCCAACCAGGCCGAGGGCAAGTCCACGATCGCCGCCGGACTGGCCCGCGTCACCGCGGAGTCCGGGCAGCGCACCCTCCTGGTCGACGCGGACCTCCGCCGGCCCTCCGTGGCGCGGATGCTGGACATCGACGGCGCCATCGGCCTCAGCGAGGTCCTCAGCCACCAGATCCCCGTGGACGACGCGATCCGCCCCACCGGTACCGCGGGCCTCTACGCCCTCCCGGCCGGGCACATCCCGCCGAACCCGTCCGAGATGCTCGGCTCCGAGGCGATGCGCGCCCTGGTCGCGCGCCTCTCGAAGGACTACTTCGTCATCATCGACGCGCCGCCCGTGCTGCCCGTCACCGACGCCTCCATCGTCGCGACCGTCGTCGACGGCGTCGTCTTCGTCGTCGCCTCGAACCAGACGCGCCGGCCCGAGGTGGTCGCCGCCCGGCGGATCGTCCAGCAGGTCCGCGCCCGCGTGCTCGGCACCGTGCTCAACATGGTCACCGCCCGCGACGGCGACACCGGGTACTACTACTACGACCGCAAGAACGCGTACTACGCCGAGCCGCAGCCGGCGACGGGGCGCAAGCGCGCGGCGGCGGCACCGCGCCGGTCCGAGCTCGCCCCGGTGGAGTCGCGGGCCCTGCCTCCGCAGACGTCCCGCCGGGCGGCTCGATGAGCGGGCGCCTGCTCCTGCTCTGCCATGCGAACGTGGCCCGGTCGCCCTCGGCCGAGCTGATCGCGGCGCGCCTGCTCGGCGCCGGCTCCGACTGGCGGGTCGAGAGCGCGGGAACGCACGCGGAGGCCGGCCGCGGGCTCGACCCCGAGCTCAGCGATGCGCTGCGGGCCCGCGGACTCTCCACGGCCGGGCACCGCGCGCGCCAGGCCGACGGCCGGATGCTCGCCGGCACCGATCCCGTGCTGGTGTTCGAGGCGGGCCAGCGGGAGTGGGTCACCCGCCACTTCCCGGCCGCCGCGCGCCGCACCACCACGGTCCGCCGGGCGGCGCGGCTGGCGGGAGCCGCCCCCGGCGTCCCGCTCCTGCGGCTGCTCGCCGACGACACCGCCCCCTACGGCGCCGAGGACGACTTCGCCGACCCGTTCGGGCGCGGACCGGACGTCGCCGCGGCGGCCGTCGAGGACATCGACGCCCTGCTCCGGGTGATCCTCCCCGCTCTCGGTGCTCTGCCCGTCGGCGCGGAGCCCCCGGCCGCCACCGTCCGGAGCACCCGCCGCTCGCTCCGCCGGGATCGCGCCGCCGAGACGGTCGCGAGGTGACCGCCGAGGGGGTGAGCGTCGTGATCCCGCACTACGGCGACCCCGCGCCCGCGCTCGCCCTCGTCGAGCGGCTCCGCAGCCAGGAGTCGCCCCCCGCCCTCGAGATCGTCGTCGTCGACGACGCCTCCCCGGTCCCGTTCCCGGCCGGGATCGACGGAGTGGAGGTCGTGCGGCGCGAGCGGAACGGCGGCTTCGGCGCCGCGGTGAACACGGGCGCCGCCCGGGCGCGCCACCCGCTGCTCCTGGTGCTCAACAGCGACCTCGTCGTCGGGCCCTCCTTCCTCCGCGACCTGCTAGAGGCGGGACGGCCGTGGCTGCCCGCGGTCGTCGCTCCGGACCTCGTCGACGCGGGCGGGGAGCGGCAGTGGGTCGGCCGGCGCTTCCCGCGGCCGCACCACTACGTCGTGGAGTGGCTCACTCCGCTCGCGCGCTGGCGACCGCGGCTGCACGCGGCCGTCGGCCACGACACCCGGTGCGCCCCGGGCGCGACGGTGCCGGTGGACTGGGTGGTGGGCGCCGTGATGCTGCTGCCGGTGGCCGAGTTCCGCGCGGTCGGCGGGTTCGACGAGTCCTTCCACATGAACTGCGAGGAGGTCGACCTCCAGCGCCGGCTGCGCGAGCGCGGCGTGCCCTCGGTCTTCGTCGGCTCCGTCGTCGCCGAGCACACGGGAGGCGGCTCCTCCGACCCCGCGCGCCGGCTGATCTGGCTGGTCGCCTCGCGCCTGCGCTACGCCCGCAAGTGGGGCGGGCGCCCCGCCGCCCTCGCCGCGGCCCTGCGCGCCGCCTCCGCCGTGAACCTCGCCGCCAACGCGGTGCGCGCCGCCGCCGGCAGTGACGTGCGTCCGCTGGCCGTCCTCCGGCGCGAGCTCCGGCTCGTCGCCGCCGCCGAGGCGGCGTCCCGGTGAGCGGGCCCGTGCTCGTGGTGAGCCCGGTCTTCCACGGCTACTGGGAGGCGCTCGAATCGGCGCTGGCACACCTGGGCGACGACGTGATCGTCCACCGCTACGACGCCGCGACCGGGCTGGGCCACGTGCGCGACGCCCTCGGCCACCGGCTCCCCGGGGGCCGGCTCCGGCGCTCGTCCATGCGCGCCGAGACCGACCGCGCGATCGCGGCGCTGCGCACCGTCCGGCCCCGGGCCGTCCTCGTGGTGAAGGGCGACTCCCTCGGCGACGCCTGGTGGGAGGAGATCGGCCGCGCCGGCGTCCCCGTGGTGCTCTGGCTCTACGACGAGCTCCGCAACATGGGGCACCCCGTCGACCGCCTGCGCTCCCTCGCCGGGGAGGCGGTGTCGATCGTCAGCTACTCTGCCGCCGACGTCGCCGAGCTCGCCCGCGCGGGGGTTCCGGCCGGGCACCTGCCCGACGCCTTCGACTCCCTCCTCTCCTTCCGTCCCCGCCCCTCCGCCGCGGTGACCTTCGTCGGCGCCCGCTACCCCGAGCGCGAGCGCGTGCTGCGGGAGCTCGCGGCCGGCGGGGTCGCGGTCGAGGCGTACGGGCGGCAGTGGTCGCGGCACCCCTGGGACGTGGCGCGCACCGGCCGCTGGCGCTCGGCCGGCGTCCCCGCCCGCCGCGACGTCCCGCGGGCGGGCTACTACGGAGTGATGGCCGGCTCGACCGCGACCCTGGCGCTGCACGGCGCGGGCCACGGCGGGCTCTCGATGCGCGCCTTCGAGGCGCCGGGCGTCGGGGCGCTGACCCTGATCGACCGTCCCGAGGTGGCGAAGTTCTACGAGGTGGGCAGCGAGGTGCTCGTCTTCGAGGAGCGGGACCAGCTCGTCGAGCACGTGCGGCGGGCGGGCGCGGACCCCTCGTGGGCGCGGCGCATCCGCGAGGCGGGCGCGCGCCGCACCGGCGCCGAGCACACCTTCGTGCACCGGATGCGGGAGGTGAGGGCCCTGTGGCGCTGACGCACCCGACCGATCTGGAGGCCTGGCGCCGCTGGCAGCGCGGCCGCGACCCGCTGCGCACCGCCCGGGCGGCGCTGCGGCGCTCCGAGCCGACCCGCCTGGTGCTGCACGTGCGCGGCGACCGGCCCGCCGTCCTGCTCGCGGTGGAGGCGTCGACGGCGAGCGCCCTCGCTTCGACCGCGGCCTCGCTCGCTCCTCTCGGCGGGGCTCCCGCGGCGGTCCTCGCTCCCTCCGGAGCCGGCGACGCGCTGTCCGGGCTGCTGCCGGGCCGCTGGAGGGCGCACCCGGTCGACCCGGAGGCGGACCCGCCCGCCGAGCTGCGGGGTCTCCGCGCCGTGATCGCCACCGGACACTTCCTCGCGGCGGGAGCGGCCGCCCACCGCTGGTCCGGGATCCTCGGCGCCCGCTTCCTGGTCGTGCAGCACGGGCTGCTCACCCCCTCCGCCCCGCCGCTCCCGCCCGGAGCGACGCTGCTGGCGTTCTCGGAGGAGGACGCGGCCTTCTGGACCTCCGGTCGCAGCGACGTGGAGACCGAGGTCGTCGGCAGCCAGCTGCTCTGGACCGCGTCGCGCCGCCCGCGCCCCGAGCGGCTCGAGGAGCGGCCCCTGTTCCTCGGCCAGCTGCACGGCGCGGAGCTGCCCCGGCGGACGGCCGCGGCCACCGCCTCCCGCTTCTGCCGCGAGGCGGGCGCCGACTACCGCCCCCACCCCGCCGAGGTCGACCGCCGCTCGCGCTGGCAGCACGCGCGGTGGGAGCGCCGCGGCATCCGGGTGCTCCGCGGCGGCGACCTCGCCGCGCAGGCCCGGCCGGTCGCCTCGATCTTCTCGACCGGGGTCCTGGAGGCCGCGGCCGCCGGGATCCCCGCGTGGGTCGTCTGCGAGGACCCGCCCGCCTGGGTGCTCGAGTTCTGGAGCCGGTACCGGCTCGCGCGCTGGGGCGGGCAGACGCCGACCGCGGCTCCGCCCGTCCCGGCCGTCGAGCCGGCCGTCGCCGTCGCCCGCCGGGCACTCGCCATCGCCGAAGGAGACACCCTGTGACCGTTCTCTGCGTCATCCCCGTCCGCGGGGGCTCGAAGGGCGTACCGCGCAAGAACGCCCGCCCCGTCGCGGGCCGCCCGCTGGTGGTCTGGAGCATCGAGCAGGCGCTCGCCGCCGGTCTCGACGTGCTCGTGTCGACCGACGACCTCGAGCTGGCCGCGATCGCGGAGGGGGCGGGAGCGGACGTGCCGTTCCTCCGGCCCGCCGAGCTGGCGCGCGACGAGACGGCGACCGAGCCCGTCGTGCTCCACGCGATCGAGCACCGGGCCGCGCTGGGCCGCCGCCCGGACGCGGTGATGCTCCTCCAGGCGACCTCGCCGATCCGGCTCCCGGGCACCCTCGCCCGCGCGCTCGAGCAGTTCGCCTCGACGGGAGTCGACTCGCTGGTGGGCGTCGTCCCGCAGACGCCGTTCCTCTGGCGCCTGCAGGAGGGCGCCTCCGTGCCGCAGTACGACGTCACGGCCCGGCCGCGGCGCCAGGACCTCGCCGAGGCCGACTTCTTCTACCGGGAGACCGGGTCCCTCTACCTCACCCGCACCGAGGTCTACGAGCGCGAGCGCAACCGGATCGGCGGCCGGGTCGGCCTGTTCGTCATGGACGAGGCGGAGGGCGGGGACATCGACACCGAGGCGGATCTCGCGGTGGTCGAGCAGACCCTCCTCGGCCTGTCGGCGGGAGGCGGCGCATGATCATCGACCGGCACCTCGCCCCGTTCATCGTCTTCGCCGAGGACCCGGTGCTCACCGCGCTGGCCAAGATCAACGCGAACAAGCAGCGGATCGTCTTCTGCGTCGACGGGCACGGGATCCTCCGCGGGTCGGTGTCCGACGGCGACTTCCGCCGCTGGATCATCACGAACCCGACGGCCTCCCTCGACGTCCCGGCCCTCGCCGTCGCGAACACCGCCGTCCGCACGGCGGGAGCGGACGAGCCGGCCACCGCGATCGCCGCCCGGCTCGGCCGCGACGGGATCAGCCACCTCCCGCTCGTCGACGACCGCGGGCACCTCGTCGCGATCGCGGTCGAGGGCGATCGGGCGCTGCGGATCGGCCGCCACGAGGTGGGCGACGGCCACCCGGCCTTCCTGATCGCGGAGATCGGCAACAACCACAACGGATCGGTCGATCTGGCGCGGCGGCTGGTCGACCTCGCGGTCGAGGCGGGCGCCGACGCGGTGAAGTTCCAGCTGCGCGACCTCGACTCCCTCTACCGGCGCGCCGGCGGGGCCACCGCGGGGGAGGACCTCGGCGCCCAGTACACGATCGACCTCCTGCGCCGCTTCTCGCTGCCCGCCGAGCCGCTCCTCCGGGTCTTCGACCACGCGGCCGAGGCCGGGATCGACGTTCTCTGCACCCCGTGGGACGCCCCGAGCGTGCAGGCGCTCGTCGACTACGGGATCCCGGGCCTCAAGATCGCCTCGGCGGACCTCACCAACCACGGCCTGATCGAGGACGCCGGCACCCGGGGACTGCCCCTGCTGCTCAGCACCGGGATGTCCCGCGAGTCCGAGATCCTCGAGTCGGTCGCGCTGCTGCGCTCGCTCGGCACCTCCTTCGCCCTGCTGCACACCCAGTCGACGTACCCGGCGCCCTACCGCGACCTCAACCTCGCCTACCTCGACCGGCTCGCCGAGATCGGCGGCGGCGTCGTCGGCTACTCCGGCCACGAGCGGGGCTGGCACGTCCCCGTCGCCGCGGTCGCCCGCGGGGCCCGCATCGTCGAGAAGCACTTCACGGTCGACCGGGGGATGGAGGGCAACGACCACACGGTGTCCCTGCTCCCGGACGAGTTCCGCCGCATGGTCGGCGAGATCCGCGACATCGAGGACTCGCTCGGCACGCGCGACGCACGATCGGTCTCGACGGGGGAGTCGATGAACCGCGTCTCGCTCGCGAAGTCGCTGGTCGCCTCCCGCGACCTCTCGATCGGGGACGTGGTGCGCGCCGCCGACGTCGTCGTCCGCAGCCCCGGCCGGGGCCTCCAGCCCAACGAGCTGCCGCAGCTGCTCGGCCGCGCGCTCCACCGCGACGTCGAGGAGGGCGGGTTCTTCTTCGCCGGCGACCTGCGCGAGAGCACGCCGTCCGGCCGGCCGTTCCGGTTCCGCCGCCCCTGGGGCCTGCCGGTGCGGTACCACGACCACGCGGCGCTCGCCGCGGAGTCGAACGCCGACTTCCTCGAGTTCCACTTCTCGTACCGCGACCTGGAGATCGAGCCGGACGCCGTGTTCACCCGCCGCCTCGACTCCGGCTTCACCACCCACCTGCCGGACCTGTTCGCGGGCGACTTCCTCGTCGACCTCGCCTCCTTCGACGACGACGTGTGGGAGCGCTCGATCGCGGAGGTGCAGCGCACCGTCGAGACCACCCGGAGCCTCGCGCGCTGGTTCCGCCAGGAGGAGGACCCGATGATGGTCGTCACGATGGGCGGCTTCACCCGGCACGCGCACGTGGCTCCGGATCAGCGCGCTCCCCTCTACGAGCGCGTCGCCGACGCCCTCGAGCGGATCGACACGAGCGGCGTCCGCGTGCTGGCGCAGACCCTCCCGCCCTACCCGTGGCTCATGGGCGGGCAGCAGTTCCACAACCTCTTCGTGGACCCGCACGACACCGCCGAGTTCGCGGCCGCGACCGGCACGCCGCTCTGCCTCGACGCCTCGCACACCAAGCTCGCGGCGAACCACCTCGGGCTCGCCTTCTCGGAGGCGGTGGCGCTGCTCGCTCCGCTCAGCGCGCACCTGCACCTCGTCGACGCGACGGGTGTCGACGGCGAGGGGGTGCAGATCGGCGAGGGCGAGATCGACTGGCCGGACTTCGCGGCGTCGCTCGACGAGCTGGCGCCCGGGGTGCCGTTCATCCCCGAGATCTGGCAGGGGCACGTCAACAGCGGCGAGGGCTTCTGGACCGCGCTCGAGCGGCTGGAGGAGTGGCTGTGACCCCGCTCGCGCTCTGGGCGGTGCCGGTCGGCGAGTTCGGCGGGGTGGCCCGCCACGTCCTCGACGCCGCCCGGCACGGGATCCCCGGCCACCGCCTCGTCGTGCTCTGCCCGGAGGGAGCACTCGCCGAGCGGCTGCGGGAGCAGGGCTCGGCCGTGACGACCGGGCGCTTCGGAGTGTCCGCCGGCGCCGCCGCCTCCGTGGCGACCCTGCGCGCGACCGCGGCGGCTCTCCGCCCGGCGATCGTCCACTCCCACCTCGCCCACGCCGACCTCGTGACCGCGGCGACCCCGCTGCCCCGCGGGGTCCGCCGCGTCACGACGGAGCACGGCATCGCCGGGCCCGACGTCTACCACCGCACCGCCCTGCGGGCGCGGACGACCGCGGCGGCGCACCACGCGCGGCTGCGGTCCTTCGACTCCGCGATCGCCGTCTCGGAGGCCACCCGCCGCACCATGATCGAGAAGTGGCGGCCGAGCCTGCCGGTGCAGGTCGTGCTCAACGGAGTCGACGCCGCGCCCCGCGACCGCGAGCCGGGGGAGCCGGGCTCCCTCCGGGTCCTCTCGCTCGCGCGCCTGGCGCCGGAGAAGCGCCTGGACGCGCTGCTCGAGGCCTTCGCGGTGCTGCGCCGGCGCGTCCCCGGCGCCACGCTGACCGTCGCCGGCGAGGGTCCGCTCGACGGCGCCCTGCGCGCCCGGGCCGAGCGGCTCGGCCTCGGCGACGCCGTGTCGTTCCCCGGCTTCGCCGATCCGGAGGCGGCGCTCGCCGCGGCGGACGTCGTCGCCCAGCTCTCGGTCTGGGAGAACTGCTCCTACACGCTGCTCGACGCGGCCGCCCGCGGGATCGCCGTGGTCGCCTCCGCGGTGGGCGGGAACCCCGAGATCGTCGACCGGGACTCGCTGGTCGACGCCGACGACCCGGAGGCGGTGGCCGCGGCGCTGGAGCGGCAGGCGTCGAGGGCCGCGGCTCCTCGCGCCGTACGGGACGTCGCCGCCATGTGCGGCGGGATCGCCGCCGTGTACGAGGGGGTGGCGGCGTGAGCGGCGGGTCCCTGCGACCGGGGCTGCGCACCCTCCTCTCGCTGGCCGGCGCCGCCTCTCCGGGCTGGATCACCGCCGCCGTCGCGGGCTCCCTCGCACTCGCGGTCCTCGACACCCTGGGCGTCGCCGCGATGGTGCCGCTCATGGCGCTGCTCACCGGGACCGACACCACCACGGGCGCGCTCGGCGTCCTCTCCGGCGTCCTCGGCTCGACCGACGTCCAGACCCTCCTCCCGATCATCGCCGGCTTCGTCGCGGTCGTCTTCGTGCTCAAGAGCGCCGGGACGATCGTCTTCCGGTGGTGGCTGCTCGGCCGCACCACGCGGATATCGGCCGACGCTGCGACGGAGCTGCTCCGGCGGTACGTCCTCGCGCCCTACGCCGTCCACCGCTCCCGGCGCCTCGCCGAGGTGTACCGGACCATCAACGACGCCAGCGCGCAGGCGGCCGGCGTGCTCCTCGGCGTGATCGGCATCGCCTCCGACCTGCTGGTGCTCGTCGCGATCGTGGCGATCCTGCTGGTCGCCTCGCCGGTCGCGACCCTGTTCGCGGCCGTCTTCTTCGCGGTGCTGCTCGGCGGCGTCCAGGCGCTCCTGCGGCGGCGGCAGGGCCGGATCGGCGAGGAGATGGCGGAGGCCGCGCTGGAGTCGTGGCAGTTCCTGCTCCCCTCGCTCGACGGGTTCCGCGAGGCGCGCCTGACCTCGAGCGCGGCGAGCCTGGTCGCCGGCTTCAGCGGGGCCAAGCGCCGCAGCGCCCAGGCTCTGCGCTCCCTCTCGCTCGTCTCGGAGCTGCCGAAGTACCTGCTCGAGATCGGCTTCGTCGTCGCCGTCGTGGGCGTCTCGGGGATCCTGGTCGCCACCGGCTCCGGCGCCGAGGCGCTCTCCGTCCTGGGCGTCTTCGCGGCCGCCTCCCTCCGCGCCCTGCCGACGCTCAACCGCGTCTCGGCCACCTTCGCGATCGTGCGCAGCGGGCAGGCGGGCCTGCGGATCGTCTCCGAGGCGGCCGAGGAGCTCGCCTCCGAGGGGGCGCACGACGAGACGCCCGGGCCGGGCGGCCGCTACTCCGGCGACATCGCGCTCGAGCACGTCACGTACCGCTACGCCGACTCCGACGTGGACGTGGTGCGGGACGTCTCGCTGGTGATCCCGCGGAACGCCACGACCGCCTTCGTCGGATCCAGCGGCGCCGGCAAGAGCACCCTCCTCGACCTGGTCCTCGGCCTGCTCCCGCCCACGAGCGGCCGGATCCTCTGCGGCGGGCGGCCGATCGACGAGGACCCCGCGGCCTGGTACGCGGGGCTCGGCGTGGTGCCGCAGGACGTGTTCCTCCTGGACGCGACCGTCGCCGCGAACGTCGCCTTCGGGGTGCCGGCGGCCGAGGTCGACCACGAGCGCGTGCGCGAGGTGCTGCGGACGGCGCAGCTCGAGGAGTTCGTCGGCGGGCTGCCGCAGGGTCTGGACACCCGCGTGGGCGAGCGCGGCGTCCGCCTCTCCGGCGGCCAGCGCCAGCGGCTCGGCCTCGCCCGGGCGCTGTACCGGCGCCCCTCCGTCCTCGTCCTCGACGAGGCGACCTCGGCGCTCGACAACCGCACGGAGCACGAGATCTCGCGGGCCGTCGCCGAGCTGCACGGCAGCATGACCGTCCTCGTGGTCGCCCACCGGCTCTCGACCGTGCGCGGCGCCGACCGGCTGCTCTTCCTCGACGGCGGCCGGATCGAGGGGGCCGGCACCTTCGAGGAGGTGCGGGCCGCGCACCCCGGCTTCGCCCAGCTCGTGGCGCTCGGAGAGCTCTCGTGAGCGGGGGAGGCCCGCGGTGGTGACGCTCGGCGACGTCCGCTCGGCGCTGCTGGCGCCCCTCCGCCGACGGGGCACGACGGTGCTGCTGCCCGGCGAGTCGTTCGGGGTCGGGAACCTCGCCTACTTCTGGCTGCAGGCCCACGCCCGCCGGAGCCGCGGGGTGCCGACCGCGGTGCGCGCGACGCGGAGGACCGCGGAGTGGGCGGAGGTCTTCCCGCGGGTCCTCGAGGAGCTCGTGGTGCCCCCGGCGGAGATGTCGTTCTTCAGCCCCCGCGAGCTCGGGAGCGTCCACCAGGAGCTCGGCGTGGAGTTCACGACGGATGAGCTGGCGGACTTCGTCGCGACGATGCTGCTCCCGCCCGGCGGCCCGTTCACCGCTCTGGTGGCGGCGGCGCGACCGGAGGCGGACCTCACCGTGAACATCCGGCGCGGCGACTACTACAGCGTCCCGGCCTTCCGCGGCCGCTACTCCTTCGACGTGGTCGAGTACGTCGACGCGGCGCTCGCCCTGGCCCGCGAGCGGGAGCCCGTGCGCAGCGTCCTGATCGTGTCGGACGACCTCGACTGGTGCCGGGTGAAGCTGGCCCGCGTCCTCGAGGGCCTCGAGGTGCGCTTCCCGGGGGCGGGGACGCCGGTGCCGCAGCAGCTCGCCCTGCTGGCCGCGTCCCGCCGCCTGGTGCTGACGAACTCGACCTTCTCGTACTGGGGCGCGCATCTCGGCGACCACGTGCACGGCGGCGCCGAGGTGATCGCGCCGTGGTTCCACAGCCGCGCGTGGAACGGAGGGGCGGCGACGCAGCTCGACCCGCGCTGGCGGGTGGTCCGCGACCTCCCCGGCGGCTGGGACGGCTGACGCGGAGAGTCGGAGTCCGGCGGCTGCGCGGGGCTCGCGGGTACCGGCGGGGGCTGCGGGCGGGCGGCTCCGGGGGCGCGACCGGGCGTGGACGGCTGCGGGCAGGCGGATGTGCGAGGACGGCTGCGGGCTCGCGGCTCCGTGCTCTCGGCTCCGGGCTCTCAGCGCAGGACGTGGCCCTCGACGTCGACGGGAGCCCGGGCGGTGAGGCGCTTCAGCCGCATCGCGGGGCGCTCGACCAGCAGCCAGCTCGCCCACGCGAGGGGGACCGTCGCTGCGACCGAGAGCGCGATGTAGGCCCAGAGCGGCACGTCGGCTCCGGCTCCGACGATCGCCAGCGAGAGCAGCTGCTGCACGGGGAACGCGTAGATGTACATCCCGTAGGAGACGTCGTGGGTCGCGCCCACCCGACGCAGGGGGAGCCGGGCGCCGAGCGCGACCATCAGATAGGCGAGGGGGAGGCCGGCGAGCACGCGGTAGAGGCCGGTTGCGATCACGAGGACGAGCAGCGCGGCCGCGACGGCGGCGAGCGCGCCCGTCAGGGGGAGGCGGTCGCGGTACAGGTGCACGAGCGCGCCGGCGAGGAAGTACCCGACGAGCGTCACCGTCTGGTTGAGGGGTGCCGGGAACGGGACGAGGTCCGTCGCGAGCACCGCCGCGACGAGGGTGAGGCCCGCGAATCCCGTGACCACGAGGGGCCGCACCCAGCGCGCTGGCGCCAGGGAGACGAGCAGGCCGATGACGACGTAGCTGACGAACTCGTAGAACAGGCTCCAGAGCGAGCCGTTCCACGCGCCCGGGTAGGGCACGGAGCCGAGCATCCCCGCGATCCCGTACTCCCGGATGTAGAGGGCCGCATTGGCGACCACGAAGCGCACCGCCCCGGCCGCGCTGTACTCGCCGGCTCCGAGGAGGAGCGACGCGAGCGGTGCGGCGACGAAGGCCACGACCAGGAGCGAGACGAGGAAGGCGGGATAGATGCGGAGGAAGCGCCGCCAGAGGAAGTCGACCAGCGATCGCGAGCGCAGCCGGCTCGCGGTGATCAGGAAGCCGGAGGTGGCGAAGAACCCGCCGACCGCCCAGGCGCCGAGGGTCGAGCCTCCGAACCCGGGGTCGTCGCCGTAGCCGCCGAGGGGGAAGGAGTGCGACACGATGACGAGGACCGCCAGCCCGAGCCGCAGGGCGTTGATGCTGTTCGACCGCGGGTCGAAGGCGGAGCCGACGGTCGGGCGCGTGCGTGGCGCGCGGGCGGGCGCGGCGGTGCGCCGGCCGTTCTCCTGGCGGGTCATGCGCACATCCTGCTGACCCCGGCCGCCGCCGTCGATCGGGCGGGGGACGCGCCGCGCTCCTCCCGGAGGGCCCGCGCACCAGCAACGACGCGCGCTCCACCCCTGCGGCCCCGTCGCGGAGCTGACGCGGACTGACGTGCGGCCTGCGGCTGATCCCTCTCCGCCCCGTCGTCCCTCCGTCGCCCTCTCCCGCGAGACGCCGCTCCGGTACGCGACGCGCGGGAGCGGGCGTACCGGAGCGGGATCTCGCGGCGGGCGGTCGGATCTCGGCGGTCGGATCACGCCGGTCGGATCACGCCGGTCAGAGCAGCCCGTCCGTGAGGTGGTCCGGCGTGCCGAAGCGGTGGGCCGTGATCGACACGGCCTGCTCGCGGAGGAACGGCAGCAACTCCAGCCGGCCCGCCTCGGTCGCCGGGCCGGCGTAGACCGCGAGGTCGGGGCGTCCGCCCGTCACGGCCGTCACCGTCGTGGCGGACGCGCCCAGCAGGCGCACCCGTCCGGCGGCGTGGGCGCGCACCCGCGCCTCCCACGCCGCGTCGTCCTCGACCACGACGGCGCCGGCCGCCTCGTCGAGACCGGCGGCGAGCTGCGGAGGCAGCGTCACGGCGCTCGAGACGACCACCCGTGCCTGTGCGGTCGCCGCTGCGACGGCCACCCGCACGAGCGAGCCCAGCGGCTCCCCGGCGGCCAGGCGCACCAGCACGGCGGAGTCGTAGGGCAGGCGGCGGAAGACGTTGCGCTCCGCCTCCAGCCCGGTCACGTCGCGAGGAGCGCCCGCGGCCCACGCCGCCGCGCAGCTGCGCGCCGTCCGCTCCACCGCGGCCTGCTCCTCCGCCGAGAGCTCCGCGCGCGACGCGGCGAGCAGGCGGGCGGCCGGTCCGACGACCGGAGCGGTCGCCTCCGACGGCGCCGCGGTCCAGGAGCCCAGGCCGAGCAGGTAGTCCGGTCCGCCCGCCTTGGTGCCCGGGCCGACCGCCGACTTCTTCCAGCCGCCGAACGGCTGGCGCTGCACGATCGCCCCGGTGATCCCGCGGTTCACGTAGAGGTTGCCCGCCTCGATCCCGTCGAGCCAGGTGCCGATCTCCTCCGGGTCGAGCGCGTGCAGGCCCGAGGTGAGCCCGTAGTCGACCTCGTTGACGATCGCGATCGCCTCGTCGAGGGTCGCCGCCGTCATGATCCCGAGGATCGGCCCGAAGTACTCGGTGCGGTGGAACTCGGACCCGCGGCGCACGCCGTCGCGGACGCCGGGGCTCCACAGGCGTCCGGAGTCGTCGAGGCTCCGCGGCTGCAGCAGCCAGGTCTCACCGGCGCCGAGCCCGGTCAGGCCGCGCAGCAGCTTGCCCTCGGCGGGTTCGATCACCGGCCCCATCCGCGTCGCGGGATCGGTCGGGTAGCCGACCGTGAGGGAGGAGACCGCGTCGAGCAGCTGCGCGCGGAACCGCTTCGAGCGCGCGACGGAGCCCACCAGCACGACGAGCGAGGCGGCGGAGCACTTCTGGCCCGCGTGCCCGAAGGCGCTCGCCACCACGTCCTTCACCGCCAGGTCGAGGTCGGCCGAGGGGGTGACCACGATCGCGTTCTTGCCGCTCGTCTCGGCGAGCAGCGGGAGGTCGTTCCGGAAGGAGCGGAACAGCTCCGCCGTCTCGTAGGCGCCGGTGAGGATCACCCGGTCGACCTGCGGGGAGGCGATCAGGTCGCGCCCCAGCTCCTCCTCCGGCAGGCGGAGCAGGCGCAGGGCCTCGCGGGGCACGCCCGCCGCCCACAGCGCCTCCGCCACCACGGCGCCGCAGCGCGCGGTCGGACCGGCGGGCTTGAGCACCACGGCGGAGCCGGCCGCGAGCGCCGCGAGGACGCCGCCGGCCGGGATCGCGACCGGGAAGTTCCACGGCGGAGCGACCAGGGTCAGCGCGGCCGGGTGGAAGCGGGCGCCGTCGACCGCGTCGAGCTCGAGGGCGCGCTCGGCGTAGTAGTGGGCGAAGTCCACGGCCTCCGAGACCTCGGGGTCGCCCTGGTCGAGGGTCTTGCCGCCCTCGGCCGCCATGACCTCGAGCAGCTCGGCGCGGCGCGCCTCCAGCTCGTCGCCGGCGCGGTGCAGGATGCGGGCACGCTCCTCGGCCGGGACGTCGCTCCAGCCGCTGCCGCGGGCGCCGGAGAGCACCGACTCCAGCTCGTCGAGGGTGCCGATCGTGGCGGCCTCGATCGCGTCGGCGCCGGCCCGGGAGGAGGGGACGCGCGCGAGGATCGCCTGCGCCCACTCGCGGTTCGCGGCGACGGACGGGTCGGTGTCGGGGGTGCTGCGGAAGTCGCCCGGTCCCGGACGGCCGCTCGCGGCGAACCGGTCGGGCACGCGGTGCGCCGGGGGGACTGCCCCGTCGAGGGCGGCGACGGAGGCGCGGAACCGCTCCTCCTCCCGCGCGAAGAGCGCCGGGTCGGCCTCGAGCTCGAAGACGGCCGACATGAAGTTCTGGCTCGACGCGCCCTCCTCCAGCCGGCGGATCAGGTACGCGATCGCCACGTCGAACTCGGCCGGCGCGACGACCGGCGTGTAGAGCAGGAGCGAGCCGACCGTGCGGCGCACAGCCTCCGCCTGGCCCTGGGCCATGCCGAGGAGCATCTCGTACTCGATCCCCTCGCGGACGCCGCGGGTGCCGGCGAGCAGCCACGAGTACGCGACGTCGAAGAGGTTGTGCCCGGCGACGCCGACCCGCACGTTGCGGATCCGCTCCGGGTGCAGCGCGTAGTCGACGACGCGCTTGTAGTTCGTGTCGGAGTCCTGCTTGCTGCTCCAGGTCGCCAGCGGCCAGCCGTGGACCGAGGCCTCGACCTGCTCCATCGGCAGGTTCGCGCCCTTGACCAGGCGCACCTTGATGCCGGCGCCGCCGCGGGCCCGGCGGGCGGCGCTCCACTCCTGCAGGCGGATCATCGCCGAGAGCGCGTCCGGCAGGTAGGCCTGCAGCACGATGCCGGCCTCGAGGCCGAGGAACTCCGGCCGGTCGAGGATGCGGGTGAAGACCGCGATGGTGAGGTCGAGGTCCTTGTACTCCTCCATGTCGAGGTTGATGAACTTCTGCGGCGAGGACGCGGCGGCCCGGGCGAACAGCGGCGCCAGCTCCTCCACGATGTCGTCGACCGCGGCGTCGAAGGCCCACGGGTTGTGCGGGGCGGTGCTCGAGGAGACCTTGATCGAGACGTAGTCGACGTCGTCGCGGGCGAGGAGCCGGTGCGTCCCCTCCAGGCGGCGGTGGGCCTCCTCGCGGCCGAGGACGGCCTCGCCGAGCAGGTTCATGTTGAGCCGGACGCCGTCGCGGCGGATCCCGGCGATGGCCGGGCCCAGGCGCGAGTCGGTCGCGTCGATGATCAGGTGGCCGACCATCCGCCGCAGCACCCGGCGCGCGATCGGCACCACGACGTCCGGGAGGAGCGGCGCCATGACGCCGCCGAGGGCGACCGCGCCGCGCATCGGAGCCGGGAGGAAGGACGGCACGCCGCCCGCGATCGCCTTCAGCGCCGCCGCCGCGACGCGGGTGTCCTCGGGTCGGACGACGCCGTCGACGAAGCCGACCGTGAAGTCCAGGCCGGTTGGGTCCTTCAGCACGCCCGCCAGCTGCGCCCCGGAGGCGTCGATCGGGATCGCGGACGCCTCGCGCAGCCAGCGCCGCACCAGGGCGACGCTCTCGTCGACCAGGCGGGGATCGATCGAATCGGCGGACGGGCCGTCGGCGGCGGGGCCGGTGGCGAGAGCGGGGCTGGCGAGATCCGTCATGGTGCAGTCCTTCTGCTCTGAGGTGGGTGCCTTCAGTATTCGACCGACTACCGTTGAGCAGAAGCGACCGTTCCTTATCGGTACCGGTCAGCTCAGCTGAACGATCGGAGAGACGCCGTGCTCGATGTCCGCCGCCTGGTCCTGCTCCGCGAGGTGGCCATCCGCGGCACTCTCGCCGCCGCGGCCGAGGCCCTCGCCTACAGTCCCTCCGCCGTCTCGCAGCAGCTCGCCGTGCTCGAGCGCGAGGCCGGCGTCGAGCTGCTGCGGAAGGCGGGCCGGCGCGTGCAGCTCACGCCCCAGGCCGAGATCCTGGTCGAGGCGGCCGGCGAGGTGATGGCCCTGCTCGAGCGGGCGGAGGCGGCGCTCGCGGCCTCGGGGGAGTCGGTGACCGGCCGGGTGCGCGTCGCGGTGTTCCAGTCGGCCGCGCTCGCGCTCATGCCGGGTGCGCTCCGGGCCGTCGCCGACCGCTTCCCCGAGGTGCGCGTCGAGATGGTGCAGCGCGAGCCCGAGGGTGCGCTGCACGAGACGTCGTGGGCGCGGGAGTTCGATCTCGTCGTCGCCGAGCAGTACCCCGGCCACTCGACCTCCTGGCTGCCCGGACTGGTGCGCAGCGACCTGACGTCCGACGCGATCCGCCTCGCCGTGAGCCGCGACTCCGCCGTCGTCGACCTCGCCTCGGCCCGCGACTCCGCCTGGGTGATGGAGCCGCGCGGCACCGCGAGCCGCCACTTCGCCGAGCAGACCTGCCGGGTCGCGGGCTTCGAGCCGGACGTCCGCTTCGAGACCGCCGACCTGCAGGCGCAGATCCGCCTCGCCGCCTCCGGCCACGCCGTCGCCCTGATGCCCGACCTGGTCTGGGCGGGCGAGGCGCCGGACTGCCGCCTCCTCGAGCTGCCCGGCACGCCCCGCCGCACGATCTTCACCGCCCAGCGCGAGGCGCAGCTGGCGTCGCCGGCCGTGCGGGTGTTCCGGGAGTGCCTGGCGGAGGTGGCGGGGCGGTTCGCGTGAGGCTGAGGGTGCGCGGGGATGCGGGGGTGCGTGAGGCGGTGCGGTTCGGTGCGGGTGAGCGGGGGTGTGTGGCGGTGCGGTTCGGGTGAGCGGGGGCGTGTGAGGCGGTGCGGTTCGCGTGAGCGGGTGCGAGTGGCGGTGCGGTTCGCGTGAGCGGGTGCGTGAGGCGGTGCGGTTCGCGTGAGCGGGGGCGTGAGGCGGTGCGGTTCGGGTGAGCGGGGGCGTGAGGCGGTGCGGTTCGGGTGAGCGGGGGCGTGTGGCGGGGTGTTGCGCCGGTGTCCTGCGCGCGCCGCTCCGAGGACGGCTGGGATGTGCGGCGTCGGCGGCGGTGATCCCTCCCTCCACAGGAGGGCTTCACGCCGGTTCCCCACGGATGTGACGATCCGTCGCTTCCGTGTCGGTGGTCGCTGATTGAATACACGTATGACGATGATCAGCGGGTCGACAGCAGCGGAGGCGGTGCTCAGCGAGGTGCGTGCTCGCGGCGACCGGGCCGCCGCGCTGGCCCGTTCGGCGTCCCCGCTGCTCCTGGCCGCGGCCGAGGAGCTGCACGCCGGGCACCGGGCCGCGCTCGAGCATCCGGAGTCGTTCGCCCGCGGCTCGGCGCCGCACGCGTCGAGCGACCTCGCCGAGCGGTCGATCCGCGCGGAGTTCGCGGTCGCCCTCAGAGTTTCGGAGCGGGTCGCCTCCCGCGAGCTCGACCACGCGCGCCTTCTCGTCGAAGACCTGCCGGCCACCCGCGCCGCCCTCGCCGGGGCTCGCCTGCGCTGGGAGGCGGGCCAGGTCGTCTGCGCCGTCGCGGCCACCCTGCCTCTGGGCTCCCGCGCCGCGTTCGATACGCGGGCGGCCGAGCTCGCGGCCCGCACCACGCCGACCCAGCTGCGGCGCGCTCTGGCGCGGCTGCGGGAGGAGCTCCACGAGCAGCCCCTCGCCGAGCGCCACCGACGTGCCCGCGAGGACCGCGCGGTCTGGCTGACCCC
This sequence comes from Rathayibacter sp. RFBD1, assembly GCF_002932915.1. Lineage (NCBI taxonomy): Bacteria > Bacillati > Actinomycetota > Actinomycetes > Micrococcales > Microbacteriaceae > Rathayibacter > Rathayibacter sp. RFBD1. The sequence continues at coordinate 138,286 of NZ_PSWQ01000012.1, forward strand.
CGAGGTCGATGGCATGGCGACGCTCTGCGCCCTCCTCCCCGCCCCGGTCGCCGTGGGGGCGTACAGCCGCCTCGACCGGATCGCCCGGATCCTCCGCGACGGCGCCGAGGGGCCGGCGGGGGCGGAGCCGCCTGCCGCCACGGATGCGGGCTCCTGCGGGGCGGAGTCGAGCGGGACGACCGGGGCGGAGCCGACCGGAATCACCGGGGCGTGCTACGTTGACGCGATCTCCGGAGCGGGCGACGAGCGGACCCTCGCCCAGCTGCGAGCCGACGCTCTGGCCGACCTCCTCTGCGAGGCGGACGTCATCGGCACGGCGCCCGACTCGGTCGGTGCCGATCGGCCCGTTCCGACCCTCGTCACCGGCGTGCGCGCCGAGGTGCGGGTCACCCTGTCGGCGAGCACCGCGTCCGGCGCCGACGACGCCTCCGCCGAGCTCGACGGCTACGGCCCGATCCCGGCAGACGTCGCCCGGAGCCTCGTCCCCACGACCGTCACCCGCGTGCTGACCGAGCCCCGGACGGGCGCCGTCCTCTCGGTCGGGCGCACACGCCGACTGCCGCACCGCGAGCTGCGGCTCCTCCTCCAGCTCCGCGACGTGACCTGCCGCTTCCCCGGCTGCACCCGCTCCGCCGCGAGTGCCGAGGCCGACCACGTCGTCGAGTGGCGAAACGGCGGCGGCACCGACCCCGGCAACCTCGCCAGCCTCTGCGTCGCCCACCACCACGTGCGGCACGGCGACCGCTGGACCTACGTCCTCCACCCCGACGGCACCGCCGACTGGACCACCCCCACCGGCCGCCGCATCACCACGCGCCCGCCGGGCCTCGAGGCACGGCTCCGTCCAAGCCCGCCCGCGACCCCGAGGTTCGCGGACCGGCCGCCCCCGTTCTGCCGTTCTGCCGTTCTGCCGTTCCGCCGTGCTGCCGTGCACCCCTGAGGGAATCGGCTGTCGGGCGGGTTCGGCGCATTGCGCGGGTTCGCACTGGTGATCGGGCCGTGCTGTCGCTCGGAGGCGAGTGCTCAGCGACCTACCGCCGCGCCGCTGACGCTCGGATCTGCGCCTTCGCTCGGGTTCACGCGGCCGCACCGTCGCACCACCGCCGCACCACTGCCGCTGAGGCGCGGACCGTCACCGGGGCCGCACCGTCCGTCGCCTGACGCCGTGCCGACACCAGGGCCGTGCCGCCGCCTTGCGCCCTGCCGCCGTTCGGCCACCACGATGCAGCACCTCAGCACCTCAGCACCTCAGCACCTCAGCACCTCAGCACGTCAGCACCTCAGCACCTCAGCGCGCGCCGAACCTCCGTCGAGCGCCGTCGCGACGGCCCGCCGTTCGGTCAGGGCGTCTCGCGACTGCGCTGGCGCCCGCACCGCCCCACGGCTGATACGGCGGGGTGCGCAGTCCAGGCGCGCAGTCCGGGCACGCCCTCGGTCAGTCGGCGACGCGCAGGAGCCCGTCGTCCCGCCCCGCAGCCGCGACGCTACGCCGCCAGGAAGCGGGCCGCCGTCCGCAGCGAGAGCGCCATCGTCGCGAGCGCCGGGTTCGCGATCAGCGCGCTCGGGAACACCGAGTTGTCGCACACCCAGAGGTTCGGCACGTCGAAGCTGCGGCCGTCCGCGTCGATCACGGCGTCGCCCGCGTCGGTGCCCATCCGCACGGTGCCGAGCGTGTGCGCCGTGCGCGCCATCACCCGCGTGCTCGTCGCGCCGGCCGCCTCCACGATCGCGGTCATCGTCCGGATCGCGTGCCGGTCGATCGCCTCCTCGTTGGCGCCCGCCGAGAACGTGATGCGCGCCTTCGGCACCCCGTGCTCGTCCAGCTCGTCGGTCAGCTCCAGCCGGTTGCCGTCGGCGGGCAGGCACTCCGCGTTGATCCCGACGCCCGCCGCGAAGCGGTATCCGTCGAGCGCGTCCATCAGATCGCGGCCCCAGAGTCCCGCGCCGCGGGCGAGCGTCGTCGCGTAGGTCAGCGGCATCACTCCGAGGCTCTGGATCAGGTAGCCGCCCGCGAAGTCCGCGTCGGCCGGGCGGACGGTGTCCTCGGTGATCACCGAGGAGGGGTAGCCGCGGTAGCCGCGCATCTCGTTCTCGAAGGTGCCCCAGACCTGGGTCGCCCCGTGCGCCAGGAAGTTGCGGCCCACCTGGCCGCTGCTGTTCGCGATGCCGGTGTGCAGGAGGAGCCGGGGCGTCTCGACGCCGCCCGCGCAGAGGAACAGGGCGGAGCAGCGCTGCCGGTGCTCCACTCCGCCGCTCGTGTAGACCACGGCGCACACGCGTCCCGCGGCGTCCAGCTCGATCCCGTGCACGAACGAGTCGGCCCGGATCTCGGCACCGGCCCGCACCGCCTCCGGCAGGTAGGTCACGTCCATGCTCGTCTTCGCGCCGGTCCGGCAGCCCTGATGGCACTGGCCGCAGTTGACGCAGGAGGGGCGGCCGTCGTCCCGCGGGCCGCTGAGCACGGCGGCAGGCGCGTCGGTCGCGCGCATCCCGATCGCCGCGCAGCCGCGCAGCATCATGTCGGCCGAGGCGTTCCGCGCGAGCGGGCCCTGCAGGTAGCGGCGCGACGGGTCCCACGGGTACTCGGCCGGGCCCGCCACTCCGATCGTCGCCTCCACCTTCTCGATGTACGCGGTGAGCTCGGCGTGCTCGATCGGCCAGTCGCGGCCGACGCCGGAGTCGCTCCGGAGCCGCAGATCGCGCGGGTCGGGGCGGGGCGTGAACGCTCCCCAGTGCAGCGTCGAGCCGCCGACCCCGCGGCCGCTGTTGTTCTGCCCGAAGGCGGTGGGGGTCTCGCCTCCGCTGAGGCGCTCCTCCATCCAGTTGATCTCGACGGCCGCCGTCTCGTCGGCGGTGTGGCCGAGCGGATCGAAGTGCGGCCCGGCCTCGAGGGCGACGACGCGCAGCCCGCGAGCGGCGAGCACCGAGAGCAGGGGCGCTCCGCCGGCCCCGGTGCCGATCACGACGGCGTCGACCGTCTCGTCGAGCGGGAAGCGGCGCATGCCGGTCGTGTTCATCGGTGACTCCTCGTCGTCGGTTCCCAGGTCTCGCGGTCGTCGGCGCCGAGCAGGCGGAAGCCCGTCACGAGCGGCAGCGTGTCGCCGCCGCTGGCGTAGCCGTCGTAGCCGATCCGCGCCATCGACGCGGGGTGCGCCAGCCACTGCTTCACGAGGTCGACGCGGCAGTCCTCGAACCAGGCGGTCAGCTGCTCGGCACCGAGCCCGCCGGCCGAGCGGTCGCCGGGCTCCGCGGAGCCGTCGGCGATCGCGGTGAGGCGCGCGTCCTGCTCGGCGGGGCCGAGGCCGGCGAAGCCCCGGAGGGTGTCGAGCGCCAGACCGTAGGCGATCGGGTCGGCCGGCAGGTCGGCGTTGCGCCAGCCGTCGCCCTCGCCGTTCGCGAGCTGCGTGTCCACCCGCGCGGCCAGGTCGATCCGGCCGCCCTCCTGAGGGACGACCCGGTCGGCGATCGCCCGCAGCTCCGCGAGCTGGGCGACGGTCAGGGCGCGCGGCGCGTACTCCGGGTCGTCGGCGAGCGCGCGCACGGCCAGCAGCCCGCGCACCCGCGTGGAGGTCCGGGCGGAGGCGATGGCCGCGCCGACGTCGGCCGGAACCGACGGCGCCGTGCCGGCCTCCTCCTCCCAGAACCGGCGGATCGCCGCCGCCACCTCGACCGGGCGCTCGAACGGCAGCAGGTGGCCCGCCCCGGCGAGCGTGAGCAGCCGGGCACGGGAGTAGAGGGAGCCGTTGAGGCGGCGCTGCGCGTCGGCGCCGAGGTCGCCGTCCTCACCGCCCGCGATCAGGAGCGCGGGCACGGCCCCGAGGGCGGCCTCTCCGGTGCGGTCCTCGCGGCTGCCGTGCTCGAGCCAGTCGCGCCAGCCCTCGGGGGAGTAGCGGCGCAGCTCGGCCAGCACCTCCGCGTCGGCGTCGGCGGGCAGCGGCGAGCCGACGTTCTGGTCGACGAACTCGCGCGCCTGCGCCTCGTCGAGGTGCCCGTCGGCGACCCAGCCGAGCATGGTCGAGCGGCGCTCCTCCTCCATCGGCTCGGGCGAGAGCGGCGACCCGGCGAGGAGCACGACGCCCGCGAGCCCGAACAGGCCCGAGCGGCCGGTGACCGTGCGCGAGGCCACGAGCGAGGCGATCTTCCCGCCCATGCTGTGCCCGAGGAGCAGCCAGCGGGAGGCGCCGTGCTCGCGGATCCGGCGGATCGTGGCAGCGGTCATCTCCTCGAGCGAGGTCCCGGATCCACCGGGCAGGTCGAGCGCGACGAGGTCCGCGACGTCGGCGAGCTCGCGGCCGAGCGCGTCGAAGGCGCGGCCGTCGAGCCCGAGTCCGGGCAGGGCGAAGAGGGTGGGGCGGGGGCTGGTGGACACGGGCGTCCTGTCGGATCGGCCGCGCCACGGCAGTGGGGAG